>CAZHAY010000013.1:0-14366 GCA_964530545.1 uncultured Marinobacter sp.
GAGGACCTGATGTACCGCGCCTATGTGGCCCTGGCAAACCCGGTGCTGAAAACCTGGCTGGCGGAATCGGATGTGATTGTCTTTGAGAGTGGCGTGGCGCCGGTTTTCTTTGATCTGGCTAAAACCCAGAACCCAAAGGCGAAGCTGATTTACATCGCATCCGACGATCTGGAAACCATTGAAGTGGCGGACTATGTCCGGGATGCGTTCAACCGCGCTGCTCCGGAAATGACCACCATACGGATACCTTCCAAAGCATTGCTGCCGGGCATACCGTCCCGGGACAACGTGGTCGTGGTGCCCCATGGTATCGACCCCGAGCTGGACGCTGATGTTGGCGGAAACCCCTATCGGGATGCGCTTAATGCGGTTTCCGTGGGTTCCATGCTGTTTGACCCCGGCTTTTTCGCAGAGGCGTCTCACCGTTTTCCGAATATGCACTTCCACATTATCGGCTGTGGGCAACCCCAGCATCCGTCCTATGGCCCGAACGTGACGGTATATGCTGAGATGCCCCATCACGAAACCGTACGCTACATCCGACATGCGGACATCGGTATTGCGCCGTATCGGTCTGAGTCGGTTCCGGCGTACCTGGCAGATACCTCAATGAAGCTCATCCAGTACGACTTTTTTGGCGTGCCGGCGGTATGTCCGCACGCGGTAACGGGAGAATACGCCAGTCGATTTGGTTATACGCCGGGGGATGGCGTCTCCATTGAGCAGGCGATAAAGCAGGCGTTAAAGGCCCCGAAAGAGGCCAGTCGACGCCACCTGAGTTGGTCAGAAGTGACGGACCGGATACTGGCCCCGTCCGCATACCCTGATACGGAGATCCTGTGATGACCTTCGCTGAGAATCCTCCCCGCCACGAGACGTTGCCACTGGCTGGGTATCCTGTGGCTGCCATCCGGTCAGAGGTGTTGAAGCAGGCCCTGATCGACGATCTTGAAGCGGGCCGTAATCGCAAGCTGTTCTTTGTGAATACGAACTTCGTTAATCAGTGCAACCATTTGCGAGTGCGGATGTGTGAGCCGGACGTGGTCCTGGTGAATGATGGTGTGGGAATGGACATCGGCAGTTATCTGGTCCATCGGCGCCGGTATCCGGACAATCTGAATGGCACTGACTTCGTGCCGGCGCTACTGGAAACGATGGTGGACTACTTCCAACGTCCTTCGGCCACCCGTCCGGTGCCGTCGGTCTTTCTGCTCGGCGCAGCCCCAGGTGTGGCGGTTCAGGCGGCAGAGGTCCTTCGGGAGCGGGGCGTACCGGTAGCGGGTACTCTGGATGGTTACTCGGAGTCCGCCAATAATGAAGACGTTATTGCACAGATCAATAACAGCGATGCCGACATCGTACTGGTCGCCACCGGTAACCCGAGGCAGGAAAGCTGGATTCTGGAGAACGCGCCGCAGTTAAAGGCGACCCTTTATATCGGCGTCGGCGCACTGCTGGACTTTCTGGCCGGTGAAAAGCCCCGCGCGCCGGAACTGGTTCGTCGCCTGCGGATGGAATGGTTTTACCGGTTGAGCCTCGAGCCCAGGCGCCTCGCGCGACGCTATACGCTGGATATCGGACGCTTTCTGGTTCGCTGTATGAGGGGCGGCCGGGGAACCGGCGCTGGGTACTCGCTGGACTGAACCGACAATGACGACCGTGACCCGGGCCGGACAGTCTGCCCGGGTCACTATGAGTTACAGCGTCAGGTCGAGTCCCAGGGTCACTATGCTGGCATCGAACTCCCGCTCATCCAGGGGAGAGCTGCGATCCAGCCAGACCGTGCGCAGGTTGACTTCCAGGGTGTCCGTCGCCTGATAACTGGCCGTCAGCGGTGTGAATCTGTGCACATGCTCGCTACGGCTCTCGCGCCGGGCGTTGGTGTCGAACTCATGGTGCAGGTAGGCATAACCGGTGCCCAGAAGAATCTTGGGTGTGGCCTGCCACTCCAGGTCCAGGTAAAAGCGTTTGGCTTCGGAGGGACTGTTGGAGGTTTCGCCGATGGCCGGCTCTGTGTACTCGAGACCGGTGGTTACATGGGTCTTGTAGGTCGCGGCCCAGCGGCCCTCGATCAGGGCGTAGCCGCCAGAGCCATCGTTGGCCTCCCCATCACGGTCAAACAGGCCGAGACGGGATTCAAGCTGGGTCTTGGGACTGACTACCCAGATGGTTTCCAGCTCAACCGTGTTGTAGTCAAAGTCCAGGTCGCCCCGAGTCGGAATATCATCCGGCCGGGCCCGGTTCTGGTTAGGGTAGTCCCGCTGACCGGAAATGACTTTCAGCTCTACGGACGAACCCCGGGGGCTGGTGTAACGGGCACCGACAGAGGCTTCCTCGTCGGTATAGTCCAGGGCTTCCTGGCTGCTGTTGGAGTGCTCCTGATCCATTCTTCGGAGCGTCAGCGGAAACGCCCAGTTATTGCCTGGGGTCAGAACCAGGCCACCGATAGTTTCCTCTTCGGTTACGACGTCTTTTTCTTCGAATTCGGCGCGGTCTACCAACCGCTCCCGGCGGGTCCAGGAAAGATGGGGTTTGAGAGCATTGCCAAAGGCCCCGTTCCAGGCGGCGCCACCGTTCCAGTTGGTGGTGTCGAAGTTGTCCCGTTCGTCGTGACGGTATCGGACAACACTGGCACTGAGCCGGAACCGCTGGCGACTGTACTGCTGATCAATGCGGACACCGGCATTGGCGGTAGTGATCTGCTCCCGGTCGTCATGTGGCAGTCGGTCGTAGTTGCTGTCCCAGGTGTGCCCGATTCCGGCGTTGAAACGGAACCGGTCCGGCTGCTCTACCTGCTGGGCCTGGGCAGCACCGGAAGCCGTCAGCAGCCCCAGTGCAATGATCAGCGGCGTCGGTTTGCGACGCGGCCTTTTTGGGAGAGCATGGAAACCTGGGGAGGGAAATGACTGATACATCCGTGAGCCCTTTATCGAAGTCCTTTGAGTGACGATACTCCGGAGACCCTCCCAATGCGCTACGACCAATAGCCGCGCTGTGGCTGACATTGGTGCCTTGGGGAAACTCCTGCCATGAACCGCCAGGGTACTGATTTCACTAGCACAAACGGTACCCGATGACGCATCGTTTGGAAAGGGGCTGAGGCGGGTTGGGGATTACCGTTTCGAGCCAGGTCCGTTAATTAATCGTCATGCTGGTGAGTCCGATCCTGAGCGGCGGTACGGGTATAGTTAGTGGCAGTTCCGGTGCGGTGTCGGGCCAGGCTGGGCCTGGCCTCACCGCTCAATATTTCAGCCCAGACGGAGGTGTAATCATCAATGGAAGGAATCGCTGAGCAGGGCTCGGGCAGCTACCCGGCACATCACAGTGGCAGCGCATTATCGTGGCTGACGCCCGGGCTGGTGGAAGACCTGAACGCTCTGGTACCTGGCGGCGTTTATCGGGATGTGCCTCTGGCTCAGGTCAGTCGCTGGCGTGTGGGTGGTCTTGCGCCGCTGGTTGTGGCACCAGGGTCTGTCACCGAGCTGCAACAGTTAATGGCGTATGTTTCGCGGAATCAGCTGCGATATGTCGTGCTTGGGTCGTCGTCCAATCTGTTGTTCCCGGATGAAGGCCTTGAGGTGCTGGCCATTCACATGGGAGGTCGCCTGAGTGCTTTTCGCGTCGAAGGCAGTCGGGTCTGGAGTGAAGCCGGCGTCTGGGTGCCGGCGTTCGCCAGGCGCCTGGCCCGGGCGGGGTTGACCGGCGCGGAGCATACCTGTGGCATACCGGGAACCCTCGGCGGTCTGATCTGCATGAACGGTGGTAGTCAGCGTAAGGGCATTGGTGACCATATTGTGGATGTGGTGTCTGTTACCAACGATGGCGAGAAGCGTATTCGCAGCCGGGCTGAATGTGGCTTCCGTTACCGTACCTCCGTGTTCCAGGGACTGGGAGAGATTATCGTCGGTGCGCGTTTCCGTTTCACGGCCATGGAGTCCCCCCGGTCGATCCGCTCGGAAATGCTGACCATACTGGGCCAGCGGCGGCGGAAGTTCCCCCGGAAAATGCCCAACTGTGGTTCGGTTTTTGTAAGTAACCCGGCCATGTACGCCGAGTACGGCCCTCCGGGAGCCGTGATCGAGGCCTGTGGCCTGAAGGGAATGCGCGTGGGTGGCGCCATGATTTCACCGCTGCACGCCAACTTTATCGTCAATCACGATCAGGCCCGGGCCGCGGATATTCTCACGTTGATTGGAGTCGCCAGGCGAACTGTACTGGATCGGACGGGGTACGATATGGCCGCTGAGGTCTGCTACGTATCGCCTGCGGGTCAGATTATCCCCGCCCATGTGAAGGCGGAAGCGCTCTGTGTTCCCGCCGATGTCGACAGCCCGGTGGCACACTCACAAGCCGTATCCGGAACAGGCCAGTAGGAAAGGAGGCAGTTATGGTCAGGGTGTCAGTGATCTCGGTGTTCTATAACCGGGCGGGTATGGTGGATGAGTCCGTTGCCAGCCTGAAGCAGCAGAGCATGGAGAATTACGAAATTCTGCTGGTGGACGATGGCTCTACGGATTCGACCCTTGAGCGGCTGAAAGCCCATGAAGACAGGACAACGCGGGTGATAGCGGGTCCGAACCGTGGCCTGGTGGGAGCCTTGAACCACGCCATTAGTGAGGCCCGGGGCGCGTATATCGCGATCCATGGCAGTGGGGACGTGTCTCTGCCCACCCGGTTGGAACGCCAGGCTGAAGTGCTGGATCATCGTCCGGAAGTCGGCGTGGTGGGTTGCCGATCGGAAGTGGTTACCCTGCAGAGTACCCGTCCGCCCCATCTGGTCAAACAGCCTTTTGACGGCGATGCGAGCAAGGTCATCCTCGACTGGAACCCGTTCCATCATGGAGAAGTCATGTTCCGCAAGTCCGTGTTTGAGGACGCGGGTGGCTATCGGCCGTTTTTTGTCTGTGCCCAGGACCGTGATCTCTGGTGCCGTATGAGTCAGCACTGCCGCTTTGTAGTTCTGGAAGATGTGCTTTACCGGAAGTTTGCCAAGGTGCCGGGTTCGGTAGCAGCGGATCCCACACGCCTGATGTTGCAGCGACACCTGTCCGACTTCGCCTTGTATTGCCACCGGGAACGACTGGCGGGACGTCCGGATCCGCTGGTTCAGTTTGGTGAGCAGGGCGCGCTGTTCCGGCCACCGAGCCGCGAGCTGGCAAAAGACATGTGTGTTATCGGCAGCCGGTACGCCGCCGATGGCAACCTTGAGGCCGCCCGTACCTGTTTCCGCCGGGCCCGGGATGAGAATGGCTACCTGCCCGCGCGTCTGCTTCTGACTGCCGCGACGCTGACACCGGGTATTCTGCTCGGGGCGGGAGAGTTGTGGCGAAAGCTGTTGAGGATGTTTCAGAAGTACAAATGGTCTGAGGCCCGGAGATAGTCTCCGGGCCACTCATCCAATGCTAGTTTGACCGATGAAAGGTTTTTCGGGGAAGGGAAGGTTGAGGTTGCCGGGCTGGGAGCCCGGCAAAGGATCGGTCAATAGGCCTGCTGGCCCACGAAACCTCGGAAAGCGGTCCACCAGAGAATCTTGAAGTCCAGCCAGATCGACCAGTTGCGGATGTACTCCAAGTCATAGGCGATGCGCCCCACCATTTTATCCATGGTTTCGGTCTCACCACGGAAGCCGTTGACCTGGGCGAGACCGGTAATGCCCGGCTTCACCTTGTGCCTCAGCATGTAACCCTGAATGTGACTCCGATAGAACTCGTTGTGGGCAACCGCATGGGGCCTGGGACCTACCAGTGACATACTGCCGCCTATTACGTTAAACAACTGTGGCAGTTCGTCCAGTGAGGTACGGCGCAGCATGGCGCCAAAAGGCGTAATCCGGGGGTCGCCGCGGGTTGCCTGGGCGACATGGTCACCGTCCTCACAGACCTTCATGGAGCGAAACTTCCACACCTTGATCTTCTCGCCCCGAACGCCGTAGCGGGTCTGTTTGAAAAAGACCGGCCCCCGGGAATCCAGTTTTACGCCGACCGCAATGATCAGCATGGGTATGGCCACGAGCGCAAGAATCGCCAGGCTGCCCAACAGGTCAAACATGCGCTTGGACCAGGCCTGATCCGCCAGTGGTGAATCGTAAATGCTTAACGCCGGAATGCCCTGGATACCGGTCAGGCGTGAGTGCAGCAGATCAAAACCGAACACATCCGGAATGAGGTAAGCGGATACAGTGGTGTCTGCCAGTTCCTGAACCAGTTCCCTGACGCGGCGCTCGGCCGCCATGGGCAGGGTAATAAACACCATGTCGAGTTCGCCATTGCGTGCCGCCTGCTTGAGCTGGTCAAGATTACCATCAACCCGGACCTGATCATCGCCAAGCCGGCGACTGCGGTCTTCGGTCAAAATCCGGTCGTCGTAATACCCGGCAATCTGGTAACCCATCCAGGGCAGATTGTTGATGGCCGCAGTGACTCGCTGGCTGAGGGATGTAGCGCCGACGATGCCGATACGGCGTCGTGCCGTCTGACGCCGGAAACGGGCAAGAGTCAGCCGGCGCAGCCAGTGACATAGAATGATGGTGATGGGGGTCAGGGTGAGCCAGAGCGCCACCGCACGGATATTGATACTCGCCAGCAACTCCATAGCAATGGCAAAAATGCCCAGCACGATGGCGGTTCCGGCCCATGCGAGAGTGAGGCGGTGTGCCAGAGCCGGCGTCGAGAACCCCTGCCAGAGCTGATACACCTCATTGCTTTCGGAGAAGAAAATGAAGCCAACGATGGCCAGTACGCCGAGCCAGGTATAGGTATGGCCCCAGGGCGTCTCCCAGATCTGCAGTACCGCCCAAAGTACGCAAATAATCAACAGGCTGTCGAAGGCCCGGAAAAACGCGAGGATGTTGGAGCGATGCATACGTATCGACGCTGTCGTCCCGGACGCGGGAGGTAGCGCAACCGCTTTTCGCTCCCTCTGATGACTTCCCATAAATCCCTCCGTGAAGTTCCCTGGATGGCCAACAGAACCGGAGTGAATACTCATCGCCGGCCAAAAGTCAGCTAGCAAGTAATAAGCAAGAGTGCCGGTCCGGAATCCGATCCGGTTGGTCAGCGAATTCTAAAAGAGTTCGTTGGGAGAAAGACATGTACATGTTGTAGGTATATGGCAGAATTGGGTTTAAGGTTGCGTCAAATTTAGGCATATATTTCAAGGTTGCACAGCGAGACGGCTGCTTTAGAAGGGCGTGGAAAACGGTTATTAATATTAATTAACAAATTGTTTTTAATGAAAAATTCACGAAACCTGAACATAACGTAAATAAATCTTTCATGTTTTTTTAATGTATCATCAACATCGGCAGATCGGAGTTGCCTATGGCCCGGTTTCAGGTTGGAATCGCTTAGGTTAAGTGGCCCATGTGGATAGCTGAGCCATATAAATCCGGGTCCGTTCATGACTCCTTTCCACGCCCGACCAACCCAAAAGTTCAGAGTCAGAGGAGTCGCCACCATGGTAGGTCATCTTGCCGGCTACAGTCGCCGTGCCCCCTCAGCGTTACCCCAGCTGCCGCGGCGGCAGAGCCGCGCCGACTGGATTGATATTGCGAAAGGGATCAGCATTACGCTGGTGGTGTTCTGGCACGTTGCCGGTGCGCTTGTGCCCCTGAACGAGGCACTGATTTTCTTACGGATGCCCCTGTTCTTCTTTCTGGCGGGTCTGTTTCTCCGAGGCGTGTTTCTTGATTCGTCAGGTGAGCGTTTCGTATTCAAGTTCGCCAACTTCGTCTATCTGTTCGTCCTGTGGTCGGCATTGGTGTTCATGACCACGACTTTGCCGCAGGCGGTGCTGAACGGCGAGTCGGTGAGCTTTTCGCCGTTGCTGAGAATCTTTGTCGAGCCGCCGGCAACCCTCTGGTTTATCTATGCCCTGCTGATTGCTGTAACGCTGTTGATGGTGCTGCGCCGGGTTCCACTGGGCCTGATCCTAGCGGTGAGTATTGTGATCTACAGCCTGCTCTCAGCAGATGGTAACTGGCGCAACCTGCCATTTCTGGAGCGGGTCATGCTGCTGTTCCCGTTCATCGTCATGGGCGTGTTCAGTCTGGAATTCATCGAAGGTACGTTGCTGCGGGTCATGCGCTTCTGGCCGTTGTGGCTGGGCGGGTTTCTGGTGGCCAGCGCCGGCGTTTACTATTCCAGTCTTGCCGGGATCGGGCCGGTGACATTCCTGCTTAGTGTCTGGGGCATCAGTTCAGTTCTGATGATGGCGGGCTGGTTGGCTGGGCGCCAGCGTATGGGCGGCAGGAGCTGGGCGTTTGTCGGGCGCCACTCCCTGCAGGTTTATGTGCTACATCGTATCGTTCAGTTTTACCTGCTGGCCGTGCTGGCTCGCCTGGGTCTTCAGCCTGGCCCGGAGGCAGGGCTGTGGCATACGGGCTTCTATCTGATCACGGCAGTCTGTGTCGTTGCCCTGAGCGTTCTGGTGGGCTGGATGCTGTCCCGCACCCCGGTGTTTGCGCCACTGTTTGAGGTGCCCTGGGTCAAAACCTTGCAGGCGCGGCGGGCAGCGAGCCTGGCTTCTTCCCGGTGAATATGTGTAACCCGCGAAACCATAAGTATTAAAAGTTCGTCAGAAGGTCGCTGATTTCTTGAGTTTTTCCGCTCTACGGTCGATGTTTAAAGTGCAGTATCCAAATTCACATCGCGTTGGCACTCGGGAGAAGAGGCCGACCCTAAGGAGGGAACGATGCTTTATTGGGCTGTAGTATGTTTGATCATCGCCATAATCGCAGGTGTACTGGGTTTTGGCGGTATTGCCGGCACAGCCGCAGGCATTGCTAAAGTTCTGTTCTTCATTTTCCTGATTCTTCTGGTGATCTCCCTGGTCGCCAACGCAATGAAGGGTCGCAGGCCCTGACCAAGCGAAGGTGATTGAACCGGGCCGGCATTTGCCGGCCTTTTTTGTCGCGTTTTTGTCAACGTCTCGTCGTTTTCTTTTTTTCCTGCGAGGCGGCTGCTTGGATTGGCAAGCCTGGGCGTTATACGCATGCGTAAGAACAACCTTTCGTTGTAAGTTCCCTCCAGGCTGTGCACGGTTCTACCGTGTACAGCTTTTGCCTGCTAACGTATCCTGTGTCGCCTGTCGTCCTGGGTCGGCAACCGAACCCTGAAATTAACCACTCCTTGACTCCTCTGACACAGGTGCCTATGAGCGTAAGCATTGTTTTCGTGCTGGCCAGTATTGGCGTTGCTTCCTTGTTCTTTCAGTGGCTGGCGTGGCGGGTGCGTATGCCCGCGATTCTTTTTCTTCTTGCTGGCGGATTAGCCGCGGGCCCCGTTCTCGGTGTTCTTCAGCCCGAACCCCTGCTGGGGGACTTGCTGTTTCCGGTAATCTCGCTGGCGGTTGCCGTCATCCTGTTTGATGGTGCGCTGACGCTGAAGTACGACGAGATCCGCGGCCAGGGCAAGATGGTGCGCAATCTGATTCCTGTCGGTTCCATCGTTACCGGCCTGATCGGCACCCTGGCAGCACGATTTGTACTCGATCTTTCCTGGGAGGTATCGCTGCTGTTCGGCGCTATCGCGATCGTGACAGGGCCCACGGTTATCGCGCCGCTTTTACGATCGGTCCGCCCGAACCAGAACCTCGCCAATATTCTGCGCTGGGAAGGCATCATCATCGACCCGGTGGGCGCCTTGCTGGCGGTGCTGGTCTTTGAGGCGATCATTTCCTGGGGGCAGGGCAACGTGTTCTGGCACTCCCTCTACATCTTCGGAAAAACGGTGGTCGTTGGCCTGGTGTTCGGGGCCGTAGCTGGCTGGATTAACGGCACGGCACTGCGTAAACACATGCTGCCGCAATACCTGCATAACGCGGGCACGCTGACCTTTATGCTGGGGGTTTACGCTCTGTCCAACGAGATCGCCCATGAGTCTGGTCTGTTAACAGTCACCGTCATGGGCATCTGGATGGCTAACATGAAGATGGTACCCATCGACGATATCCTGGAATTCAAGGAGTCCCTGAGTGTCCTGCTGATATCCGCACTGTTCATCATTCTGGCGGCAAGGGTGGATTTTGGCGATATTGCCCAGCTTGGCTGGGGACTGGTGGCGGTATTGGCCATTCTGCTACTGGTAGCCCGACCCCTGAGTATCGTGCTGTCGTCCATCGGCACGACGCTGGACTGGCGGGACAAGGTATTCCTCAGCTGGATTGCGCCCCGTGGTATCGTGGCGGCGGCGGTCTCTGCGCTGTTTGCCTTTCAGCTGGAAAGCGAAGGTTTTGACGATGCCGGTGCCCTGGTGCCGCTGGTATTCATGCTGATCATCGTAACCGTCACCCTGCAGAGCCTGACCGCCCGGCCTTTGGCCCGGGCTTTGGGTGTTGCAGAGCCGGCGGCGTTTGGCTTTCTGATCCTTGGGGCCAACACGGGAGCGAGGGCGATTGCCCAGGCCTTGCAGAAAAACGACGTTCCGGTAACGGTGGTCGATACCAACTGGGAAAACATCAAGCAGGCCCGCATGGACGGGCTCAAGGTTTACTTCGGCAATCCAACCTCTGAGCACGCATCCAACCATCTGGATCTCACCGGCGTCGGCAAGCTGCTGGTTATTTCGCCCTACAAGCAGCTCAACTCGCTGGCGACTTATCACTTTCTGGATTGGTTTGGTCCTGGCACGGTGTATAGTCTTTCTGAAAGCGATCAGGATCAGAAAGCGAGCCACCAGTCGGCGGAAAAGATCCAGCAGACCCAGGGGCTGTTTGATGACCTTTCTTTCGCCAAGCTGGCGAGCCTGATGAGCCGGGGTTACGTCGTCAAAACCACCCAGCTGAGTGACAGCTTTACCTATCAGGACTTTGTTGCCAGGCATAAGGGCAAGGCCAGAGTGCTGTTTGTCATTAACGACAGGGAAAAAATTCACCCGGTCATGGCAGGAGATGAATGGGAGCCGGAAACCGGCTGGCAGCTGATCAGCCTGGTGCTGCCCAAACCTGCCAGTGACCGTAAAACCAGCAGCGGTTCTAACCGGAACGTCAGCTGAATTCTCGATAATAACAAGGGGAAATTTCCATGATCGATACCCTGAAGGTATGGCACGAACTGGCTGCGACTGCGAATGCGGCCGGGCTTGATGATCTGCTTGCGGACAACGCGGTGTTCCATTCGCCAGTGGTCCATACGCCTCAGGAAGGCAAGGCTCTTACCAAGGCCTACCTGAGCGCAGCGTTCAGCGTGCTGAACAACGACCATTTCGAGTATCTGCGGGAGGTGGTCGACGGCAATACCGCGGTACTGGAGTTTCGTACCGAGCTGGATGGGATCGTAATCAACGGTATCGATATGATTGAGTGGGATGAGGCCGGGCGCATCCGTGACTTCAAGGTCATGGTGCGCCCGCTCAAGGCCATCAACAAGCTGTATGAAATGATGGCCGCCATGCTGGAAGCTCAGCAACGTCAGAAGAGCTGAGTGTCCGCCCGCTCTGTGAGCGGGCTTCACAATCCCTGCTTCAAAACCGTGGCCCGATAGGGCCACAGTTCATTATTGACGGTCCAGACCGAACATCTGGTTGGTGTTTCCGCTGATGCACGTCCATTGCATCAGGTTGGCGCCGGCATAGGTGGCAAAACTGTCCACGTCCAGACACTTCTCGCTATGCCTGGGGATAATCCGCCACCGTCCGCTCCCGGCATCCTGGAAACGGAACAGCTGATTATCGCTACCGGTCCAGTTCCAGATCATCACATTGGCGCCGTCGTCACGGGAGAGGTCGGCGATATCCAGGGCCATGTTCGGGCCATGGGACGGCGAAATCCGGTAAAACCCGTCTCTGACGTGGGTCAGATTCCACTTCTGACAGACGTTGTTCAGCCAGTCCCACTGCTGGATGTTGGTTCCGGGGCTGATATCGCACATGGCCAGATCTAACGCCTTGCCGCTGTGAATGGGTGTAATGCGGTAGGTTCCGTTGGCGATGTTGCCGCTACCTCCACCATTGCCTGGATCTGAAGGCGGTGTGCCGGTACGAGTGCACCCAGAAACGTTGATGCTGGAGCTACTGGTGCGCACCAGTTGGCAATTGGGGTTGCCGTTACGGACCGTCCCGCTGAGCACATGGGTATTGCGGGCGTCTTCCAGGAAGATACCCTGGGCACTGGAGTTGGCGATATCCACGTGCTGCACTGTAGTCCCGTTACTACCGGAAACGCTGAAAAAGCCTCGGCCGGAATTGCGGGAGTGCACACCAACCACGCGAACATTGGGGCCGTTGTTGTTGGCCACCCGGAACGTGGCGTAGCCGCCGCCCGGGTTGTTGCGGTTGCCGGTGACCACGCCAACGGTGCCGTTACGGGAATCGTTCAGCAACAGGCCGGAGCCGCCATTATTGTTGATGGTGACATCGCCGATCGTGAAGCCGTCAACGCCGTAGGTTTCGATGCCATGGCCACGGGCGCCTTCGACCCGAACATCGCCACTGATGGTCAGGTTGCGGGCCGGGCCGGTGGAAGCGTCCACCCGAATGCCAAGCCCCACCGGGTTATTGTTGTTCAGGCTCATGGTGATATTGTGCAGGGTTACATTGGGGCAGCCCCGGAACCAGACCCCGTAGCGGGGGTTGCCTGCCACCCGCAGGTTGCGCACGGTGACGCCATTGCGGCGGTCACAGTACACCGGCACAATCAGCTCGCCGCCATTGGCGGTCACGGTGTTGCCATGAAAGTCCAGCACGGTGCCGTTCTGGGGGCGAATCCCATACACATTCCCGCCGTCAGGGCCGGAGTCACCCGAACTGCGGATATTGACCGTGCCCGGTCCCATGGCGTTAATGGCGGCGTTAACGGCATCAAACATCCGCGTGCCGGTATAGACGTTGGCGCCATCCACCGAGGCGCGCCAGTAAAAGCCGCTACGCTGAACTTCCGCATCTGCCAGCGTTATCAATGGCAGGCAGGCGAGCACGGCAAGTGCCGCGCCGCGAAGGGTGGTTCTGTTCAAGGCAGACATGTCGAACACTCCGTGTCATGGTAGGCAGGCGTACACCCTGGCCCGCCCGCCGGATAATTGTTGTTGTACTGCTGAAGTCATACTAGCTACCGCCTGCGGGGACACCCATAACCTGAACGCCGTTATGACGGTAGCGCCGGCAGTTCTGGTCCGTATGTCTGTGCCGGGTTGGCAATTAATGCTTTCGTCATTTAATTGGTTATCGGAGGTGCATCGCTGATGGAAGGTACGGTGCTGGCGCGAACCCAGTGCAGTGTTTGCGGTCATCCGGGGCTGAGGGATTTTCAACAAGTTGATGAACGTTGCTATCGCCGTTGTCTGCGATGCTCCGCCACGCTGATGGACCCGGCCGGATGGCTGAGCGAGCAGGACGAGCGGGCCGTATACGCACTCCATGACAACCGGCCGGAAGACCCGCGCTACCGTTCGTTCCTTCATCGGCTTGCCGGACCATTACTTGAGGTGCTGGCACCCCGTCAGCAAGGGCTCGACTTTGGCTGTGGACCGGGCCCGGCATTGGCGCAGATGCTCGAGGAAGCAGGGCATGAGATGGCGCTCTATGACCCTGCATTTTTTCCGGACAGGTCGGTACTGGCCAGACAATGGGATTTCATCGCCTGTACTGAGGTGGTTGAGCACCTCCGTCATCCGCTGGCGGTATTTCGCCAGCTCGACCAGATGATCCGCCCAGGCGGTTGGCTTGGCATCATGACCTGTTTTCAGACGGACGATGATCGCTTCGCGAACTGGTTCTACCGGCGGGACCCGACCCATATCGTTTTCTACCAGGAAGCGACTTTTCAATGGCTGGCAAAACAGTTTGGCTGGCAGATGACCGTTCCGAGAAAGGATGTCGTTTTGCTACACAAATTGCGCTAATTTTATGTGTCTAAATGTAACTTTTCCCTGTCAATCAAATAGACAGATCAAAAAGTTGATGACGACGTTTCAGATGCTTGCAGAAGTCCCTGTTAATAAAGAAGATTAAAATTGTAACGATTCGATAAAACCGGCTCCGCTTCATGGAGTTGGCGGGTGTCGAAGAGGTACCATGCCCACACCTTCCACAACCTTACCCTGTCTTAACCATGACAAGCCTGCCGATACGACACGGCCGTTGTCAGCGCCGACTCCAGGGGCTGATGGCCGCCTTACTCATCCTCATGCCGATGACCAGCCAGGCTGGTGTCGCCGGTGAGGAGCAGGCCAGTCGTACCCTGAGTCTGTTGCAGCAGAGTATTCAGTGGGTCCGTGAACATCATGGCCAGCCTGCTCAGGAATCCGCTGCGCCGCAGCCGGGGCCAGCAATTGATGTCGACACCGCAGGCCAGGGTATGGCCATGGCTGCCATTCCTCTCTCGTCAGCGCCGGCCCGGGAAACCTGGGCCGGCCAGCGTTTTTTCCTGCGTGG
>CAZHAY010000013.1:14466-15698 GCA_964530545.1 uncultured Marinobacter sp.
CAGACCCTTGAGCTGGAACTGAACCGGAACCTCTACCTGGGCCCCATGGCGGGACTCAACGCGCGCATGATCGCGACGGACGTGAGTAACCAATGGTTTGAAAATAGCGACCTGACCGGTGAGGCGCGCCAGAGCTATACCCTGTTCCGTCTTGATGGCCACCTGGAAGGAGAGCTGCCCTGGCTGGGTGCCCACGGCGGGATCGATCTCGCGGTTGAAACCTGCGTCGCCCTGTTAGCTGGTGCGGAGCAGGAAGCCTGTGGGGAACAGATTGGCGGCTTTCAGCGATATAACCTGACGGCCGGGCTGGAACGGAACTGGCTGCTCATGGACTGGGATCTGAGCGGCGCGTATCAGTACACCCCGGGAGAATTGCCCGGTTGGCGCTATATGGAAGTCGGCCCGGGGATGATGCACGGCTTTGGCGGCCAGACACTGCGTGGGCGGCAGGGGGGCTGGTTGCGTCTCGACAGTACTACGCCGGGTCGTCTTCTCTGGCTGCCGTCCGAACTGCGTACGGAAGTGACGTTTTCGCTGTTGCGCGGCTGGGCAGAAACTCCGGAACAGGGCCTGGCCAGCCAGGCCACGGTCGGGGAAATCCTCTGGCGGGTCAGTGGTGAACATCTCTCGGGCGGGCTCCGGGCCGGGACCCTGCTCAATGCTGATGGCCCCGGCCTCGCCGCAACGTCAGTACCTGACGTATCTCTCGAAATTACCTGGACCCTGTGACTCGACAGCTCATCGGCGGCTGATTCCAGCATATCGGCTTACAAAGTCGTCACTTGCCGCAGACGCTTATGGAGACTACAAATCTACTAGCAGGCCGGCAATCAAGCCATCCTAAGGATTTGAATTTCAGGGACCCTTTCCATGCTGCGTCTCCTATCAGGAGTGATCGTTTCAACCGTTCTTGCAACCAGTACTGCCACCGCTGTCGCCGATGAGGCCTTCGGTTTTGACCAGGTCGCCGAGAAAGCACGTGAGCTGGCCGGACAACGCTGGCAGGCACCACCCTCCGTTCCGGACTTTATGAGAGATCTTGAGTACTCGAGATACCAGGAGATCCGCTTCCGGGACGACCGCAACCTGTGGCGGGACACCGATTCCAGATTTCAGGTGATGCTGACCCCCGCCGGCAAATACTTCACCCACGCGGTGGCGCTGAACGAAATCCGTGATGGCGAGGTTGAGCCTGTCCGCTTCGCCCGGGACCTGTTTACCTATCCCAACGA
>CAZHAY010000013.1:15798-36493 GCA_964530545.1 uncultured Marinobacter sp.
GTGCATGCCCGGCTCTTCTTCCGTCATAAAGTGGGCCTGCCGGGCTACGCGCCACTGACCAGTATGTTTTACTACGGCGAGAATACCCTGCGACCGCTCGGTGAATGGCGTCCACAGACCCATGACTCTGATGGCCTGCTGATTACAGACGGTGACAACGGCGAGTGGCTCTGGCGGCCGCTGATCAATCCCACTGCCTTGCGGATCAGCTATCTGCGTACCAATAACCCCAAGGGCTTTGGCCTGATGCAGAGAAACCGCGACTTCCGGGACTTCCAGGATCTTGAAGCCCGCTACGAGCTTCGACCCAGTGCCTGGGTTGAGCCCCAGGGCGATTGGGGTCCGGGCAACGTGGTCCTCGTGGAAATCCCCACCCGATCGGAAGTGAATGACAATATTGTGGCGTTCTGGTCGCCGGAGAAGGCCCCGGAAGGAGGAACGTCAGTGGATCTGGAATACCGGATGAGGTTCGGGCCTGCGGGCCCTGAGCTCAGCGGGCACCCCAGCGGTTACGCGGCCAATACGTTCATCGGTGATGGCAATCGCATTGGAGGAGGGGATCAGGAAGGGTCCTATCGGATTCTGGTGGACTTCGAGGGGGGTGCCCTGGGCGAAACGGATCCGGGTGCAGACGTGGTCAGTATGGTTAGTGCCAACGAGCAGACGGAAGTGCTGGAACACTTTGTTGAGTACTCGGAACCTAGCGGGCAGTGGCGACTGTCGATGCTGGTCCGTCCTTCCGGCAACGAGACCATGGGGCTGCGTGCGTTCCTGTCGCTGGATGAGGAGCCACTGACGGAAACCTGGACCTACGAGCTACCACCGGGGGTTGATATCCGGGCGAAGTAACGGTCTGGAAGTAAAGGTCTCGCATCAACCCCAGGAGCCCGATATGGAAAAGGCCATCTGTCAGTACGCCCTTGACCGGGTCATGATCTATCTGCGGAATTACGGTATCTCACCTTCGCCGGCTGTGTGCCGGCAAGCGCTGGCACTGATTGATGCCTGTCTGGCTGAGGCGCAAAGCGGGCAGTCGCCGCACTCGTCAGCCCAGCCGGAGCAGGAAACCTCGACAGGGGTTCTTGCCCGGGTGTTTGATCGACTGCCGGACTATTTTGACCTGCCGGAGCTTCAGGTGCCCCTCCAGCGGCCACCCATCGACCGGGGGAGTATCGGGTATGGACCAGCGCTGTGAGCCGGGAGCGGTCCCCCTAACACCTGCAGACAGCGCGTCGCCCGTACGCTGGCGGTGGGTTGCCAACACCCGGCGCGCGCTCTTTGCCCTACTGGTACTGGGGCAGACCTTTATCGCAACGGTTTTCATGCTACGAGTGCTGCCTTATCACGGCGGCACCTGGGTTGAGGTCGCTCTCGCGTCATTGTTTGCGGTGCTTTATGGCTGGATCTCCATCGGTTTCTGGACCGCCGTCTGGGGCTTCGTGATCCGTGTCTGCGGCGGTGATCGCTGGTCGCTGGCCCGACGCCACAAGCCAGCGGAGCTTGCGGCAACGCCTTTGGCTTCAACCGCTGTGATAATGCCCATCTACCATGAGCCGGTGCAGCGCACCCTACGTGGGTTGCGGGCCATCTACCGGGATCTGGAGCGTACCGGGCATCTTGAGCATTTCGAATTCTATATTCTTTCCGACAGCCGCGACCCGGAAGTCTGGCTGGAAGAGCAGGCTGCCTGGCAGAGCCTCTGTGAAGAGCTGGGCGCCGACGGCCGGCTTTTTTATCGGCGTCGTACGGTAAACCTGAACTACAAAAGCGGTAACGTGGCGGATTTTTTCCGTCGCTGGGGTCGCCGCTGCCGTTATACCGTTGTACTTGATGCAGACAGCCTGATGGGGGGTGAGACCCTCGTCCGCATGGTGCAGCTTATGGAGCGGGAGCCCCGGGTGGGCATCCTGCAAAGTAATCCGCGGGTGGTGCGGGGCAGTTCGCTGTTCGCCAGGGTTCAGCAATTTGCGAACCGGTTGTACTCACCACTGTTTGCCACGGGCCTGGCAGCGATTCAGATGGGCGATGCTGCCTTCTGGGGCCATAACGCGATTATTCGTACGGAAGCGTTTATGGCTCACTGCGGTTTGCGCAAGTTGCCCGGCGTCGGCCTGTTCCGTGGGCCTATTCTCAGCCATGACTTTGTGGAGGCTGCGTGGATGGGGCGGGCTGATTTTGAAGTCTGGCTGGAGCCGTCGCTGGTGGCGAGCTACGAGGAATCACCTCCCAGCCTGGACGATGAGTTGTCCCGGGACCGGCGCTGGGCCAAAGGCAACCTGCAACACCTCTGGGTCATGCTGACCACGCCAGGTCTGCGTTTCGCCCATCGGATGGCGTTTTTTAATGGCGTCATGGGCTATGTGTCATCACCGCTGTGGTTGTTATTCCTCGCCTTCACGACCGTTGAGGCCGCCCAGCTTGCGCTTTTGCCCATCGATTACTTCCCGGAGCATCATTCTGAACTCTATCCGTTATGGCCGGAATGGCGCCCCGGGCTTGCTATCACGCTGGCCCTGACCACAGCGACCATGCTGGTGGCACCGAAGATCCTGGCCTGGCTGGATATCGTAATTCGCGGGCAGGCACGGGAGTTTGGCGGGGTGCTGCGCAGCCTGATCAGTGTGCTGTTTGAAACACTGATGTCCGTGTTGCTGGCGCCGATCAAAATGCTTGCCCACTCTGCTTATGTGGTGAGTGCGTTACTGAATCTGTCATTGAGCTGGGCCGGTCAGAACCGGACGGAGGAGACCACCTGGCGGGAAGCCCTTGTGACTCAGGCACCCGGCATGGTTGCGGGGCTAGCGTGGTCGGCGTTCGCCTGGTACCTGGACCCGGTGTTCTTCCTCTGGTCGCTTCCCGTTGCTATCCCACTGATTGTGGCGGCTCCGACCGCGGTCTGGCTTAGCCGTTCCTGGGGCGGACGCCTGTTACGACGCACCGGTCTGTTGCTGACGCCAGAAGAACTCCATCCACCAGCGGTCATGGTCGAAACAGCGGATGAGCAGGCACTGCTGCCCCGGCTGGACCAGCTCACCCGGTTTGAAGAGGCGGTCCTGCTGCCGGAAGTCAACGCCATGCACTGCAGCCTGGCCCGCCGCTACCCTCGTGGACTGCGCCAGGAGAATCTCCAGACCCTGGCCCGGCGCTGTCTGGAAAGAGGCCCGGACGCCCTCAGCCGTCAGGAACTCAGCCATCTGTGCCGGGACCGCGATACGCTGGCGTGGCTGCACCGGGAAGCCTGGCGCTGCGATCCCGATACCTGGTGGGGTCGAAAACTGGCGTTAATGGTCGCTGCCTGAAGCCGGCGTTTTCGGGTCGGTGTTAAGGGTACGTCAGCATAGCCGCATCCAGCAGGTCGATTAACTGTTCGTCTTCTTCATAGGTATCCCGGCGAAACTGAAGTTTCCCCTCTTCATCTGCCTGAGCCGTCCAGTACGCCATGATCAGCGGCAGGCCGGTGGCGAGTGAAACATTCTGGGTGTCACGACTCATGCGGGCCTGGCGCAGCCGCTGGAAGGCGGGCGTCCCGGCATCAGGGAACAGTTGATCGGTCAGGCTAACGGCATTTTCGACGCGAACACACCCTGAGCTGTAGAATCTTTCAGGCGTGCCAAACAGGCGTTGTGATGGCGTGTCGTGAAGGTAGACAGAGAAGGGGTTCGGAAAGCGTATGACCACTTCGCCCAGCGCATTGCCGGGCCCCGCCGCCTGCCGCAACATCAGGCTTCCGGGCCGGCTCCAGTCAACCTGAGCCGGATCCAGAGGTGTGCCAGTCCGATCAATTACGGTTAGCCGGTTGCGTTCCAGATAGTCCGGGTCTGAGCGGATGGCCGGCAGGGTATCTTCGTAGAAAATGGTGGGCGGAATGGTCCAGGTAGGGTTCACGGTGACATGACCAACGGTGGAGGTCAGCGCCGGGGTTTTTCGCTCTGCGCGACCGACCTGAGCGCGGCCCTGCCACACGGGCTCACCGTTCCGGAACAGGCTGACCCGGGCACCGGCAATATCCACCAGCAACTGATCCGGCTGCAGATAAGGGGCAAACCACCGCATCCTCTCCAGATTGGCTCGTACCCGTGCCGTCCAGGCCGCCGGGGGCATATTAAGCGCCGTCCGGGTATGGTCTCCTACCAGCCCGTCGGGGGTCAGCCCGTGGTCCCGTTGAAAGTCGGCCACGGCTGCCTCAATGGCAGTATCGAAGGTCCGGACTTTCTGCCGGTTGGCGTCGGGTCCCCCTGGCCAGGGTGTGTTACCGCGCAGGTAATTCTGAGCAATCAGCCGGCGCGCCAGTTGCTCTACCCGCTCGTCGTGGTCGCCGGTGCGTAGGGTAGGGCCAGGAGTGATCTGAGGCCACTGCAGCGCAAGAGTTTCCAGACGCCGGGTGTAGGCACGGCGCAGGTTCTGGTAGGCAGGCAGGGACGGACGAGCCTTGTCAAAGACCGCTGCCAGCCCTTCCGGCGAATGAAATCCCCGGTCAAGAGCCCGTGCAAAGTCCTGTGGCTCCGGTTGCAGTGGCTGCCGGTGCCAGGCCAGTCCGAGAGTTTCCGGGTCCAGCCGGCCCCCGGACAGATCCTTGGTCGACCAGGCCAGCATCAGGGTCGCAAGCCACGCGTGGCAGCGCTCCGGGGGCTGGGCTTCTGACTGTCTGCCTGCGATCAGCACGATTTCAGACAGCCGGTAATAGCCCGGGTGTAACCCGTCCATGCGTAGCGCTGCAAGTTCCCCGATCAATTGCTGCCAGTGCAGCGGCTGATCCCAGCGGGCTTCGTGGGGCTGTATCCGATCCAGTTCCGCCACCACCTCCGCGATAAACGCCGGTGGCTCAGGCCATTCCGGGCACTCCGGCCCCTGGGGCAGGGCCGCAGCCGGGCCGGTGAAAAACAGCAGAATCAATAACGCCCAATGGTCCTTGAGAGGCCGGTGCCACCGCGAGCCGGGGCATAAAAATGTCCGGTAACCTGGTCGTTTTATCACCCGTAACCACCGTGCGTCAGGTTGCAGAACGTAACGGGTGTTGCGGTTTGTATGAATTATGTGCAATTTGGCTCGCTTCCCAAAATTTCATGGATTTTTGGTGCACAATACCGGGCGTTAGCACTTCTCTGAAAACCACGTACGATGAGGAAGACCTGATGAATGCCAGAGGCCTCAAACGCGCTCTGCTGATATCGGCCTGTTTTTTTGTTTCTGGCCTGCCCCTTGCTGGCAGTGTAGCAGCCAGTCCGGCAGCCGACCTGTTTCCGGGCCTCGCCAGCTCCGCGCCCGATCTGGACCCTCAGGTACTGCGCTACGCGCTGGACGCCGCCGAATGTGCGGTACGCCACGGTGTAGACGTTCCGCAACGACTGGCCGTCATCGATTTTTCGCTACCGTCCAGTGAAGAGCGCATGTGGATCTTCAACCTGGCCGATCAGTCGCTCCTGATGAGAGAGCTGGTCGCCCACGGGCGCAACTCTGGCAATCTTCTGTCCACACAGTTTTCTAATGTTGAAGGCAGCTATCAGTCAAGTATCGGCTTATTTCGGGGGGCTGAGAGTTACCGTGGCAAGCACGGCTATTCCCTGCGGCTGGACGGGCTGGAGCCGGGCTTCAACGATCTTGCCCGGCAACGGGCCATCGTGATCCATGGCGCCGACTACGTGGATCCATCCTGGGTTGATGCCTATGGTCGCATTGGCCGCAGTCTGGGCTGCCCGGCGGTCCGGCAGGAGATTACGCCCCAGGTGGTGGACAATCTTAAAGGTGGCCAGCTGGTGTTCAAGTACTATCCCGATAAGGAATGGCTGACCCGTTCAGGCCTGCTCAATTGCAGCACCCAAACCATCGCCGATAACCCGGTCGACGGTGACGTACCTTCCAGCGGTTCCTGAAAACCGCCTCTAGAAAGTCGATAACCCTGTGGCCTCCATCACGCGATAACGCCAGTACCGGACCTGGGATTCATCGGCGTAGTCCCCATAGGGCAAGCTGAAAACTGACGCTGATCCGGACTCTGGCGACCAGAGCTGGTCGAACAGCCTGCCGGCCACCGCGAGGGGTTCGGCATCCGCGGGGCCGGTTACCAGCATGGATGTTTCCAGGTTGTAGTCATCGATGTTGCGGCGGGTCAGGTTGGCAGACCCCAGCAGCATCCGGGTGTCGCCATTTGCCGGCCGCAACATCAGCAGTTTGTTGTGGCATTGCTCGCCGTCCGTATTGCACCAACGCACGTCAATACCCGCTTTATTCAGTTCCAGCGCAACCTGCCGGTTGGGGATGCCATTCTTGGCGTGGCCGAAAGCATCCAGGTTGCGGTCCAGCAGAATGCGCAGCTTTGCCCCTCGTCCGTGGGCGGCCTTTAAAGCGTTGACTATCCCCCGATGGGAAAGATAGAACATGGCCATATCCAGCCGGTCGCCATCATCAGCATGGCCAATCAGCTCGATTACAGCATCGCGAATGGCGGATTCAGTCAACACCTGGCCCTGTAGCTCACTGGTTGCCGCTGGCTCTTGCGTGCCTTCCAGCGCTGGCCAGTGGGGAACCGGAACGCCCGACAGTCTTATCACGGCCTCTTCACTTTTCAGCAGATCATGAGCGGCCGGGCCGGTAAAGCTGATCGCAGTATTCCAGTGCTGGCTACTGCCGGCGTGGGGGTTGGCCGAGGTAATCAGCCCCCGCAGTTGTCCCCCTTCGTCTACCACCAGCGTCTTGCGGTGGTTTGCCTTGAAGTTCAGCAGCGCCAGGTAACTGCGCAGGGTCACCTTGCCGTCGTCAAAGGCGTTTGGCAGCCAGCCACCCTCTGGGTTATTGCCGAACCACTGGCAGCACAGGCGCCAGATCGCCGACCAGGTTGGATTGGAATCCCTCAGCGGTCGTAAATCGGTGACCACCAGCGTGGCTCCGGCGTCTCGCAGGCGGTCGAGATGGGATTGCTTCAGGCCGCCGTAAACCGTGTTTAGGGGATCGGTGATCACCACCACCTGAAGCGCCGGAACCTGTTGCCGGCGCTGGATCAGGGCGGAGGTCAGGGTGTCTGCCAGAGGTTCAAAGTCGTCACCCAGACCGCTGTCATTGAACAGGAACATGTCGACCACCACCAATTGCTCCGCCTGACCGATCAGCCGGAAAACTTCCCTGAAAATGGTGTGATTGGAGGCCTGTTCTCCGGAGGTCGTACGCCAGGTGACGTCGGCCAGCAGCCGGACATCCTGCAGGGCCCGGGTTGGGGCGGCCATGGACAGCCCCGCCGGCAGCGGTTTGAAGGTGTGGTAGATCCCGGTTATCAACAGAATCAGAAGGACTGCAGCCGCTATTATCCGAAAGGACATCATGTGCTCTCTTCGCGATTTATTCTTTTAATGCCTCAGCAGGCAGTTGTTAGGGTGTCGCTCCCGGATCACCACCTTCGCTGGTCAACTCGACTGCCTCGTCATCAATAATCAGGCGGTTGCCGTCGGGATCCTGGGTGCGACCGTCTTCCTCAGACCAGGTTCGTTCAGTGATCCTGTCCGGGTCTTCTGAAATCAGCGCGATCCGGGTCTCGTTACCGCGATAGCGGGGTTCAGTATCATCCGTCCAGTGCATCAGGACCAGCGATAGCGACCGGCGGTCGTCATCGGTGCCCATGATGTATTCGTCGTAGCGGTCGGTGCTTATAAACTGCCGCTCGATCAGGCCGACACGCTCTTCGTAAAAGGTCCGGGACTGGTCGAGGTCACTGACCCCGATACCGACCGCGGCCAGATAAGTCGCGGTGGACGGCGTCTGTACCAGCTCAATCAGGTTCTTGTCCGGGTCCCGGCCAAAGCCGACGATGCCAAACTCACCCTGGTTCGTGGGGGGGAGCGTCACCACACCCCCGGCGTTGGCAAAGCGGCTGGCCAGGGCGGTGGCGTCCGGAGTGAAGAGCACGATCTTGCCGGGGTAGTCCTGCAGGTCGCGCCCCAGACCATCGGTGAATTCGATCAGTGTCAGCGTCGCATCGAAAGGGCTGCCGGACGATGCGAGGGTGACGCGGATACTCTGAGCGGTTTCGATCTCATCGATGACCTCCATCCCGAGACCGTCCCGGTATACGGGAAGCGTCATATCCAGATCGCTGACGCCCAGCTCGAATCCGCTTACCTGGCTCACCACCAGGGGCAGGTCATCCTCGTCGTCGTTTTCATCATCGTCATCGCCGAAGGCGACGGACCAGTCACAGCTCGCCAGCAGCAGGGCGCTAAGGAGCAGTGGCAGCATGAGCAGCCACCGGGAACGGTCGGGGGAGAAAGGTGCAGTCCGATCTTTCATTTGCAACGTCCTGTGTTTGCCAAGTGCCCGGACATCCTACTCGGGATTGTTTGTTCTGGCTCAGGGGCGGGTAGCGCACATGCGCCAGCAAGCGTCCCGTGCGGCAATAATATCCTGTTCTGTCAACTCAAAATAGCCGGCTCTTTCTGCCTTCATCAGATTGACGAACGCACCCCAGACCGTCGCCATGATGATCTCTGCCCGAATGTCGTTGCGGAAGATGCCCTGGTCCTGCAGATAACGCGGGGGTGCAGCCAGGCGCCGGAGCACTTCACGCTCCAGGTCGCGGGACTCCTGGTCGAGATAGGGCAAGTGATCCTGCAACTCCAGAAAGCGAAAGGATTTCGGATGCTCCCGGGCGAAGCCGACCATGCGGTGCCAGTGTTCCCGGAACAGTTCTGCCGGTTCAGCCTGCGGATTGGCGCTATAGCCGAGATAGGCTCCGAAGCGCTTTTTTTCCCGCCGGAAAAGCTCGTTTACGAGGGCTTCCTTACTGTCGAAGTAGCGGTAAATGGTGCCTGTACCAACCTGCGCCAGACCGGCGATGTCAGGTACGGCGACGCCGTTGACGCCCAGCTCGGCAAAACGCTCCAGAGCGGCTTCCAGGATGGCTTCGCGTTTGGGCGACTCCGTATGCTGAGGTGCTTCTGATACCTTCGCGTCCATGTTAATCCTCTGACGATATCCCTCCGGGACAGGGCAGGGTGGAGCCGGGAGGACGGAGGCCCTCCCGTTTTTATGGATCAGATTACCAGTTTGTTCAGACTTCTGCTTTGTCCTGGTGAACAACTTTTGCCGGAGTCCGGAAGGTCTGATGTGGTTGGAAAATACACATGTTCGTCCCGCCCATGGAGTTACTGTCGGTGATTTCCGTAAAGTGACAGTAGGCGGTATCGGGCTCTAGGGCACTGGTAATGGTTACGCTGCTGCGGTTAAGGCCAGCCTGGGGATCGTCCGTTACCCGCTGGAGGAAAATATTATCCCACCAGGTCAGATTCTGGGTGTCGAACTCTTTCGCGTTGCGGCCCTTGGCCAGGCGGAAGATATAAAAGGCGTCCTGGTCAGCCAGCTCGCTCAGGGGCGTCCAGCTCACTTTCAGGTTTTCCAGCGCCATGCCGTCGGGCAACTGACTTCCGTTCCCGGGGCTATAGGAATTGTGGATGCGGTCCTCCACCTTGCGGTAAGCGGCCAGCAGCGCCTGCCCCGGAGCGTCCTTCTGATGACGGGACATGGTGCGGACTCTGCCGTCCTTGCCGGTGACCTCGACGGTGTACTCGCCCTCTTCCATGAACCCGCTGGACAGGTTGATCATGTACCAGTGGCTGTTGGTCGTACGGTCATAGATATGGCCGTTACAGTTCTCGGCGGTAAAGGTCTGGTTGGCGATTTCTGTTCTATAACCGTTGGGTCCCCGCGCCACAATGCTGTCAATGAGCTCCGGAACGGGGCGCCCTCCGGTGGGGTGGAATGCTACCAGAAACTTGTGTTGCTCCTGGGGCAGACCGGTATTGGGAAAATTCCAGAATACGTTGCAGGCCATGATGTCGTAGATTTCGACTTTTTCCTCAGCCATGATGGACTCCTTGTGCAATGATTGTTGGAACGACAAAGGAAGGCTCGAACCGTGAGCCGGAGAACACCGGTACAGATCCATTACGGGGCCGGAATGAACGTTCATTCCGTAAGCTAGACCAACTTTTTCCTACTGGCAACTTTTCTGACGAAACTACCGGTGCGCACCGGTTTGCTGCATTTGACCAGCCGGCCTTTAAACTGCATCCTGATCCAGTTTCATTACGCAACCGAAAGTCGAGCGCCTGGCGATAAACCTGACAAGAGCCCCAGGACACGAACCCAGCAAGAACTCAGAGAATGGAGAACAACGTGAGCAACTACACTAATCGAGCCATCGTATTGAACCAGCGCCCCCAGGGGGAAATCCAGGACGGCGATATGAAGCTGATCGAGAAGCCCGTCCGTGAACTGAAAGATGGCGAAGTGCTCGCCAAGACCCTGTGGCTGTCCCTGGACCCCTACATGCGCCCGCGCATGAACGACTCAAAGGGCTATATGGACCCGGTTGGTATCGGCGAGGTGATGGTAGGCGAAGTCGTGGCGCGTATTGTCGAGTCCCGCTCTGACCGGTATCAGGTTGGCGATCTGGTCACCTGTTACGCGGGCTGGCAGGAGTACTCCATCTTTCCCGGTACCGCAGAGATGGTCTACAAGATCGACCCGCGCCCGGGCGTACCCCTGCAGACCTATCTGGGCGTCGCGGGCATGCCCGGGCGTACCGGTTACTGCGGGCTGATCTACGTGGGCAAGCCCAAAGCCGGTGAGACCGTAGTGGTTTCCGCAGCCTCAGGCCCGGTGGGCACTGTGGTCGGCCAGACAGCCAAAAAGGAAGGTTGTCGCGTGGTCGGCGTGGCTGGTGGCCCGGAGAAGTGTCGCTTTGTTGTCGAGGAGCTGGGTTTTGACGCCTGCGTGGACTATAAGGCTGGCAATCTGGATGCGGATCTGAAGGCTGCCTGTCCGGATGGCATCGACGTCTATTTTGAAAACGTCGGTGGTGCTGTCACCCGCGCGGTGGCGCCGCTGCTGAACGAAGGCGCCCGGGTGCCTATCTGCGGTTATGTATCCGCTTATAACGCAGAAGATCCGTCCAAGGTGGAAACCCCGTTCCACGTTCTCAAGGCACTGAACCCGGTACCTGAGCATCGGTTCTTCCTGGTCACTGAGTGGCAGGGCCAGCATCAGGAAATTACCAGTATCCTGGCCGAGCGGATCGCCTCGGGTGAGCTGAAGTACCGTGAGACGGTAGCGGAAGGGCTCGACAACGCCGTTGAAGCCTTCAAGGGCATGTTGAACGGCAAGAACTTCGGCAAGCAGTTAGTGCATATTGCTGACTAGGCAGTCGCAGAAGTTACCAGAGGCCCGCGAGCGTTCGCGGGCCTTTCACTCTGCCAGCGTTCCCGCGTTATAGCTCGGCGTTGTGATAGACGTTCTGAACGTCGTCCAGATCGTTGAGCATGTCGAGAAACTTCTCGAACATTTCCACGTCCTCGCCCTCGACCGGTGTCATGGTCTGGGGCACGAACTGAATGTCGTCCACCTCAAACTCGAGCCCTTCAAATGCTCCGGACAGGGCCTGCCTGGCCCGGGCATATTCAGTATTGGGCGCGAACACCGTGATCAGGCCATCTTCCAGCTCGATATCGCTGACATCCACATCGGCTGCCATCAGAGCTTCCAGCACAGCTTCCTCATCTTCGCCCCTGAAGGCGAGAATGGCACAATGGTCGAACATGTGGCTGACGCTGCCGGGGGTACCGATTTTTGACTTGGTTTTGGTGAAGCACACACGCACATCGCCAAAGGTGCGGTTGGGGTTGTCGGTCAGACAATCCACAATCACCATACAGTTGCCTGGCCCGAAGCCCTCATAGCGGGCAGAAGAAAAGTCCTCGCCAGCACCGCCCCTGGCCTTGTCGATCGCCTTGTCGATAACGTGGGCCGGGACCTGATCCTTTTTCGCACGGTCAATCAGGCTGCGCAGTGCCAGATTGGCGGCGGGATCGACACCGCCGGACTTGGCTGTGACATAAATTTCGCGACCATATTTGCTGTAAATGCGGGTCTTCGTAGCGGCCGTCCTGGCCATGGAGTCTTTGCGGTTCTGGTAGGCTCTGCCCATCGTTCGGAATCCTGGGTCATGGAAAAAACGAATAGTACACCGAGCGACGCGGTGGCACTACCGGCCAGTTTGCCGTGCCGCCACAGATCCGGTTCCTCTCAGCAAGTCACGCCATAACCGCCCGGTTACGACCGCATTCTTTCGCCATATTCAGGGCCTGGTCGGCCCGGGCGACCAGTCGGGTAATTTCCTCACGACCATCGTAGACCGCCACGCCGAAGCTGCAGGTCTGCTGCACTGAGCCGTGAGTGCCGAGGTCAATCGGCGACTTCTGGAGGGCGACCTTGAGTTTCTCCGCCGCTGCCATGGCGCCTTTCTCGTCCGCTTCGGGCAGGAAGATCAGGAACACTTCGCCGCTCCAGCGAGCGACACAGTCCTGCTGCCGGGTATGGCCCTTAAGACGACGGGCGACTTCGTGAAGTACGGTGTCGCCACTGCGCTGTCCATAGCGGATATTCACCTGCTTGAAGTGGTCCAGATCCATCAGCAGGACGGCAAATGTACGGTTATAGTGCCGGTAACGGGCGCGTTCGGCCTCCAGGCGCTCGGTCATTGCCCGGCGGTTCATGAGTCCGGTGAGGGAATCGATGGTGCTCAGTTCGTTCAGTTCGTTACGGGACACAAACTCACGAACCCGTATCTGGAACTGCACATGGGCAAACAGGGTCGCGATAACGACCGCGGACACGAGGGTCAGCAGATCCAGCAGCAGAGGCAGTGGCTCATGACCCCGGTGGAGGAGGGCAGCAAACAGCCCGGCCAGGGGCAGAAACAGCGGTATCACGCAGCCGGGTACGCCGCGAAGGCTGACCAGTGCCACACAGAACACACCGAGAATGGACAGCTCGCTCAGAGTCCGAAACGCCTCGTCGCCCTGCTCGTAGGCGAACACCAGTAAGCCAAACACCGCCCACATGGCACTGAAGGAGAGCAGTCGCAGTGTTATCAGAGGCCAATGGACGCCTGGCGCCCGGCAATAGTGCAACAGCAGAATCCCGATACAGATTACCGGTGTCGGCGCACGGAAAAGCAGGTTCAACATCGGCGTAATATCGACCAGGGAGCTGCCCCGGACCAGGATAGTTCCATTGCTGACCAGGCTAAGCACCAGGACAACCCAGGCACTTTTAACCGCGATTTCCCGTAATAGCCGATGTTCGGCCCGCAGAAATAAGTCGCGAAAACGAGCAGGAACCACGGTGGGTGCGAACGGAAGCATAGAACTCCGATGTCAGTAACGTAGAGGGTGGGTTGCCGAAATTGGCCTTCGCCTACAAGCTGTGACGAAAGTCTCAATTATAGAGCGGATTAAATTTTCGTAAACTGGTGGGCAATAATTTCGAACGGAATAACACATTGTGTGACGGAAGCATGCGGGTACGCGACAAACGCGCACCCAGGGGAAAGGCGGAGGAATCGCAGAATAACTGTCACTATTCTTACTGAAACGATTAGACTAAGCCGATACAACAAAAAACCGCCTTATGTATCCGCTGATATTCAGGAACAGCACATGATCAGGGACGCGCCCGAAACCGAACCTCAGCCCGATGAGGAGCGGTCCGGACTCCGCTTGAATTCGCTGAGAGATCTGGCCACGCCGCTTTACGGAATGTTTGGGCTCGGAGTGTTATATACACTCTATATCGCCCATGAGATCGTGCTGCCGATCATTCTCGCCATCCTCGCCAGTCTGCTGCTGGCACCACTGGCTGCCCGCGCCGGGCGCATCGGGATTCCACGGTTTATCAGTTCACTGGTTCTGGTCATGGTACTGCTGGCCGGTATCCTGGGGTTGGGATGGGTAGTGGTCACACCGGCTCTGGACTGGGCAGAAAAAGCGCCAGAGGGACTTTCTCGCTTAATGGTGGGGCAAAGCCTGTTCCGCACCCAGCTTGAGAAGGTGTCTGAATCTGCCCGCAAGGTTGAGCAATCCATGGAAGAGCTGGCAGAAACCAGCGCAGGAGACCAGCCGACCACGGTGGTGCTGCAAACCGACTCCTGGGGAAGCCAGTTGATGGTCAAAGCCAGGAAGGGGATTGTCGGCCTGGCCCTTAGCCTTGCGCTGACCTACTTCCTGCTGGTCAGTGGTGATCGTCTGATACATAACTTCATCCGGCAGCTGCCGGGCAGTCAGCGTCGGCGGGCGCTTGCCATCGTACGCGAGTCCCAGAGCCAGATTGCCCAATACCTGGGGGTCATCGGCGCCAGTAATCTGTTAATTGGTATCACTACCGGTCTTATGTGCTGGGCAATCGGCCTGCCGGATCCAGCGGTGTGGGGGCTGGTGGCCGGATTGGCGCGTTTTGTGCCGTATCTCGGTGTCATAATGACCATTATCCTGTTGACCGTGGTGTCGGCCACCAGTCTGGATGAGGTGTGGCTGATGACGGTGGCGCCTATTGGCTACCTGGCATTGACGTCGCTGGTCGGATTTTTTATCGAACCCTGGATACATGGCTTTCGCATGGCCATTAACCCGGTCATCATCTTTATCGCGATTTTCTTTTGGGGCTGGTTATGGGGACCTGTGGGCGTATTGCTCGCGGTACCGCTGATGACCGTCATTCAGGTTGTTCTCAAGCAGATTCCCTCGCTACGGCCTGTGTACCGGGTCATTGCCCGGTAGTTAAACAAACGTTCGTTTGAGCCGGTCCATCATTTCTGTAAAAATGCTGCAGTTTTCGAAAGCGCCGTCTGGCGGTTGTTGCAGGTCAGGGAGTGAGTACGGTTATGCCGAAAATCAGATGGAGCTCTACCGGCTTGTCCATTCTGGTACTGGTAGTGCTTGTTGTATGGCTGGCGACCGGGGAAATTCGTACCGCCGAGAGCAAGGCACCGGAGGCTCAGGATCAAAGTGAAACAGAGCTGCCGACGGTACAGGTGCAACTTCGCCATGGGAGCACCTTTGAGCCCGCTGTCCGTCTCCAGGGGCAGGTGGAAGCCTGGCGACGGGTGGAAGTTAATGCCCGGGTCAGTGGCGTCGTCGAGGAGTTGAGCGTGGCCCTGGGTGACAAGGTGGCCCAGGGTAACCGGTTACTGGTGTTGTCGGAGGATGACCGTCCGGCAGCGGTCGCCGGCGCCCAGGCCCGGGTCCGGCAGCTGGAAGCGGATCTGGCAGCAGTGAATCGCCTGCGTTCCGACCAGTTGGTATCCCAATCTGAAAAACTGCGGCTGGAAGCCGAGCTGGCGGCTGCCCGCTCACAGCTCCGGCAGGCCAGCCTGGCGCAGAGTTACCTGGAGCCGAAGGCGCCTTTTGACGGTGTCATAAACGCACGCCATGTAGAAGCCGGGACGCTGGTACAGGCTGGTGAGCCGTTGTTCGAGCTGGTTCAGATCGATCCGCTCAAGGTTTCGGGCTTTGTGCCACAACAACAGGTCGGACAGCTGGCGCTGGGGCAGCCAGTGGCAGTTGCCCTGCTGGATGGCCGGGAACTCGAAGGCGAGCTCACCTTTATCGCCTCGGCGGCGGACCCCCAGACACGCAGTTTTCGCATTGAGGCGCAGGTTCATAATCCAGATCAGCTGCGCATTGCCGGTGGCAGTGCCAGTCTGCACATTCGCCAGCCTGCTACGGAAGCGCTGTTTGTCTCTCCCGCATTGCTCAGCCTCGGGCCTGCCGGTCGTCCCGGCATACTGCATGTGGCAGAGGATAACCGGGTTGTTTTCAGTCAGGTTAATCTGTTGAGTATCAGCACCGAAGGTGCCTGGGTCAGCGGCATCGACTTTCCTGTCAACCTCATTACCCGGGGTGCCGGGTTTGTTGCCCATGGGCAGGAAGTCAATCCAGTACCTGTCGAGCAGAAGGACTGACCCGTGCATGCACTGATTCAGGCGGCGATGGACCGGAGCCGCACGACATTGCTGCTACTCCTGTTCCTCATTATTGGTGGTCTTGCGGCGTTCAGTGTCATTCCCAAGGAATCCAACCCGGACGTCACCATTCCCACCATTTATGTCTCTGTGACCCTTGAAGGGGTCAGTCCCGAAGACGCGGAACGGTTGCTCGTAAAACCGCTGGAGCAGGAGCTGCGCTCACTGGAAGGCATCAAGGAAATGCGTAGCACCGCAGCCGAAGGCTATGCCGCTGTGATCCTGGAGTTCGATGCGGGCTTCAACCCGGACAAGGCGCTTCAGGATGTCCGCGAGAAAGTGGATACCGCAAGGTCCGAACTGCCGTCGGAGGCCGATGAGCCCCGGGTTCATGAAATCAACGTCTCGCTCTTCCCCATACTTTCCATCGGGCTTTCCGGTCCCCTTACGGAGCGGGAGCTGATTACCATCGCCCGCGAGCTTCAGGATGCCATTGAGGGCATTCCGGATGTTCTTGAGGTGACCATCGGGGGCGACCGGGAAGATCTGCTGGAAATCGTGGTCAATCCCCAGGTACTGGAAAGCTACGGCGTTGATTACGATCAGCTGGCCACGTTGGTACGGAGAAATAACCAGCTTGTGGCAGCCGGAAGCCTGGACAATGGGCAGGGCCGGATGGCGATCAAGGTGCCAGGGGTGGTTGAAGACGTTGAGGACGTCATGTCCATGCCGGTCAAGGTCAACGGTGACCAGGTAGTGACCTTCGGCGACGTGGCTGTGCTGCAGCGTACTTTCAAGGATCCTACCGGCTTTGCGCGCATTAATGGCGAACCGGCAGTAGTGCTGGAAGTGTCGAAGCGCTCGGGCGCCAATATTCTTGAGACGGTTGCCAGGGTGAGGGGGCTTATGGACGCGGCCGCCCCCCGGCTGCCGGATAATCTGGAAGTCCGGTACACCATGGACCAGTCGGAGGACGTGCAGGAGATTCTGGCCGACCTCCTGAACAATGTCCTGGCCGCGATTGTGCTTGTGGTCATTGTGATCATTGCCGCCATGGGCCCGCGATCAGCGATCCTCGTAGGTATTACTATTCCAGGTGCGTTTCTGACTGGAATACTGGTGATCTGGGCAATGGGCTATACCCTCAATATCGTTGTGCTGTTCAGCCTGATCCTGGTTGCCGGCATGCTGGTTGACGGTGCTATTGTGGTATCGGAGCTGGCCGACCGTAACCTGGCCGAAGGCATGACGCCGCCCAGAGCCTGGGCGGAAGCCGCCAGCCGCATGGCGTGGCCGGTGATTGCGTCTACCGCGACGACGCTTGCGGTATTTGTGCCCCTGCTGTTCTGGCCGGATACCGTGGGTGAATTCATGAAGTACCTGCCGGCTACCGTAATCATCTGTCTGACTGCTTCCCTGGCGATGGCGCTGGTGTTCCTGCCTGTTATGGGTGGATTCAGCGGTGGTGGGCGGGCTCGGGGCGTTAATACGGAAGGCGCCTTTGTCCAGGGGTACCGCCGCATTCTGGCGTTTCTGCTGCGTTATCCCCGGACGACCCTGCTGGCATCACTCGTATTTATCGGCCTGGTGGGGTGGACCTATGCCATGTTCAACCACGGGGTTGATTTCTTTCCGGACGTGGAGCCAGAGTCTGCCCAGGTTCATGTACGAGCCCGCGGAGATCTGTCCGTTCATGAGCGGGACGCGATAGTTCGTGAGGTGGAGCGCCGCCTGGCTGGCGCGCCGGAAGTGTCGTCGGTATACGCGAGGTCCATGGTCAGCCCAGCCAGTCAGATGGCGCCTGACGTGATTGGAACGCTTCAATTCCGGTTCATCGAGTGGGATGAGCGACGGCCGGCATCCAGTATCCTCGCCGAGTTCCGGGAAAAAACCGCCGACATCCCTGGGGTCGTATTGGAGTTCCGCGAACAGGAGCAGGGGCCGAGCGGTGGCAAGCCCATCGAAGTCATGGTTACCAGCCGCGACCCGGACAAGCTCGATCAGTACGTCAGTGAAGTTCGCAGGGTCATGGACGACATCGGCGGCTTTGTGGACGTAGAAGATGACCGCAGTCTGCCCGGTATCGAATGGCGACTGGAAGTAGATCGCGAGGCTGCGTCCCGTTTCGGTACCGACGTTGTCAGTATCGGCAGTTCGGTGCGCCTGGTGACCAATGGGCTGGTGCTGGCGACCTATCGTCCGTCCGATGTGCGGGACGAAGTCGACATTGCTGTGCGAGTGCCACCGGCCTGGCGGGAGCTGGATCAGTTCGACAGGCAGACTCTGAACACGCCCCGTGGACAAGTGCCCCTGTCCCAGTTTGTAAACCTTCAGCCGGCACCGAAAACCGGGACCATTGCACGCCTGGATGGGGAAAGGGCGATCACCATCAGGGCTGAGGTGCAGTCCGGGTTTAACGCCAATGCGCAGTTGCAGGTGCTGAGGAACAATCTCCCCGAAGCCCCCACCGGAGTTGAGGTGAATTTTGGCGGTGAGGATCAGGACTTGCGCCGCGCAATGGAATTCCTGAGCGCCGCCTTCATTGTAGCGCTTGGCCTGATGACCCTGATTCTGGTCACTCAGTTCAACTCCCTCTACCAGACCCTCCTGATTCTCTCTGCCATCGTTCTGTCAACGGCGGGCGTGCTGCTTGGACTGTTGCTGAACGGGCAGGCTTTTGGTGTGGTTATGGTGGGCATGGGAGTGATCGCACTGGCAGGTATTATCGTCAATAACAACATCATACTGATCGATACCTTTAATCAGCTTCGGTCGGAAGGCATGCCCGTGCGTGAGGCAGCTCTTGAAACCGGTTGCCTGCGTCTGCGCCCGGTACTGTTGACGGCGATTACGACGGTATTGGGCCTGATGCCGATGGTATTGAGTGTCAATGTGGATCTGCTTACGCCGTCGCTGGGAATAAACGCACCCTCCACGCAATGGTGGACTCAGCTGTCCAGCGCCATTGCGGGTGGGTTGGCGTTTGCGACCTTCCTGACTCTGCTGCTGACCCCGGTTATGCTGGTCGTCGGACCTGGATCAAAGGACAGGCGCTCGCAAACCGTACCAGAGGTGGTCTGAGGTCAGGGGGGGAATCGTCAGTTTGCGATCTCTTCGGAGTCCTCGTCAGCCTGGTTGCTGCCAGGCATTACGTCGGGATATCGGGAAGCCACTTCCTGTTGCTGTTCCTTGCGCTGTTCCGGCGTCAGGTTCGGATTGGACTGAATGGCCATGACTTCCAGCGTATACCGGGTCAGCTGCTGTTCGCGCCCATAGAGCTGATCTGCCAGGTCCGGGCCCAGATGGGTACGGCGGAGCTGCTCGATCTGTTCATAATCGTTGCGTAAGGATTCCGGGTCGGTACGCATGGCCAGGGTGTCTGCAACTTCCCGGTAGGCATTGCTGTAACGGTAGAATTTTTCCGCTACTTCGACCGCCTGGGCTCCGGCAGGTCCTTCCAGGCCTGCTTCAATCACCGCTTTCAGTTCTTCCAGTTGCTGTTCATCCAGTGTTACCCGGGAATCCATAAAGGCCTGCTCGAGTATCAGTTGCGCCGAATCGTTAATAACCACATTGCCGTCGTCGTCCAGCTCAACCTGGCTGAGCGCATGGGCAACATGTTCGATTTGGAAAGGGATGTTCAGGGCGTCATCGTCTGCCGTGGACTCCGGCTCGGGCGCAGGCGCCGGCTCGGGGGTGCCGGCACTTAGCACGGTTTCCGAAAACAGCCGGGTATCAGGCTTTGCCGCAGGCTCTGGTTGGGCTGTGGTTGCGGCGGGATCCGGCCCGGCAGGAGGCTGGGCCGCTGCCGGAGGAGCACTGTCCGGAATCAGGGTCTGGCCAGCCGCCCAGATTACCGCAGCCACTACTCCCAGCACGCCCGCTCCGACACCAACCATGGCCGCCCGATTGGTCTTGCGGGACGCCGGTACTGGTTTGCGGGACTTTTCAATTCTGGTACTCATGGCATGAGGTCCTCAATGGCCTGGCGCTCACGAATGTTGGAAATGGTGGTGCCTGACCATTTTTTCATGGCCCGTCGCAGACTGGAAGCGCAGGAAAAACCGACAATCTCTGCCACTTCATCCACACTCAGGGCGGAAGACCGGAGCTGATGGGTGGCGATTTCCATACGCACCGAATGCAACAGCTTGCGGAATGAGGTTTTCTCCGCTGCGAGACGCCGGGTCAGGGATCGTGGCGGCATCTGCATGCCCTGTGATACCTGCTCCAGGTCGATCGATGGGCTGAAATGAGCCCGGATGTGCCAGCGTACCCGGTCGGTAAAGGTAATATCCACCGGCGCCTGATTCAGCTCCTGTTCGCACTGCTGGATCAGCTTGCGCCAGGCCCGCCGCCGGTAGGGGCGGAACGGTTTGATCACGTAACTGAAATCCGCCGAAATCGCGGTTTTCTCAGCACCGAACGTCACCGATTTGCACGGCAATTCGCTGTACAGGTCGACGTGAGCGGGTTCGGGGTAGTCGAGGGTCACGTGCACATCCGTGTCCCGCGCCTCCGGGTTGCCGCAGAGTGTCCAGAGGCGCGCCGTCATGGCCACCCGGAATTCCAGTGTGAACTGGCGGACGTCCTCTTCGTAGGCTTCGTCGGCCGAGTACTCCAGCGGGTCAACAACGCGCCGGTTGCAGTCGATGTAAGTGGTCGGGCGCGACACCATCAGCGCGTAATAGGGTTGGGCGATCACCAGATAACGCCGGAAGGCTTCGCCGGCTTCTTTCAGGCTGGGGCTGGAGTGGATGGTGTAGCCCAACGTGCCCCAGAAACTCCAGTCCAGTTCCATCCCGGTGATGAGCCCGAGGCCGGGCTTGCGGCAATGGTGAAGGCCGTTGCGCACCAGTGCCTGCTGTTGCAGATAGCTGATCCGGATATCCTGCATATCGAACATGGCTGGTG
>CAZHAY010000014.1:0-24538 GCA_964530545.1 uncultured Marinobacter sp.
GATGACGAAGACCTGCAGAAGAAGCTGAACTCCGCGGTATTCCCCGGCGGCCAGGGCGGACCGCTGATGCACGTGATTGCCGCGAAGGCCGTGTGCTTCAGGGAAGCCATGAGCGACGAGTTCAAGACCTACCAGAAGCAGGTAGTCAAAAACGCCAGCGCCATGGCGCAGGTGTTTATCGACCGGGGTTATGACGTGGTTTCCGGCGGCACCGTGAACCATCTGTTCCTGGTCAGCCTGATCAAACAGGACCTCACCGGAGGTGATGCGGACGCTGCCCTGGGTCGCGCGCACATTACCGTCAACAAGAATGCCGTTCCCAACGACCCGCGTTCCCCGTTCGTCACGTCCGGTCTGCGCATCGGTACACCAGCGGTGACGACCCGTGGTTTTGGTGAAAACGAGTGCCGCGAACTGGCCGGCTGGATCTGCGATGTGCTCGATAACCTGGAAGACGAAGCGACCATTGATCGTGTTCGGGGCCAGGTTGAAGCGATCTGCGCCCGGTTCCCGGTCTATGCAGACTGACTGACGCAGTTCGTCCCGGCCGCCGGATGATCCGGCGGCCCTGTTCTTTCGGAGTGTCCGTTTATGCATTGTCCTTTCTGTGGTGAAGCCGATACCAAGGTCATCGACTCCCGGCTGGTGGCCGAGGGCGATCAGGTGCGTCGCCGCAGGGAGTGTCTGTCATGCCGGGACCGGTTCACCACCTTCGAAACGGCTGAACTGGTGATGCCCCGGGTGGTCAAGCAGGACGGGACGCGCCAGCCCTTTTACGAGGAAAAACTCCGGGCCGGCCTGATGAAGGCCCTGGAGAAGCGGCCGGTCAGTATCGAGCAGATCGACGCCGCTCTGAACCGCATCAAGTACCGTCTGCGGGCGGCAGGCGAGCGGGAAGTGAAATCCATGGCCCTGGGTGAAGAAGTGATGACCGAGCTTCGCCAGCTGGACAAGGTGGCCTACGTTCGCTTTGCGTCGGTGTATCGCAGCTTCCAGGATGTGAATGAGTTCAAGGAGGAAATCGAGCGGCTGTCAGATGGCGCCGACCCTGCGGATGTAGCCAGAGTGCTCGCCGGCGGGGACAGTTCGAAAGGTTCCTCATGACGACGGTCCGGGACACCGCCCTGATGGCCAGGGCCATTCAGTTGGCCTGGCGCGGACGTTTTTCCACGCATCCCAACCCGCGGGTTGGCTGTGTCATTGCCCGGGGCGATCTGGTCATTGGGGAAGGCTGGCACGAGCGCGCCGGCGAAGCCCATGCGGAAGTTCGCGCGCTCAGCCAGGCCGGGCCAGATGCCCGGGGCGCTACCGCTTACGTCACTCTGGAGCCCTGCAGTCATTTCGGCCGCACGCCGCCATGTTCCCGGGCCTTGATCAATGCAGGCGTGGTGCGCGTTGTCGTTGCCAGTGAGGACCCCAACCCGTCGGTGTCCGGCCGTGGACTGCAACAGTTGCGGGATGCCGGTATTCACGTGGAGGAAGGCATACTGCGGGAAGAGGCCGCAAAGCTGAATCCGGGCTTCCTCAAGCGTATGCATACCGGCAGACCCTGGGTGCGTGTCAAGATTGCAACAAGTCTGGATGGGCGTACCGCAATGGCGTCCGGCGAGAGTAAGTGGATCACCGGGCCGGAATCCCGCAGCGATGTGCAGCAGCTGCGGGCCATGAGTGATGCCATTCTCACCGGGGTCAACACAGTGTTGGCGGATGACCCCTCACTGACCGTCCGGCGTAATGAGCTGGGGGATATTGGTCAGGCGACTGAACCGTCGCGTCAGCCCCTGCGGCTGATCGCTGACCGGGATGCCCGCACACCGTCTTCCGCAAAGATCCTGCAGGGCGGGGCCGTGCATCTGTTCTGCTCGGAAGAGGCGATCGCTACCGGCCCGGCACAGGACCTGTCTGCACTGGGGGTCACCCTGAACGGCGTCGGCTGGCAGGATCGGGGGGTTAACCTGGAGCAGTTGCTGAACCGGCTCGGGGAGCTTGGCATCAACGAACTGCTGGTAGAGGCAGGACCGACGCTGGCGGGTGGCTTTATTATGGAAGGCCTGGTGGATGAACTTTGGCTCTACCAGGCGCCGGTATTTCTGGGTAGCGAAGGACGGCCAACGGCCAGGCTGCCTTTTGACCGTATGCGTGAGAAAATCGAATGGCAGGTCACCGACCGTCGCCAGTTCGGCCAGGACACCCGGCTGATACTGACGCCCCGGGTGTTCAAGCCGAATCCTTCTGCCGTCGACTGAATCTTTCGGCAGGTCTAATTATCGTCATCGCGGCGAAGTGTCTGTCTCGCCGGGAGGTTGTGGAAGACTATGGCATTGAACAGTATTGAAGAGATTGTCGAAGACATCCGTCAGGGCAAGATGGTCATTCTGATGGATGACGAAGACCGGGAGAATGAAGGCGACCTGGTGATGGCGGCTGAGTACTGTACGCCGGAAGCCATCAACTTTATGGCTCGCTTCGGTCGTGGCCTGATCTGTATGCCGATGACGCAGCAGCGGTGTGAACAGCTGGGGCTGCCCCTGATGGTGCAGAGTAACCACTCCGGCTTTGGTACCAAGTTTACCCTGTCCATTGAAGCCGCAGAGGGGGTTACTACCGGTATCTCTGCGGCTGACCGGGCCCGTACCGTGCAGGCGGCGGTGGCGAAGGACGCCAAGGCGTCGGACCTGGTACAGCCCGGTCATATCTTCCCGTTGATGTCGGACCCGGGCGGTGTTCTCAGCCGCGCAGGGCATACCGAAGCCTCCTGCGACCTTGCCGCACTGGCAGGCTGTGAGCCGGCAGGTGTGATCTGCGAGATCATGAACGACGATGGTTCCATGGCCCGTCGCCCGGACCTGGAAAAGTTTGCTGAGCAGCACGGCTTGAAAATTGGCACCATCGCCGACCTGATCCATTACCGTACTACCAACGAGCGCACCATTGAGTGCGTCAGCGAGTACGACCTGGAAACCGAACACGGGGTGTTCAGCCTGCGTACCTACCGGGATACGATCCAGGGCGGGACCCATCTGGCGCTGGTCAAGGGAGACGTGACCCCGGAAGAGCCGACGCTGGTGCGGGTTCATGTCACTGATACGCTTCGTGATCTGCTCGGTGCCCGGCGCGAGGGATCCCGCAGCTGGCCGCTGTACCACGCTCTCGCCAAAGTGGCCGAAGAGGGCAAGGGCGTCGTGGTGCTTCTGAACAGCGCCGAGGACAGCTACAACCTGGAAGACAGGATCCATCAGTTCTTCGGAGAGGGACCGGTGAGGGCCGGAAAGGGCGGCAGTTCTGGCGTCTATTTTACGATTGGTACCGGCTCCCAGATTCTGCAGGATTGCGGTGTCGGGCAGATGCGGCTGCTCAGTGCCCCGATCAAATTCTCCGCCATTTCGGGCTTTGATCTGGAAGTGGTGGAATACGTACCTTACACCGGCGAGTGAATGCGCCGGTTCAGTCAACCAATCGGGGGCACGGGCCCCAACACAGGATCAGGAATGTCAGATATCAAGATCATTGAAGGGGATTTCCGTCAGTGCAGCGGTCGCTACGCGCTGGTGGTCGGCCGTTTTAACGGCTTTGTGGTTGAGAGCCTGGTAGAGGGCGCGATTGATACCCTGCGTCGCCATGGCATTGCCGACGACGACATCACCATCGTACGGGTGCCTGGCGCCTATGAAATGCCGCTGGCGGTCAAGCGAGTGGCGGAAGCCGGCGACTACAGCGCGATTATTGCCTTGGGGGCCGTCATCCGTGGCGGCACCCCCCATTTCGAGTATGTGGCCGGTGAAGCCGCTAGCGGCCTGGGCGCAGTCAGCCTCGAAACCGACGTACCGGTAACTTTCGGTGTGCTGACCGTGGACTCTATCGAGCAGGCCATTGAACGCTCCGGTACCAAGGCCGGAAACAAGGGTGCGGAAGCCGCCATTACCGCCCTTGAGATGGTCAGCCTGTTCAACAAGCTGGGTGAGTAATGAGCGAACAGGAAACAGCCAGTGCTTCCGGCCCCGTACCTTCGGGCCGCCCCAAAGCCGGGGACCGACGCCGCGCCAGGGCGCTAGCCCTGCAGGCGCTCTATCACCGCCATTTCAGCAAGAGCCCGATCAACGCCATCGAAGCGGAGTTCATGGTTGATAACGACATGAGCAAGGTGGACTCGGCGTTCTTCCGGGATCTGATCCGGGGCGTGCACCGGGAGCAGGGCGATCTCGACAAGCTGATCGAGCCGCTGCTGGACCGGGCGTTGTCAGAGGTGGACCCCATTGAGCTGGCAATCGTACGTATCGGTACCTACGAGCTCAAGAACCGCATTGATGTGCCCTACCGGGTGGTTATCAACGAAGGTATTGAGTTAGCCAAACGGTTCGGCGGTACGGAAGGGCATAAGTTCGTCAATAGCCTGCTGGACAAACTCAGCCAGCGCCTTCGACTGGCTGAAACCCGGGCCCGGCGGGGCTGACGGCTGACCATGGGCGAATTCGAGCTTATCGGTCGCCTGTTTCAGCCGCTGGCGGATGCGACCCGGGCCCCGGGCATCCTGCTGGGCCCGGGTGACGACTGTGCGGTTCAGCGGGTGCCTGCGGGGCAGGACCTCGTTTTTTCGGTGGACACTCTGGTTGAGGGTGTCCACTTTCCTCTTCAGTACGACCCGTCCCTGTTGGGATGGCGAGCACTGGCGGTGGCAGCTAGTGACCTGGCCGCCATGGGTGCAGCGCCTGTATGTTACACCCTGGCATTGACCCTTCCTGAGGCTGATGAATCCTGGGCTGCCAATCTGGTTAGCGGTCTGCGGGAGGCGTCCCTGGCGTTTGGTATCGGGCTGGCTGGCGGAGATACAACCCGCGGCCCCCTGACGCTCACTGTGCAGGTCCATGGCACCGTGCCGGCGGGACAGGCCTTGCGACGCAACGGTGCACAGCCGGGGAATCTGATTGCGGTCACCGGTCCTCTTGGGGGTGCCGCGGCAGCGCTGGACTGGCTGGATTCGCCCGACGATGATACGGCCCGTGCTTTGCTCGAATGCTATCACCGGCCGGTACCCCAGCTCGCCATGGGACAGAGATTACGTGGCATAGCCTCGGCCGCTATTGATATCTCAGATGGCCTGGCGGCAGACCTCGGTCATATCCTCACGGCGTCCGGGGTCGCGGCCGTCCTGCAAACCGACGCCATACCCAGACAGTACGGGACGGTTGAGGTAACCCTTGAGCAGGCATTGTATGGCGGAGATGACTACCAGCTCTGTGTCACAGTGCCGGCACAGACGTGGCAGGATCTGCCGGACACTCTGACCGGGCAGCTCCATGTGATCGGGACGATCTCTGAAGGCGAGGGGCTGGAACTGCAACGGTCGGACGGTACCCGGGAGCCGCTGGCATCGGGTACCGGTTATGACCATTTCCGGGAGCACCGGTGACTGGCGGGAATGTCGCTCAGTGCATCCGCATTTCGTGGCGGGGCTCAGGAGGTAGCATGCTGATGACATGCAGGAACCGTTTCAGCCCGACTTCGGCCCGTTCGCGGGTGGCGAAGGGACCACTGTCAAAACCTTCCCGGGTTGTAAAATACCACTTGCCGCCGACACAGAAGTAACGGCTGCTACGAAAAGGCACTGGACTGGCCTCACCAGAGCGGATGTTGGTGTTCATCGTTGCCTCCTACTGCGGATCTGAACAGGTCGATTTTGTCTCGAAAATATCGGTTCTGTGACCAATGTCATCGACAGACTCCGAAAATCGTTTTTCGAGGCATGTTTGTTAAAGCTAAACCAATTGCGGTTAAATTCAACAATTTTTTACAATTCATCCTCGTCCGTGTGTCCAATCACAGACTTGCGCAAGACCGGAGCAGTGTTCAGAATGCGTCCATCGACAGAAAGGGCAACGGAAAAGCCACCGCGGTCCATGTCTGAACGTTACCCATGGAGAATGACCGAATGTACGCAAGGCTAAAAAAGGTTTCCCCCGTCGGACTCAGGCAGCTCGTGGTGTTGCTGGCGGTTGCCGTTATCGCCGGGTGCAGCAGCACCGGAGCACGGATAAAAACCTGGGATGGCACTGCAGCGCCGGGTGGCGTAGCGGTACTAAAGGCACCCTCGACCATCAAGGTTCAGGAAGTGAACGGCCGCAAGGTGGGGAATTTCCTGCTGGATGATCTCGCCCTCGATTATGAACTGCAGCCGGGGCAGAACATAGTGGTGTTCACCCACAAGACCATCTGGGCCAAGACCGGCCAGATCCGCTCTGGCGAGTCTGCCGTGCATGTGGTGGAAACCGGGCCCCAGCAGGTCGTGATTGACGCCCGCGCAGGTGAAGAGTACCGCTTCGATATTCCCAAAGTCAGCAACCGTCGCGAAGCGGAGCGCCTGGCCGCCAACTTCAGCGTGCCGGTACTATCGGACAGCGGCACCGTTGCCCGGTCACAGCCGTTCACCGGCTATCCCCAGCAGCAGCCATCGCAAACCGCTGGCATGGCGCCACAGGGTGCCGCCGGCCAGGCAACCGTTTATCCGGCTGCAGGTGTCCAGTCGACGCCAAATTATCAGGGTTCGACGGGCGGAGCCGATTCCCGGGTTGAAACCCTGGAAGCCCTCAAGATGCTTTGGGAGCGGGCCAGCGGTGATGAAAAGCGGGAGTTCCTGCGCTGGGCCTTTGATTAGTCGTCCAGTGGTTCGGTTTCCAGCCAGTCCTGATAGAGATCAGGCTGGCTGAGCTTCTCCCAGAACCACTCCAGTGCCTTACCCCGTTCGTCACTGCGGCGGACAATATGCACCGTGAGCGTATCCCGGGGTTGTTCCACATCGCAGACCACCAGGGTGCCTTCCTCAAGCTGTTGCCCAATTCGTGGCAGGGGTAGCCAACCTACCCCCAGGCCTGCAACCTGTGCCGCGATTTTCTGGTCGATGTTCGAAACCGTGACTGTCTGCTGACGCCGGAAAATACCGGCAGTGCCAGCGGGCAGGTTGCGGGAACTGTCCGCCGCAACCGCGGCCGGATATTGCGTAATGGCCGCTTCGCTCAATGGCTGGGTTTCCTGTGCCAGCGGATGATGGGCTGCAACCGCAAACACAAAGGGGACACGACCCAGGCTGCGCATGGTAAACGCGCCGGCAGGGCGACTCACCTGATCGGCGCCTATAGCCAGATCAACTCTCCGGGCCTGCAGGGCATCCCAGGTGCCGGCAAAGACTTCTTCCACCAGTTGCACCTCCACCGGCAGCCCTTGCTGATAAAACTCCTGTACGGCCGGGAACAGGGCCTCCACCGGCAGCAAGGAGTTGAATCCGATGCGCAACCGGGTCTCCCAACCCTGAGCCACCTGACGGGTGGTATGTGCCAGGGCCTCAGTCGCTTCCAGCAGTGCCCGGCCTTCCTTCAGAAGATACTTCCCGGCAGGGGTCAGGGTGGCCCGGTGCCCGCTGCGGTCAAAGATATCGACGCCCAGGTCTTCCTCAAGCTTCTGTACTGTGTAACTGATGGCGGAGGGTACGCGGAACAACTCGCCCGCTGCGGCGGCGAAGCTGCCCCTGCGGTCAATGGCGTCCAGTACCTTTAGGGCATCGATGGTAATAGCGGTATGCATGATCGAATTATCTGAATGTGTTGGCCAGAATTGCCCGCTTGGAGCCGGGCAGGCTGAGGGCTAAGCTGTGTTGTATTAAGAGACAAAGACTTCAAAGAGTCCAGGGCGAAAGCCGAACGGGGAGGAATTATGGGATTACTGGTTGATGGTAAATGGCAGGACAAGTGGTATGACACCGATAAAAGCGGCGGAAAATTCGAGCGGGAAGCGGCCCGGTTTCGCAATTGGGTGACCGCCGATGGTAGTGCCGGCCCCCAGGGAGAGGGCGGCTTTCGGGCGGAGTCCGGGCGCTATCATCTGTACGTGTCCCTGGCTTGCCCCTGGGCCCACCGGACACTGATCTTCCGGAAGCTTAAGGGGCTGGAAGACCATATTTCGGTGTCCGTGGTGCACCCCGATATGGTGGAAAACGGCTGGGAGTTCCGGCCGGACAGTGAAGACCATCGCGATCACATCAACCATGCCCGTTTTATGCATCAGGTGTATACCAAGGCCGCGCCGGACTATACCGGCCGGGTTACCGTACCGGCCCTGTGGGACCGTGAGCGGGAAACCATTGTCAGCAATGAATCGGCTGACATCATCCGCATGTTCAATACGGCTTTTAATGAACTGGAAGGCGTCCGGGCGGACCTGGACTTCTATCCTGACGCGTTGCAGGAAGAGATCAATACTGTCAACGAACGGGTCTATAACACCGTAAACAACGGTGTCTATAAAGCCGGCTTCGCCACCGTCCAGGACAAGTACGAGGAGGCTTACCATGAGCTGTTTGAATCACTGGATTGGCTGGAAGAGCATCTTGCGGCGCAGCGTTATCTGGTGGGGTCCCAGTTGACGGAGGCCGACTGGCGGCTGTTTACCACCCTGGTTCGGTTCGATGCGGTTTACTTCAGTCACTTCAAATGCAATCGCCAGCGTATCGCTGACTTCCCGGTACTGTCCGATTACCTCAGGGATCTGTATCAGGTGCCGGGTGTTGCCGAAACGGTAAACTTCGATCAGATCAAACGCCATTACTACGTCAGTCAGCGCACCATTAACCCCACTCAGATTGTGCCGGTCGGGCCAGAACTGAATCTGGACGTTCCTCACGGACGGGATATTCTCGGCTAGACAGAAAACGCCCCGGGTAAACCGGGGCGTCCTGTTACTCTACGGTCAGTGGCTGATCACGACTCCAGCTGGTCCCGGATCAACTTTTTGTTGATCTTACCGACGCTGGTTTTCGGAATGTCATCGACAAAGTCGATCTGTTCCGGAATGCCCCATTTGTTGATCTGACCGGCATCCACAAACTGCTTCAGATGGTTCTGCAGGTCTTCGAGGGTGGCCTCTTTACCCGGAATCAGCTGCACCAGGGCATGGGGGCGCTCGCCCCATTTCTCGTCCGGCACACCTACCACCGCAGCGGCGTTTACGGCCGGGTGCTGGCTGATCATGTTTTCCAGGTCCAGGGAGGAGAGCCATTCGCCGCCGGTCTTGATGACGTCCTTGATGCGGTCCCGGATCTGGATGGTGGCGTCCGGGTCGATACTGGCCACATCACCGGTGTGCAGCCAGCCCCCTTCCCACAGCTCTTCACCTTTCCCCGGCTCCTTGAAATAGCTCTGGGTCAGCCACGGTGCCCGACACACCAGTTCGCCCTTGGTTTCGCCATCGTGGGGCAGGGGGTTGCCCTGCGGATCAACGATTTCAATGTGCACCAACGGTACCGCGACGCCTGTGCGGACACGACGCGGGGCCTGGTCTTCCAGTGGTACTTCCAGATCTTCCGGCGTCAGTCGGGTTGAAGCCAGCAGCGGACAGGTCTCCGACATGCCATAGCCGGCGTACATGTGTATGCCCAGCCTGGCGCCGGCACGACAGAGCCCTTCGGTCATGGCGCTGCCACCGATCAGCACATGCCAGTCGCTCAGGTCCGCGGTTTTGATGGATTCCGTCGCCAGCATCATCTGCATGATGGTGGGCACGCAGTGGGAGAAGGTGACCTTGTGTTCCTTGATCAGGTCCACCAGCAGCTCGGGCTCATAACGGCCGGGATAGACCTGCTTGATGCCCAGCATGGTGGCTGCGTAAGGAACGCCCCAGGCGTGAACGTGGAACATGGGCGTGATGGGCATATAAACCGTGCTGGACCGCATGAACGGCATTTCGTCATGGGCCGCCAGGCTGCCCACCTGGGCCATGGTGTGCAATACCAGCTGGCGGTGACTGAAGAACACGCCCTTGGGGTTCCCGGTGGTGCCGGTGGTATAGAACATGGTGGCAACGCTGTTCTCATCGAAGTCCGGAAAGTCGAACTGATTACCGGATTTTGCCAGCAGTGCTTCGTAGTCGCCCAGCGTCGGCAGCGTCGTGGAGCGGGCCTCGGCCTCATCCGTCAGCTGGATATAACCCTTTACCGTGGTCAGTTGGTCGCTGACCTGCTCAAGCAGGGGAACAAAGTCATCGTGTACCAGAACCGTATGGTCTTCTGCGTGGTTCATGGTGTAGACGATCTGTTCCGGTGACAGCCGCACGTTCACGGTATGCAGCACCGCGCCGATCATGGGAATGGCGAAGAAGCATTCCAGATAGCGGGGGGTGTCCCAGTCCAGCACGGCCACGACATCACCCGGGCCGACACCAGCGTCGGTCAGCGCGTTGGCAAGGCGGTATACCCGGTCGACCAGGTCGGTGTAGGTGTACTTGCTGTGGCGGGCATAGATGATTTCCTGATCCGGATTGTAGCGCGGGCCGGACACCAACAGGTTTTTGATCAGCAGCGGGTACTCATAGGCGTTCGGGGCGGAGGGGATTATTTTTGTGTTTACCATCATTACAACCTCTGGTTTGGTTTTGTTGTAAGAATTCAGCGGGATAATCTGCCATAACCGACCGCTGAACGGAAACGGCTCAGGTCAATTTTCTGGTCGGTTGTTGCGGCAGCAGGCAGGCTGGCTGCAAGTCACAGGCGTCCGGGCCTACTGGTCCCAGGGTTCGCCCCGGGTATGGTCCATACGCGGTACCCGGCGGTGCGCAGCAGCCTTGGCCAGGAAGTTGGCGCTGACGGGGGCCGTAATAAACAAAAACAGTGTTATCAGCACCTCGGTAATGGCCAGCTCACCGGTGCTTAACGTGAAGTAAATCATTGAGACCAGTACGATGCTGCCGACCCCTACGGTAGTGGCCTTGGTAGGCCCGTGCAGCCGCGTGTAGAAATCGGGTAGCCGCGTCAGGCCCAGAGCACCGATCAGGCTGAAAAATCCCCCGACAACCAGCAAAATGCTGATGATCAGCTCCGCAATGAAAGGCATGGACTCCACAATATTGACTCCTTATTCCAGAACGCTGCCGCGCTTGAGGTACTTAGCCGTGGCAACCGTACTGACAAAGCCCATCACAGCCATCAGCAGGGCCACCTCCAGGTACAGGCGAGTACCCAGCAGCAGATCCAGAAGAATGACCATGGCAATGCCATTAATGTAGAGCGTGTCCAGCGCCAGGATGCGATCCACGGCGTCAGGGCCGCGGATCAGACGTTGCGCATTGAGAAGCACTGCCAGGCTGATCATGGCCAGGGTAATGTAAGAGGCAAGCGAAATCATTGAAACATCTCCAGCAACGGTTCCTCATAACGCCGCTTGATGAACCCGATCAGCTCTTCATCATCATCAACATCCAACGCGTGGATCAGTAACACCGTGTTTCTGTCATCGACGTCGGCGATCACCGTGCCCGGCGTCAGGGATATGGCATTGGCCAGAATCGTAATGCCCAGCGGGTCCGTTATTTCCAATGGATAATGAATAAAGGCTGAACGAGGCGGGCGTGGCCGGAGAATCACCATGGCAACGATCACGCTGGCAACCACAATGTCATACAGCACCACCAGAACAAAGCGCACCAGCGCCATGGGACGCCGCATGCGAGGGTGTTCCGGCCAGAAATCATAGGTGATCAAGGGAATGCCAATACCGAGGATCAGCCCCATGACAATGCTGGCGCCAGAAATACCGTCCGAAAGGAACTGCCAGACAACAAATAACCCTATCGAGAGCCAGGGTTGCGGTAAGCCAAAGCGCGCAGCCATCACCCGTCCTCCCCGACCATTGGTGTGTCAAGAATGTTGGTGTACCCGGAAGTATCCCGTAACTGTGCGGCCGTAGCGTCGGTATAGTTGCTCAACGGACCCGCTCCGATCACGATAACGATACTCATGGCGATCAGCGCGCCGGCGCCGACGGTGTGGGGAAAGGTCAGTCGTTCGGGCTCGTCAATATGGCCCTCATCGTTCCGCCAGATCACAATGCTGCCAGCGCGGCTGTATGCCACGATTGAGATGAATCCGGACAACAGGATCGCTGCCCAGAGCGCAGCCATCTCTACACCAGGCACCGCAGCGGACATGATTAGCAGCTTGGCGAAAAAGCCACTCAGGGGCGGCAGGCCCGCGGCTGCCACGGCTCCGATCATGAACATGACGCTGATAAAGGTGCGGTTGCGCATTCGGGGCGCCATGATAATACGGTCACCGGCCGAGCCTCGCTGGGCGGCGATCAGGTCGACGACCAGGAACAGCCCGGCAGCGATCCAGGTAGTGTGCACCATATAGAACAGGGCGGACGACAGGCCGGCCTCGTTAACCAGTGAGAATGCCGCCAGAATAGTCCCGATGGAGACAACGACCTGCCAGGCAACCAGTGTGCGCAGGCCGGCGGCGCCCAGCATTCCGATCATCCCGACAACGATGGTCAGTAACGAGAGCGGGAACACCCAGTCCATTCCAAGGTTTGCCAGTGCACCAGCATTTTCGCCGAAAATCAGCGTGTAGACCCGGATAATGGCGTATACGCCGACCTTGGTCATGACCGCGAACAACGCGGCCACCGGCGCTGTTGCATTGGCATAAGCCTTGGGTAGCCAGAAGGTGAGCGGCAGCAGCGCAGCCTTGAGCGCGAACACCACCAGCAGGATCATGGCGCCGGCTTTCACCAGCGGCAGGTCATCATCCGCCAGCGTTGGCACCGTCTGTGCGAGGTCGGCCATATTGAGCGTACCGGTCACACTGTAAATCATGCCCACGGCGATCAGGAACATAAAGGATCCGGCCAGGTTCAGTATCACATAATGCAGGCCCGGCACGGTGCGGGAGGTGCCTTCGCCATGAAGGAGCAAACCGTAAGATGCAATCAGCAGGACTTCAAACGCGACGAACAGGTTGAACAGGTCACCGGTGAGGAAGGCGATGTTCAAACCCATCAGCTGGAACAGGAAAAGCGCATGGAACTGCCGGCTGCTGACATCCGTTCGGCCGATTGAGAAGAGGTGGCAGAACATCGCCAGTAGTGCCGTGACGAACAGCATCAAGGCCGCCAGACGGTCCAGTACCAGCACAATGCCAAAGGGTGGTGCCCAGTTACCGAAGGCGTAAACGCGGTAGGTATCGTCGTTGGCCATCAGCAAGAGAACAACCGTGCTGGCCAGCAACAGGCCGGTGGTGACCAGCCCAAGGGTGCGCCGTAGACTCAGTGGGGCATAATCCATAAAGATCTGCAGAAAACCGCCAATTAACGGAATCAGTATGGGCGCGATCAGCCAATGAGTCATTCGCGGGTTCCCTCCTGAGCTTGAGTGGCACCCAGTCTTTGGGGTTGCTTTTTGCTCCTTGAACCATCGACATGATCGTTGCCCGTATCAACCCGCATGCGTAACGACAGCACAACCGCAAACGCGGTCATGGCGAAGCCGATAACAATCGCGGTCAGAACCAGCGCCTGAGGCAGGGGGTCGGTATAGACATCGGTGCTGCCGATAATAGGCTGGCCGCCGGTCACCAGACGCCCCGTCGAGAACAGGAACAGGTTGACCCCGTAGGACATCAGCGTCAGGCCCATGATCACCGGGAAGGTGCGGGCTCGAAGCATCAGATAGACGCCGGAGGACGTTAGCGCCCCTACGACAAGAGCGAAGGCAAGTTCCATGATTATGATTCCTCCCGGGCTTGGGTTCGGGTTCGCGGGCGACCTTCAGGGGTCAGTCTGCCGAGGCTGATCAACGCCAACAGGGCCGCACCGACGACGGTGAGATAGACCCCAAAGTCGAACACCAGGGCAGAAGCGACTTCAAATTCGCCGATCAACGGCCAGTCGAGATAGGTAAACGCGCTGGTCAGGAAAGGGTATCCCCAGGCAAGGCTGCCCGCCCCTCCCAGCGTTGCAAAGAACAGCCCGAGACCCACCAGCGTGTTGTACCGGATATGAACCCTTTCCTGGGTCCAGGTCAGGCCACTTGCGATGTACTGTGTCAGCAAGGCAATTGCGGTTACCAGGCCGGCAATAAAACCCCCACCCGGAACGTTATGGCCACGCAGGAAAATATAGGCAGAAATCATCAGTGCCAGTGGCAGCAAAGGCCGCGACATCTGCTTGGGCATGATCGGATGGGCATCGTAGGACCATGGGTGCCCCTGCCCATCAGTAGGTGGCGCCACCAATTGCCGGTTTTTCAGCATGGCAAAAATGCCCAGTGCCGCGATACCCAGCACGGTTATTTCGCCCAGCGTATCGAAGCCCCGGAAGTCCACCAGAATAACGTTGACCACGTTGGTGCCTCCGCCGCCGGGCTTGCTGTTTTCGAGGAAAAAATCCGAAATCGAGCTGAATGGGCTCGTCAGCATGGCCAGCGTCGCGAGCGTCATGCCGGTTCCTGCCACAGCAGCAATAAGAAGGTCTCGTGCCTGTCTCGGCCGGGACGTGTCGGCAACCCTTAACGACGGCAGATAGTACAGCGCCAGCATCAACAGAATGATGGTGATCACTTCTACCGAGACCTGAGTCATGGCCAGGTCGGGTGCCGACAGACGTGCGAAGGTGAGGGATACCAACAGCCCGACGACACCCAGCAGAATCAGGGCGGTCAGACGATCCCGGTGAACATAAGCCGATCCAAGCGCGCAGAAGATCAGGAGGGCGGCACCCAGCATCGTGGGCGGATCAATGTAAGACAGGCCATTTTCTCCAATGAACGTCAGGCCCAGTAGGGGTTCCGCTGCGACGACAATGGCGCTGAGCAACAGCAGCATGACGTAGCGCTGCAGCGAGCCATTCTCCAGCAGATGGGTAAACTGCCGGGCGCGGATTACCAGCCAGGAGACCACTGTCTCAAAGACGGCCTTTTCGTCGATCTCGCGGAAGCGGGCGTGGAAGTCAAAAAACCTCTGGCGCTGGGAGTACATGATGATGCCCCCCACAAACGCGGTGATGCTCATGAATAATGGCAGGTTGAAACCGTGAAATACGGCTAGCCCGTAGTCGGGCACAGCCCCGGCCAGTGTCGCCGATGAGGCGGCTTCCAGAAGTGGTCCCACGGAGAACGCCGGGAATACACCAACCAGAACGCAGGTGACCACCAGAATCTCTACCGGAATTTTCATGTAACGCGGCGGCTCCTGCGGCGGGTAAATGGGCAGATCCCGCGGCTTGCCATTGAAGAAAACGTCATGAATAAAACGCGCAGAGTAGGCCACCGCAAAAATGCCTGCGATGGTAGCGATGATCGGGGGCACCCAGGCCCAGAAGCCTGGCAGGTTCAGTTCCAGAGACTCGGCAAAGAACATTTCTTTGGAGAGGAAACCATTCAGTAACGGCACCCCGGCCATGGAGGCAGCTGCAACCATCGCCAGCGTGGCCGTGTGCGGCATATAGTGCCAGAGGCCGTTGATCCGGCGCATATCCCGCGTGCCGGTTTCATGATCGATAATGCCCGCTGCCATGAAAAGCGATGCCTTGAAGATGGCGTGGTTAATAACATGAAACAGCGCCGCGACCGCCGCCAGTTTGGTTCCCATACCCAGTAACAGGGTGATCAGTCCCAGGTGGCTGACGGTAGAGTGGGCGAGCAGGCCTTTGAGATCATGTTTGAAAAGCGCAACATAGGCACCAATCACAAGGGTGATCATGCCGGTGAAACTGACCATGAAAAACCACTGCTCGGTGCCCGCAAGCGCAGGATACAGACGTGCCATCAGGAAAATGCCTGCTTTTACCATGGTGGCAGAATGCAGGTACGCTGATACCGGCGTTGGCGCCTGCATCGCGTGCGGCAACCAGAAATGGAACGGAAACTGGGCTGATTTGGTGAAAGCGCCTAAAAGCACCAGCGTCAGTGCGTATGGGTAAAGGGCATGGGCCTTGATCTGGGGGCCGGCTGCCAGCACGGCGTCGAGCTCGAAGGACCCTACAATACGACCAATCAGCAGCACCCCTGCCAGCAATGCCAGCCCGCCTCCGCCAGTGACCGCGAGTGCCATCCGCGCGCCCCGGCGAGCGTCTTCCTTGTGATTCCAGAAGCCGATCAGCAGGAAGGACGTAATGCTGGTAACCTCCCAGAAAACCATCATCAGTAACAGGTTGTTGGACAGGACGATGCCCAGCATGGAACCCTTGAAACAGAGTAAAAGCGCGTAGAACTTGCCAACGTTCTCCTGGGGCTTCAGGTAATAACGGGCGTATAGAATGATCAGCAGGCCAATCAGCAGGATCAGCAATGCAAACATGAGAGAAAGGCCATCAAGACGGAAGCTCAAATGGATTCCAATCTGAGGCAGCCACGTCATGCTTTGCACGATCACCCCGCCGGCGGCGAGCGTGTCCCACATGGGGAACAGAGTAGCCAATGCAAGTACGGCCGGCACGGAGGAGGCGATGGCAATAGCTGTCCGTCCGCCCTGAGCAAACAGGGGGGCAGCGATCGCGCCTAGGAATGGTAGTAACACCACCAGTAACAACGTCATCGTAACCTCGTTTTCCAGTTCTCTCGATTCAGCGCGACCGTACCTGGAGCCTCGCCCTGTAATCCGGTTACTGCCTGTGACGACAGTATTGCAGTCAGTAGGCGACTGCACCAACACTCGTATTAGGAGGGCCGCAGGCGGGTCCCGTAAAGAAAAGGACAGATGTTAGCTGCGATTGATATCAGGCTTGAGCGATAATGCCCGATCTGGACCTGATACTGCCCGATAAAGGGCGGAACTGACCTGAACACCCATGAGTTTCACTAGAACATGCACGGCACAAATCATACGTGGCTGATGACTCAGGTCAAGTTTTATCATGTTGATTTTTCGGAAGCGTTTGCATCTCGACGGCGTCAAAACCGACGGATGGCGGGGGCTGGAGCTTATCAGGTAATATCGGAAAATAGCCTTGGGGAAGGATAGATGAGCAACGGAGAACGCAGCCGTCAGGTCGACGAAACCATACCGGATGTACGCGACGGGCTCACTCGTACCGAGCGGCTGATCCTGTATGTATTACAGGAAACCCAGCGGGAACTGGGCGGCCGTAACGTGCCCACGGTGATGCTTTACGGGCGGGTACTGGAGTACATCAACATCAGTGAGCAGGAGTTGCATGTCTACCTCGACCGATTAGGCGTGCGGGGGGATGGCAGCTGAGCGCAGCTGGCACTATCGACCTCAACATAATACCCTTCGGGATCGCACTTTCCGGACGTGATTTTGATCATTGCGTCTGAAACCCAAAGAGTTTGAGCCCTATCCATGAGAGTTATTATCCGTTCATTTTTCAGATTGCTCCGCCTGGTACTGACTCCCTTCATGTTACTCAGCGAGAAGATCAGCACACCAAAAGGAATCGGCCGGACTGCTGAGGCACAGGCCGCGGTTGATGAAGCCAGCCGGGACCTTGCCCTGTACCAGTTCCGCGCCTGCCCGTTCTGCATCAAGGTGCGTAAGGAAATCGCCCGGCTGGGCGTGAATATCGAGACCCGTGATGCCCAGCATGACCCGCAGCATCGGGCCGACCTGGAAGCCGGTGGCGGCCGGATCAAGGTGCCGTGCCTGAGAATCCGCCAGGAAGATGGCAGTGACCAGTGGCTGTATGAGTCAGACGATATTAATGCATGGCTGCGGGAACGGTTTGAGCCAGCCTGATCCTGCGTACCTTTAGGTGCGCTATGAATACAGCAGGTTCTATTCGACAGGCAGGGTTCTCCGGATACCACTGACCGACTTTCGTGGACGGACAGGATTCAGCAGAGGAACAGAATGGTAATTTGTGGCGTTGAACTTACCGGCTCCGATGCCGTCATCTGCATACTTGCCCATGATCGGGGCCAGTTCAGCCTGCCTGAAAGCAGGGTGCGCAAGCTCTCACTCAAGAAAGACCACAGTAGAACGGACCTTCTCCAGTTCCAGAAGGACTTCGCGGCACTGATGACCGAATATGGAGTGACCCGGATCGTCATCAGGGAGCGCATGCAGAAAGGCAAGTTCGCCGGCGGTGCCATCGGATTCAAGCTGGAGGCTGCTATTCAATTGATTGATAAGGCTGACCTGGACGTACAGCTGGCCTCTCCCGCTCAGATCAAATCCGCTCTGGCGGCTAATCCATTGCCGGTATCGTTTGCAGAAACCGGCCTCAAAGCGTTCCAGGAGGCGGCATTTACAGCGGCTTATGTGGGGCATGTCATTTAAAGTGGCCGCGGTCAGTGAAAAATAGGGTGAAATACAGAGCCAGTAACGCTGCCCTATGGAACGCTGGCGGAATCGCCGGATCGCCTGCAGCGAGCACTGCGGCAGTTAGTTGTTTCAGGCATGCTGGAAACCCGGGTGGGTGATGAGGGGCAGACGCTTTACCGGATCCGCTTCTAAGGCGTGGGCGGCTTCCTGAAAACCAGCATCCCATTGTTGGCCGGCATCGGATAGTGATCCGTCAATACCATCTTTGACGCTTCGGCGAGCGCCGCCAGATCTTCTGTATCCCGAATTCCCATATGTGCCGCCTTGGCTTTCAGGTAACGGTCGAATTCCCGGTTACTCTGGCTGGTGAATTCGCCTTGCTGATTAAACGGCCCATACAGGCAGAAAGCGCCGCCCTCAGACAGGCGTTCGCCAACTTCAGAAAACATCTTCTCGACCTCGCTCCACGCCATAATGTGAGCAGTATTGGCTGAGAATGCCCATTGGAATGAATTGACCGGCCAGGGGTGTTGGCCAACATCCAGCTCGAGCATGGACAACACATTTGCCAACCCTGCCTGCTTCAGCCGGGCCGGAGCAAGATGTGCTGCGCTAGGGTGTTCTGTCGGCTGCCACTGCAGATGAGGCATGGCCTGGGCAAAGTGCACGGCATGCTGGCCCGTTCCAGTGCCGATTTCCAGAACCTTGCCAGGAGCATTGAAAACGTCCTGCAGGCGCTCCAGAATCGGTTCCTTGTTGTTTTCGCAAGCTTGCGAAAAAGGCAGGTTGGTGTTCATCAGGCTGTACCTCCGGTGTCGTGAAGCGTATCACGTAAAGGCTTTCCGTCTATGGGGCAGTATAATGACGTCTTCTAAAACCACAGCAGAGAATCTCATGTCTATCGAAAAGAACCAGGTCGTCCTGTTCCATTACAGCGCCAAGGATGAGCAGGGCAATGTTGTTGAAAGCTCGCACGGTGGCGAGCCGAATACCTACCTGCACGGCCACAACGGTATTATTCGCGGACTGGAAGAAGCCATGGAAGGGCGCGATACCGGGGACAGCTTCAGTGTGACCATCGCCCCAGACAAGGCCTACGGTCCCCGCCGTGAGGATGCAGTTCAGCGGGTACCGATCAAGCATCTCATGGGTGCCAGACGCTGGAAAGCAGGTATGGTGGCGCAGGTACAAACCGATCAAGGTCCCCGTCATGTCGTGGTTGCCAAGGTCGGGCACAAGTTTGCGGATGTCGACACTAACCACCCGATGGCTGGCAAAACCGTGACCTTCGACATCGAGATCGTTCAGGTTCGCCCCGCCGACGCGAGCGAGATCGCTCACGGACATGTTCACGGGCCGGGTGGACATCACCACTAACGATCTGCAAAGGAAGATGTCCGCCCCCTTCAAGCTGCGCGGCTACCAGCAGGAGGCCGTTGAGGCCACCCTGCAGCACTTCCGTCAATCCGATGAGTCTGCCGTTATTGTCCTGCCGACGGGCGCCGGCAAAAGTCTGGTTATTGCTGAGCTGGCGCGTCTCGCCCGTCGCCGGATTCTGGTGCTTGCCCATGTGAAAGAGCTCGTCGAACAGAATCACGGCAAGTATGAGGGGTATGGCCTTACGGCGGGCATCTTTGCGGCAGGGCTCAGGCGCAAAGACGTGCAGCATCAGGTCACGTTTGCCAGTGTGCAGTCGGTGGCGGCCAATCTCGACCAGTTCCGGGATGAGTATTCGCTCCTCATTATTGATGAGTGTCATCGGGTCAGCGGTAAGGAAACCGGTCAGTACCAGCAGATCATTAACCGGTTACAACAGCAGAACCCGGCCCTGAAAGTACTCGGGCTGACGGCCACACCCTATCGGCTGGCGATGGGCTGGATCTATCGTTACCACTATCGGGGTTTTGTGCGCACTGCTGAGGACCGGCCCTTTCAGCATTGCATCTATGAGCTGCCCCTCAGCTATATGATCAGCCGGGGGTTCCTGACCCGGCCTGAGCTGGTGAATGCGGCCGTCGCCCAGTATGACTTTTCGGTGCTTCCTCAGAACCGCTTTGGGGAGTATGCCGAGAATGAGGTCAACCAGTTACTCACCCGATACCGGCGCGTAACACGAGCGATCATTGAACAGGTGATGGAGCTGGCGGAAGGGCGCCAGGGCGTAATGATTTTTGCAGCGACGGTGGACCATGCGAAAGAGATCGCCGGCTATCTTCCGGGACACGGGACTGCTCTGATCATTGGCGCGACGGACAGCAAAGACCGGGATGAATGCATTCGGCGCTTCAAACAGCGTCAGCTGAAATATCTGGTCAACGTGTCGGTGCTGACAACCGGCTTTGATGCGCCCCATGTGGATTTCATTGCGATCCTCCGTCCTACGGAATCGGTCAGCCTGTACCAGCAGATTGTCGGCCGCGGTTTGCGTCTTTGTGAGGGCAAGCAGAACTGTCTGGTAATCGACTACGCCGGCAATCACATGAATATCCATCACCCGGAAGTCGGTGAGGTAAAACCCAGTCCCGACAGCGAGCCGGTGCAGGTGTTCTGTCCTGCCTGTGGGTTTGCCAACGTGTTCTGGGGTAAGACGGACAGCGACGGTCAGGTCGTTGAACACTATGGGCGACGCTGTCAGGGGCTGCTGGAACAGGATGGCAGGCCGCCAGGCGCACGCCCCGAGCAGTGTGATTATCGTTTCCGGTTCAAGGAATGCCCCCATTGCGGCAGTGAGAATGACATTGCTGCACGTCGCTGTCACCAGTGTCAAAAGCCGATTCTCGACCCGGACGATCAGCTTCGGGATGCACTGAAACTCAAGGACGCGCTGGTTATTCGCTGCGCCGGCATCACGCTCAGTGTCTCCGGGAATGATAATAGGCTGAAAGTGACTTACCACAGCGAAGACGGTGAAGAGCTCAGTGAGACATTTGATTTCACCAATGGGCGTCAGCGGATCGTATTCAACAATCTGTTCGGACGGCGCCTCGCGGCTGGTCAGGCACCGAGACGGTTTCAGAATATTACTGAGGTGTTTGACGCGCAGGACTTCCTGCCTGCACCGGACTTCGTGGTGGCCCGGAAGCAGAAACAGTATTGGCAGGTGCAGGAACGGATCTTTGATTACCAGGGTCGTTTTCGGAAGGCGAACGAAGCCTAGCAGCGGATTAAGAGTGGCCTCAGGCTCAGGTACGGATAGAGCGCCCTGCACTTGGCCAACGTATCGACGCTGCCTTTGCCATTGGACAGTGGAGGAAGTTCGAGCCACAGTCAGTCAACAGAATGACATACCCCCATGTGCGGAATGACTTTTATGCTCAAAGCGGTACGTGACAGCTTGCTCTTGTCCGACCCCTGCCTTGCCCGCCTGATCTTCGCCAGCCGGTCACTGCTGGGGCTGATCGCCGTTGCGCTTGTTGTCTGGGCGCTGGCGGATAGCTTTGAGCAGGATCTGTCCGGGGTGATGCTTGGCGTGGTTTCGGCTCAGTTCACGCTCTTACTGGCGCGCCAGCCCGAACGTAAGTCCCGCATCCAGTCGGCATTAATCATGATTCCCGGCTACTGGCTGGGGCTGGTACTGATCCATGGTATTGCAGAGCAGCCTGCGTACCAGGTTGTTGTTCTGCCGCTGATGATCGGCCTTGGTTTCTGGTTGCAGAATGGTCGCTCCCGGTTGGCAACCCTGGTTATGGCCGCGGCATGGATCTTCCTGTTTACGGTGTACTTTCAGGCCCAGGGGGGATCTCTGCTCTGGCACCTGGTGGCGGTCAGCGTTTCCGTTCCGGTAATGATGGCCGTGCGTTTCTGGATCTGGTCGGAGGACCGGCCTGTTTCCCGATTCGTGACGCTGCGTAGCCACCAACTGATTCTGATCCGGGCGGCCGAAAAGGCCGGCGGTCAGAACCACCGGGCGGATGTGCTCGGCGAACTGCACAAAGCCATGGTCCCGGTTGTGCGTGGCCTGTCGTCCCATCCAGATATTGATGAGGCGCTGCGCGATGCCCTGCTGGATCAGCGCCGCGCTGTCGAAGTAGAGCTGCTCAGAGATCCGGCACGGGGCCCGGCGATTGCCCGCGTCCTTGCTGAGAATCCGGAAGCTGACAGTACGGAAGTGTCGCCCCGGTTAGCGGCATTGAAGAATATTCCCAAACCTCGGCAGGACGACTCAGCCTCCCGGATCGAAACGTCGCAACCAACTTCAGCAGCCGTATCCCACCGGCGCTCGTTACAGGTTCTGGTGGCGGTGCTACCGGCAGCACTGGCCGGCTTCTTTATCTCCGATGAACGGTGGCCCTGGGCGGTACTGGTGGCCATGTTCATGTTTTTCGGCACGGAAAGCTCGGGGCGGATGTTAAGCAAGGGCGTGCATAACGTGATCGGGGTGGTCCTTGGGGTGGCACTTGCGATCGCGTTAAGCCATCTGTTGCCGCAGGTGTTCTGGTTCGACCTCATTGCGATGATTGTCCTGGCGTTTTTTGCCTACTATCTGATTCCCGTCAACTACGCCGCCGGAATGACTGCGGTGACGGCGCTGATCGGGCAGGCGCTGGTTCTGGGCGGTGGTGACATTGCCGTGCAGCTTCAGCTTCGGGCAACGGAAGTACTGGCTGGTGCTGCATGCGGGCTGTTTGCGGGGCTCTGCGTTATGCCGGAGCGTGCCAGCGACAACGTGAGGAATGCCTGTGCCCGAGTGCTGAGAGATGTGGCATCGATCATCGCCCCGGATCAGCCTGGTGTAACCCCGGCACAGTTGCGGGGAGGGCTTGCCCTGGCTTATGGCGCTGCTGACTTTGGCCGGCTGGCAGGCCTGCTGATTGATGGTAAAAGCATGCGGTCGGCCTTGATAGAGCTTGCTCAGTTGCAGTATCTGGCGGAAGTGTTCCGGCGCCTGCAAGCCCGCTCTGAAGTCGGTATTCCCGCCTATTGTCTGCACGAACTGGCCGATCGCTGTCATCTGGTGGCAGAGCTGGTGGTCAACCGGAAACAACAGGAATTGCCCCCCATCTCCTGGCCCGAGGACCCCGCCCCGGAGTTTGGGGTTCTGGCTGCGATGGATGCCAGTGTTCAGGCGATTGCGAGAGAGGGGTGAGCAGGAAGTTCAATCTTTTTGTCCTGGGGAATCTCAATATGCCAGCATTGATCTTCGATTATGAGCTTTTCAATATAAGGCTGTCCTTTGGCAGGAGATGAAAAGCGCGCATTTTGTACATGCTTGCTCATTCCCATTAAGGTTGTTTCAAACTTGCGGAGGCTGCCAGCAAGAACACTGCTATAGGGAACGTCAAAGATATTTGTTCTTTGGAAGTCCGCTTCTGAGACGCAGTGCTGTGACACCTTCTTGCCCTCGGCATATAAACGCTCTATTTCAGCCCTCATTAACAGAATCTTCTCATTTCGACCAAGCTGGAGGTGGTCATAGTAGACGTGCTCTACGCTGGCACCAGGGGCTGCATATCCCCAGCCACGTGCTGCGCGCAGATCGGCAACGGATTTAGCGTTTGGGAAACGCGCGCAGTTGTCGTGCATGATCCGCGCTTGGTCCGCAAACGTGCGAATGGTGCTTGAGATATCGCATTGTCGAACGCCGGCGAATGTCAGCGCGAGCTTTAGCACTGCTATTGTGTAAGGGCTGAGTACAGGGTCCGCGTTGCTCCGGTAGATAATCCTTTTCGGCCCATCCTGCTCAAGGCCAGCTCGAGTTCTGATCAGACCGTATTTTTTGGCAAGATCGTCAAGGCGCTTGGAATCAATCTCAAGAACCTTTCCTACGAGTATGCGTTCGCTGCGGCCATCCGGATCTATACGCGCGTCAGGGTTTTTGAGCTTGACGTAATGTTGCTGAAATCGCCGTATTGCGTGCTGAGTTCTGGGGCCACTCATACCATCAACCGTCACCCGGGGGATGCGCATATCCTCGAGGGCAACCAGTGAGAGCAGCTCCTGGATGAACTTAACATCGCTATGGGAGTTCTGGCCGGTGGCTCCTACAGATCCTTTGATATACATAATTCATCCTTGATATGTAACTAATCAGCTATCGTGTAGTTGAGAATGAAGAGCGACCTTGCGTAATCGCTTCTATAGGAAAACAGGTGTTTTTTTCCAGACGCATCAACCAGTGGCAGATCGAAGGCGTCGCTCTCAAGCCTGGGATTCTCCGGAATATTCCGTTTCATGAACTCCAGAAACTCATCGTCTGCTGCTGGGCCAGCGGCAACCATGTCTACTATTCGGTCGGCCAGCGTCTGCTGGGCTGCGGGCACCATTGTTATATACGTGCTGATGATTCCGGTCGCGTTGCCTGACTTCACCAGGGCCCCTGAGGCATCCACTAAATTCTGGGTCGAAGCTCCGGCCGGATAATTTGCGAATGCTGAGCAACCTAAAGTCATCATCAGGGCGATAACTGTCAGGGCAAATTTCATGAGGTGGGTCTCTTTAGTGTGGGGGAGGAGTCCAGTTATAGAACGCTGCAGCCGAAAAGAGTGGGGTGCCTGGCAACGT
>CAZHAY010000014.1:24638-36174 GCA_964530545.1 uncultured Marinobacter sp.
GAGGAGTCCAGTTATAGAACGCTGCAGCCGAAAAGAGTGGGGTGCCTGGCAACGTAATTGTAAACGAATGATGGTCCGCGCCACTCTGGACCGTCAGCTCATTCCCCGGCTGAAGAGGGGAGCCGGCGTTCTTCATTTGCTGGCCCAGGGCTTCAACATCGCCTTCTGTCACGATAACCATCTGAGCCCATGCCTTAAAATTAGCTGAGTTGATTTCACTCGTTTTGCTGAAATACCACGATGATTTCGAAAGCTCACAACGGCCGTACCTGATCAGAATCAGATCACCGCTCTCAAGGATGGCAGAGTGGAGGCCTTGGCTTGGGTCGGAGTGCTGGTTTGAGACCGGCAGGCTGCTTCGTGAAAGATCCGGCGGATCGGTAGAGACGGTGCAATCGTCAGCAGCAACAGAATGGCTCAAAGCAGAGATGAGTATGAGGGCTAGCAAGCGGGGCATCGCAATTCCTATGCGCGTTCTTCCTGAAGACCATTCAACTCTATCATCTTGATCCTACTTAAGGCCGATGACCGTGCTGATGTGTGATATCAATCACAAGGCCCTCCCTGGATGTTCTAGGCGAGGCTGAATCTATATCGGAATAACGCCAGATTCAAATTCCGTTGTGTGGCTTACGTTAGCTGCGCTTTCCATGAAACCGCCGATGCAGCTCATAAACAGCCTCAGCCAGCGCTGGAAAAGGCCCTTCCACAGGTAAGCCCGGCACCACGTCGTTGATGGGCAGGGTGGCAACGGGGGACCGTTCCACCTGCAGTTCAGCCAGCCAGGACGTCAGCTGGGCAGAAGAGCTGGCGTAAACAATGCGGCCAAGGCCAACCCAGCCATGGGCGGCGGCGCACATGGGGCAGTGTTCGCCCGAGGTGTATACAGTGGCATCCGCACGCTCTTCCGGAGTCATGTTTACTGCCGCCCAGCGGGCGATGGTGAACTCGGGGTGTTGCGTGCTGTCGCCTCCCGCCGCTGCCCCATGCGGCAACGTGAACCCTGTCACAGTAACAATATGTACAATTAATGTTTCTGTATGTATCCGTGATAGTCTCGCGCGATCTTAAAAACATGGATGAATGAGGTACAGGATGTTTGCTTTTTCTTCGAGGGTCTTAGCCCTTATCGCTTCAGGCTGTCTGCTTTCTTTCCCTGTGCTCAGTGCTGAGATTCGCCTCAATGACTGGGCCTTCAATATCAACGGTGAAATAACCGAGTACTACGCTGGCCATACGATGCCGGGCGACGGTTATGTTGACCCGTTAACAGGGCTTGGTTCCCTGTCTTTCATCGTTATCGGGGCAGGGGATCATTCGTTCACTTCCTTTTTTGATCTTGAGTTCGCTGCCGGGCACAACACATTCTTCAACGAATACGGTGCTGCCCATGGCACAGCAGCGGCTGGCCAGAGCTGGCAGATCGATGAGCCTGGACTCCTGTTCGGCACCATCTACGACAATCTTCTGACCGGCGAGCTGAATAATCAGAACACAATTCCTGCCGGTGCCTATGACGACGTGTCCGTCGCCCTGGGCTGGAGCTTTACGCTGGCCGAAGGTGAGAGTGCACTGATCTCCCTGATGATCGCAGAGTTTGCGCCCGACTCTGCCTTCTACCTGTCTCATACCGACCCGGAGATGGGCGCCGCCTTTGATCAGTACCAGTCAGTGTATTTCTGGAGCAGTCTCGAAATTACCGGCGGTGCGGTCAACGTGACAGAAGCTTCCACGGCTGCACTCCTGATGTTCGGCCTGGGTGGGTTGTGGCTGCGCCGCAGATCTGCGCGTTCATGATGCCGGCGGCCAGTTACCGCTGAACGCTTCTCTTGACGACTTTCCTGATGACTCTCTAAAAGGATTCCCATGAAAAGGACTTCCGTTGCCTCCCTGTTTGGGGGGCTGGCGCTGGTGTCTGCCAGCCTTTTGGTTTCCGCCCCGGCATATTCTCAGCAGGCGCCCGTTGCGGCGGATGTCCTTGTGGTGATGGATGAGTCCGGCTCCATGTCCGGAGAGCAGCGGTGGTCTGCAGAAATGATTCCCTTGCTGGATGCCGGCCTGCAACAGTATGGCATCGGCTCCGAGGCCCAGGTGAACGCGTATGGCCTCATTGGCTTTGGCAGTAGTTCGGTAGTTCCGCGATCGCTGATGGTAGACGGGGAGCTGATGGGCAGTCCGGCCGGGTTCGTAACAGCCGCAAGCCGGCTTCTGGTCAATGGTGGCACCGAAGACGGCTGGCGCGGCATCGAATTTGCGCTGGACCAGTACCCACGGAGAAATGGGGCAGCCGTCAATATCATTCTGGTCACCGATGAAGACCGGGATAACACACTGTCGTCAGTGACCTATGCAACTGTCCTGCAAAAGCTGAACGATAATCGCGCATTGCTCAATGCGGTTGTCGACGCGCGCATGTATTGCGGCAGCGGAGTCCGCGCCCTGGGCATGGACAGCCTTGGAACCGGTTACGTTGCCGATGGCAGCGGCGGGTATACAACCTGTGAAGGCGCCTATGCAACATCGGGCGCTGGCAGGACCATTGCCGATTATGTGGACCTTGCCATAGAAAACGGTGGTGCAGCCTGGGACCTGGCTGTTCTTCGCTCAGGTGGCGTCAACGCGCAGTCGTTTTCCAATGCGCTGCTGGCCATCAAGATTGACGAAATTCTTAACCAGCGCCCGACCGGTGACCTGGTGGCGGTTGTCCAGGCGACACCAAACCCTGCAGTTGCAGGGGAAGTGATTACCCTGGATGGCACTGGCTCGTTCCACCAGAAGGAAGGACGCGTCATTACCGCCTGGGAGTGGGACCTTGATGATGACGGTCAGTTCGACGCCTCAGGGCCGGTGGTGACAACACGCTTCGATGAGCTTGGGGAATATCCGGTTACCCTGCGGGTGAGCGACGACAGCGACACTCCCCTTGTGGATACCGCCCGTGTGGTGGTTAATGTCAGTACGCCACCGTTACAGCCAACGGCGAACAGCGGCGGTCCCTATCTGTTCTGTCCCCAGACTCAGCCCTGGTACGTCGATGGATCCGGTTCGGTGAACCCGGATGACGGGTTAAGCGAGGAAGGCCGCCCCGCGGATACGATTACCGCCTGGGACTGGGATCTGAACGACGATCTGGCGTTTGATGACGCCAGTGGCGCGCGCGTGGACGTTACCCGGCATTTCTCTGCCCTCGGCACCGGCGACTACCTGGTACGCCTGCGGGTCACCGATAATACCGCATCCGCTTTCCCCAGCAGCGGGCGTCCCGATCTTATGGATACGTCGGTGACCCAGGTGAGGGTCAGGGACGAATCCGATGCGGCGTGTAATTGCCTGACCGACGTAGCCGCCCGGCCCAATATGCAACGGATTCAGCTCACCTGGTCAGACTCCGGCGCCTCCGCCTATGGCATTTATCGCAGTGAACAGGAAGGCGGACCCTTCGAGCGGATCGCCGTAACCGATAACCGCTATTCCACCTACCTGGACCTCGGCGTTGAGCTGAACAAACCGTACTTCTATGCGGTTAGCGAACTGGGTACTGATGGTCGTGACCTGTGCCGCTCGAGGGCCATCAGTGTGGTCTCGAAGCCGCGGGGCGCAACCCCGTCGAACCGTCCGCCAGTGATCGAGTCTGCCCCTGTTCTGGAGGCCATCGAGGGCCAGCCCTATCGTTACACGGTTGTCGCAGCTGATCCGGATCCCCGGGATCGGATCGACTACAGCCTGCAGCTAGCCCCTGGCGGTATGACCATTAACAGCCAGTCCGGCGAGATTGAATGGACACCGCTCAATGCCCAGGTAGGCGCCCAGACGGTGATTGTGCGTGCTGCAGACAGCCAGGGCGCATTTGCAGAGCAGGTTTTCGAGATTGTTGTTCTCAACGTCAACCAGCCGCCACGGATTGTGAGCGAGCCTGTGCTGTCGGCGACAGAACTTCAGTCCTATCACTATCAGGTCCAGGCCCTGGACCCCGATCTGGGCGATTCGCTGATCTTCGAACTTGAACAGGCGCCGACCGGCATGGAAATCGAGGCGTCAACGGGCCTGATTTCCTGGAATCCCAGAGCTGGTGATGCAGGAACTCGCCCGGTTACTGTGAAAGTGAAAGATCCGGCGGGTGAAAGTGACATCCAAACCTTCGTGATCGAGGTTGAGGAGCGTAACTTCCTGCCTGAGATTACCAGTACGCCAGTTGGCCAGGGAACAGTGGGGGCGCTGTACCAGTATCACGTCACTGCGATGGATCACAACGAAGGGGATGTCCTGACCTTTGCCCTGGGCGTTTTCCCAGAAGGAATGACGATCGATCCGGTGACAGGGGAAATTACCTGGACACCTGAATCCGGGCAGGAAGGCATCCATGCGGTTGCGGTCGTTGTGTCCGACGACCGAGGCGGCTCGACAACCCAGACGTATCAGGTAGTGGTTAGCGAGCAGAACCTGGCGCCAACGATTCTGACTGATGCGCTGCCGGATGCCACGCGGGGGCAGACCTACCGCTACTCCATTTGGGCGGACGATCCCAACGCCGGCGATATGCTGACTTACTCGCTGGTGTCTGGCCCGTCCAATATGGTGATTGATTCGCGAACCGGCGAGATTACCTGGTTGCCGGTGCAGTCGCAGGTGGGCGTTAACGTAGTGTCTGTGAAGGCCACCGATGCCGGCGGTCTTTACGATGTCGCTCAGTGGGAGCTGCTGGTCATCCATGTTAACAGCGCCCCTTCAATCACCTCTATGCCACCGGTTTCTGTAGATAGCGGCATGCCCTACCGGTATGAGGTCGTCGGAAGCGATCCGGACGATGGTGACCAGCTCAGCTTCAGTCTGGTGCAGGCGCCCGCAGGCATGGAAATCGACGCCAGTACCGGTGTGATCCGGTGGCTGCCCCAAGTGGAGCAGGAAGGTGCGCATCCGGTTCAGGTACGGGTAGAAGATACCGCCGGAGCCTTCGCCGAGCAGGCATTTGACGTGGTGGTTAACGTCACCAATCTGCCGCCTGAAATCACGTCGGTTCCTCCTGCGGAGGTCACATTTGGTGACACCTACCTTTATCAGGTGGTCGCCGTTGATGACCAGGATGCTCAGCTGACCTTCAGCCTGTCCGTTGCCCCGCCGGGGATGAGTATTTCCAACGGCCGGATCAGTTGGACGCCAGCGGCCGGTCAGGAAGGGCCTTTTGCCGTATCGGTGCAGGTATCCGATTCTGCCGGTGCTACTACGGCGCAAAGTTTCAGCGTTAATGTTGTGGTGTCGAACCAGGCGCCGGTGATCAGCAGCCATCCCCCCGCATCCGCCCGGGTGGATGAACCCTATCAATACCAGATATTGGCTTCTGACCCGGATGGCGATCCATTGGCGTTCAGCCTGACTACTGCTCCGGCAGGTATGGGAATCAACCCGGAAGCCGGATTACTCACGTGGACACCGGACGCCAGCCAGGTGGGAATCCAATCGGTGGCCGTTGCCGTTGCTGATGATCGTGGTGCCGTTACTACCCAAAGCTTCCAGGTCAGTGTCGAAGAAACAAGCCAGAATACGGCCCCGGTTATCACCAGCCAACCACCACTTACAGTGACCGTTGGCGAGCTTTACCAGTATCAGATAGTAGCAACAGATGAGGATGATGACCCTCTTACCTTTGGTGCGTCAGCAGCACCCGGGGGTATGAGTGTGGATTCCTCTGGTCTCGTTACTTGGACGCCGACTGCGGCACAGCAAGGCAGTCAGAACGCGACATTCTTCGCGGATGACGGAACCGTCAGCGCCCTGCAGAACGTTATCATCCAGGTGGTGGAAGAAGCCTTGCCGCTGGCAGTGACAATATCCGCAACACCAGCCACGGTCGACCCCGGCGACACCGTGTCCGTTCGTGCGAATGTAACCGGAGGCAGCGGTGAACATGAGCTTTCGGTGCATGTTGAAGGCGAACTCGTACCGACGGGCACGGATGGTGTAACGACCTGGGTCGCAACAGCGCCTGGTCGCTATGAGGTCATTGCCGTGGCCACTGATAAAAGCGGGTCTGTGTCCGCAACCACTATCATCACCGTGCGTGACTCCGGCGATACTGAAAGCCCGGTTGTGACCCTTGAGGGCCCGGAAAGCGGAACCATCGTGACCGCTCCGACCGATATTATCGCGACGATCACGGACGACAACCTAGCAGGCTACGAAGTGCTTATTGCGCCTGTCGGCAGCGATCAGTGGCAGGTGATCGCCGAAGGTGACAGCAACCAGGTGTCATCCCCGGTTGCGGTGTTTGATCCCAGCATGCTGCTGAACGGTCAGTATAACATCGCCGTTATTGCTATTGATGCGAACGACCAGTGGTCATCCGACACGATGACTCTGCAGGTTGAAGGCGACCTGAAAGTCGGCAACTTCAGCATTACCCTGAAAGACCTCGAGTTGCCCCTGGCAGGCATACCTATCCAGATCACCCGTACCTACGATAGTCGTCGGCGATTCGAAGCGCTGGACTTCGGCCAGGGCTGGAGCGTGGGTTATCAGGACGTAAAAGTCGATGAATCCCGGGTGCCTGGCCGCTATTGGGCGCTGAACGAGTACCGTCGTGGACCCATGGGGCTTATTCTTGACTTCTGCGTCGAGCCCCTGGGCGCGCCGATTGTCACAATCACCTTGCCAAATGGCGACGTTGAGCGATTCGAGGTTTCGGCTGATCCGGCCTGTAACACCTACGCGGTGATGCGGGACGTTACTCTGGCCTTTACTCCGTTGGGCTCAAGCGGTGCGTCACTGCGAGCGCTCAATGACAATCACGCTTATTTCATGGGTGACGGGCTCTTTGAAAGCGGCAGCTATAGCCGCGAAGTCGACCCGAGTCGTTATGAACTCACTACGGCATCCGGGTTCGTGTACACGCTGGATCAGAACTTTGGCATCGAGACCGTCCGGGATCCAAACGGGCACACGCTCACCTATACCGCCGAGGGTATTTTTCACTCAACCGGCAAATCCATCACGTTCGAACGGGACGGTCAGGGCCGGATAACGGCGATTACCAAACCTGACGGTGAGCAGCTTCATTACCTCTATGATGACGCCAATAACCTGGCCTTCAGTGTTGATGCCGTGGGGGCCGAGACCGGGTACACCTATAACCAGAGCCATGGCTTGCTGGATATCATCGACCCGATGGGTCGGAGAATGGTCCGCAATATTTACGATGAAGATGGTCGTCTGATCGCGCAGGAAGACGGCGAAGGCAATCGCACCTCCTTCAACCATGACGTAGAAGGACGTCAGTCGAACGTCACTGACCGCAACGGAAACACCACGTTTTACTACTACGATGACCGTGGCAACGTTACCACCAAGGTTGATGCGGCTGGGTATAGCTGGAACTACACCTACGATGAGCAGGGCAACCAGCTAAGTCAGCTCGATCCGATGGGTAATGTCACCCAGGCAGGTTTTGATGAGCGTAATAACCAGCTCAGTGCAACGGATGCGCTAGGGAACACCGTCAGATTTACCTACAACAGTCGCGGGCAGGAGCTCACCATTGCCGATGCCCGCGGTAATGTATTCCATAATACCTACGACAGCGTTGGTAACCTGCTATCGGTCACCGACCCTGACGGCAATATTGCCGGCAACAACATCAATATCAAAGGCCTGGTATCCCGCAGCACGGACCTGGATGGGCACGCCACTGATTACACCTACGATGCCGACGGCAACACGCTGACCGAGACGAACGCGCTTGGGCATACCACCCGGTATACCTATGACGCCAACGGTAACGTACTCACGGAAACCCGCTCCCGGACGTCCAATGGCAGCCGGGTGGAAGAAACAACCACCTATGTGTACAACGCCAACGGCCAACTGATCCAGACCCGATATCCCGATGGCAGCAGCACTTCGACGGAGTACGATCTGGCCGGTAACGAAACCGCCACCGAGGACGCTCTGGGTAACCGGACCGAGTACCGTTATGACGCCTACGGCCGGCTTCTTGAGACTCACTATCCGGACGGCGCGGCTGAAATCCGCAGCTACGACGGCGAAGGCAACCTGGTGGAAGAAACCGATGCGCTGGGCCGTACCACCCGTTACACCTACGATGCCCTCAATCGCGTGGCGCGAGTGGATTATCCGGCAGGCAGTTTTACCACCACCAGCTATGACGCTGCGGGCCGGATTATCAGCGAAACCGACACCCGGGGTAACACTACCTGGAACGAGTACGATGCAGCAGGCCGGCGCACGGCCGTAATCGACGCCCTCGGAAATCGCCACAGCTTCACGTATGACGCCGACGGAAATCTCATTCGTGAAACCGATGCCCGTGGACACAGCACAACCTATGTCTACAACGCGCTCGATCAGAAAACAGCGGCCCGGTATCACGACGGCACCGAAATCAGCTACACCTACGATGCCATGGGACGAATGCTGTCGGAGACGGATCAGAACGGACAGCGTACAGAGTACCGCTATGACGCCCTGGGTCAGCTCGTTCAGGTGATCGACAGCATGGCTGGAACTACCAGCTACACCTACGACGAAGCGGGCAACAAGCTGAGCCAGACCGATGCCGAAGGCCGCACCACATACTGGACCTACGACAGCGCAGGCCGCGAGCTGAGCCGCACCTTGCCCCTCGGCCAGAGTGAGGCCTTCAGCTATGACGGCGCCGGCAACCGGGTGGCCCACACCGACTTCAACGGGCAAACCATCAGCTATGGGTATGACGCTCGTAACCGCCTTATCCGGACCAGCTATTCCGATGGCCGCGAGGAGACCTATGCCTACGATTCCAGAGGTAATCGCGTCAGTGCAACGACGCCGGAAGGCACGACCATCTACCGCTACGACAGCCAGGACCTGCTGACTGAAGAGGTCCAGCCGGATGGATCGGTACTGCGCTATGGTTACGATTCGGCGGGTAACCGTACCCAACTCACTGTTATCACAGCGGGTGAGACTATTACCACTCGCTACCATTACGACGAACTGAACCGGCTGGTAGAGGTTGAGGATGCTGGCGGCAGTACGCTGTATAGCTACGATGTCGTCGGCAACCGGGGCTCAATGCTTTACCCGAACGGAAACCGTACCGTTTATCTGTACGACGCACTGAACCGCCTGACGCGACTGACCACGACCAATGCGCTGTCGCAGGTGCTGGCCGATTATCGCTACACGCTCGACGCCACTGGCCGCCGGGTACAGGTGGATGAGGTGCACAGCGGAAGGACTGTCCATTACGACTACGACGATCTTTATCGGCTGACCCGGGAAACCGTCACTGACCCCGTAAATGGTCCGTACCGTGCCGAGTATCAGTATGACCGCGTTGGTAATCGTGTCGCGAGCACAATCAATGGGGTGTCGACATCATACCGCTTCGACGCCAACGACCGGGTAGTCACGGAAGGGGGGACTACCTATACCTATGACCATAAAGGCAATCTGCGAACAGCCACGGAAGGCGGAGAGGTAACCCGCTACGTCTATAACAGTGCAAACCGTCTAGTCGAGGCTCGTACGCCGGAGGCGACATTGACCTTCGGGTACAACACCGACGGCGTTCGTAGCTGGCGTTCCGTCAACGGGCTTACCACGCGCTTTGTGGTGGACAGCAACCGCGACTACGCTCAGGTTCTTGCCGAAGTGACCAGCGGCTCGATAGATGTGGCTTATATCTATGGTGATGACCTCGTATCCCAGAGCCGTATGGGAGAGCGCTCTTACTTTCTTTATGACGGACACGGCTCAACCCGACTGTTGACCGATGCAGCCGGCATCCCGACGGATCGCTACGATTATGACGCGTTCGGCACCCTGCTTCGTCACGAAGGCGCTACTGACAACCGCTACCGCTACACCGGCGAACAGTACGACGAGGGTCTCGGCCAGTACTACCTCAGGGCCCGATACTACAACCCGGACCAGGGCCGCTTCACCCAGATGGACACCTGGATGGGCCTGCCGAAACAGCCGGTGACATTGAATAAGTATGTGTATACCCATGGAGATCCGGTGAATCATACGGACCCGACGGGGCACTTTGGGCTTGCGAGTTTTGGCGTAGCCTCTAATATCCGGACCAGTCTGGCGACTACCGGTATTGCCAACTTTTCAAGCGCTATAACGCGAGCAGTTATCGGGACTTTGCCAGCTGCCGGAAGAGTCACAACGGGCGCAGCGCTGCGTACGATGCGCCAGTGCATCCGTAAGAAAAACGGTTGTAACCTTCCCTACAACCTGCTGATCGTTGGGTTCGATAATCCCGATATGATCGATCATATTCGGTCAGCGCAGTTGAGAATCCCTCGCTCGATTATGATCACCTACGATTCCCGAATTGGAGGAAGTAAAGGCGGGCGCCAATGGTACCGGCGTCAGGGAGGTTTGCCGGCTTGTACTGGTCGCGCGCCTGCTGGACAGAGTTGTGATGAGTATCCGATGTATCGGAGCCTGGAGGGCGGTTATGGAAATTATAGCCTCGGTATGGTCTCGTTAAGGTGGGTCTCTGCCATTCAGAACAGTATGGTGGGTATACAGTATGGTGTCATCGCCAAGGCGATCCGTTCTGGTCGAGTGAAGAGCAGACATGTTGTGGTTGTGACTAGTCACTATTTGCCGACCATAGGCATTCCGGGGTCACGTTGATGTTGTATCTTGATGGTGTTGCAACTGTTGAATGCGCTGCTTCGGTCATCAAATTGGCCGATGCGTTAAAAGCCAGGTTTCGGATTACCAGAGATCGCGATCTTGAAAAAGCCATTGAGCTGGCCTGCTGCCTCCAGGTACTAGAACAACGAGCTGTCTTTCTTGACTATCTGGAAAGCTTTATTTACGACATCGAGTACGGAACTGGCGGCTATGCCTGGGGGCATAAATGTGATGGGCTGGCATTGCTCGCCTACGATGCGGATCAGCACGGAGATGACGTCCGGCGACGGAGAGCTATAGCGCTGATTACCAGCCGTAATTTTGATGAGTCGGATCTGGCGTGGCTTATTGAAAATGCGGAGCTGGAACTGGAGAACGACGCCCGCGAGCAAGTCGGGCTCCAGCTTTTGGAGCAGGCGGGGACGCCGCTGTCGTTGACGCTAAGGGAAAGACAGCAGGGTCATTATTCCCGGCTCGTTATTTTTGCGTATTACCACCAGCTCCTGAAAGCCTACAAGGCGCCGACCGAGGGCGAGCGAATTGCTCAGTTTGCGAACCTTGTAGAGCGTGAGCGGCATAATCTGGAAACTTTGGTAAAACGGTAGAGAGCCTGGTCTGATGATGGAGACATGCCTGCCAAAAATCGCTTCGGATGGCGTTACGTTCTCCGCGTGCTATTGCCTTTTTCCACCGATGCCTCAAAGTGAGGCGGGGCCTCGATGGTTAACCAGAGCAAATAGCACCTACGTACAGTGGGGTTACTAGATTTCTGACTCCAACCGCCGTATCCGCTATAATCTCAGCCTTTCAGGCGAGCTCCGCTGTATGTTGTTCCAGCCTGCGGACAGCGCCCTGGTTTGTGTCAGAGTGAGAGAAAATATGAGCG
>CAZHAY010000015.1:0-36000 GCA_964530545.1 uncultured Marinobacter sp.
ACCCTGCCCTTTCATGGAGGTTATCCACGTTCTGGGTAATGATCGTTACCCGGTGGGTCTGCTCCAGCCGGGCCAGCGCCCGATGGGCGGCGTTGGGCTCAACATCTTTCAGTTGCCGGCGACGCTGGTTATAGAAGTCCAGTACCAGCTCCGGGTTGCGGGCAAAAGCCTCGGGGGTAGCGACGTCTTCAATGGCGTAACGTTCCCACAGACCGCCGGAATCGCGAAAAGTGGACAGGCCGCTTTCCGCGCTGATACCCGCGCCGGTCAGTACAACAACATGTTCTTTCATCGACAACTTACTGTACCGCTAAATCAAAAATCTTGCCGGGGTTCATAATACCGTTGGGGTCGAAGACCTGCTTGACTGCCCGCAGGTACTCAATCTCCACCGGACTGCGGGTGTACTGCAGATAGTCTTTTTTCACCAGCCCGACCCCATGCTCCGCCGAGACACTGCCCCGGTGGCGCTGGACGATATCAAATACCCATTTATTGACCTGCTGGCAGCGGTCAAAGAACTCTTCCTTCGCCATGGTTTCCGGCTTCAGGATATTCAGGTGCAGGTTGCCGTCACCGATATGGCCGAACCAGATAATCTCAAAATCCGGATAGTGCTCGGTGACAACCTGATCAATTTCAGTGAGGAATTCCGGGACCTGGGACACTACTACCGAGATGTCGTTCTTGTACGGGGTCCGGGGCGCGATGGACTCGGAGATCCGCTCCCGCAGCTGCCACAGATTATTGGCCTGGGTCTCACTCTGGCTGATCACACCGTCCTGCACCCAGCCATTTTCGACACACTGTTCGAACAACGCCATGGCCTCATCCATGACCTGCTCCGAGACCGCTTCAAATTCAAGCAGCGCGTAGTATGGCGCTTCTGTTTCAAAGGGTGCCTGCACCTGACCATGGGCCAGAACATGGGACATGGCCTGATGGGAAAAAAACTCGTAAGCGGTCAGATCCACCTTTTTGAGGAAGGTCTGCAGCACATCCATGGTATTGGTAAGATCCGCCAGCCCAAGCACCATAACAGTCAGGTTGGTCGGCTGACGGGTAAGTTTCATGGTGGCTTCAGTAATAAAACCCAGGGTGCCTTCAGCGCCGATAAAAAGATGGCGCAGATCGTAGCCGGTATTGTTCTTTTCCAGATCCAGGTTGAGGTCGAGAATGTCCCCCTTGCCGGTCACCACTTTCAGGCCGGCGACCCAGTCCCGGCTCATACCGTAACGGATCACCTTGATACCGCCGGCATTGGTGGACAGGTTACCGCCCAGTTGGCTGGACCCCGCCGAGGCAAAATCCACCGGATAGAAAAGCCCGTTTTCTTCCGCGAAATTCTGGAGCTGTTCGGTGATCACACCGGCCTGGCAACGTACCGTGCGATCGCTGGCATTAAATTCAAGAATCTGGTTCATATGGTCAAAGGCGACCACCACTTCACCATTGGCCGCTACGGCGCCGCCGCTAAGCCCGGTACGACCACCGGAAGGCACCAGCGCAACCTGATTGTCATTGGCAAACCGGACAATGGCCTGAACCTGCCCGGTAGTCTTTGGCAACACGATAGCCAGTGGCCGCGGGGCGTACTGACGGGTCCAGTCCTTACCGTAGGCGTCCAGGTCAGCGGGATCGGTCAATACCTTGCCGTCGTCCACCAGCTGTTTCAGGGACGAAATGATCTGTTCCGGGTTCATGATTTACGGGGTCTCTCCAGCGAGTCAGGCAAGCGGCAGCAACACCGGAAAGTAAGTTGATCCAGGTGAACGGGCCAGCTGTGAAAATCTGGGTTTATGGTATCATACCCGCCCTGTTCTGTGAGCCCGGCCCTACCCCAGGTGGAGAGGCTGGCGCCACGGTTGTGACGGATTGCCAGCACAGCCGCGGCCACAGGTATTTTCTGGTCGGGCAGCCTCAGACTCCAGGCTGTCACGAAGCGTGGTACAGCCGCGCTTCATACCACGCAACAGAAGGTCTGGAAACTTACCCATGTCAGAAACGTCTCTTGAGAAGAGCAAAATCCGCATCCTGTTGCTCGAAGGTGTTCACCAGTCTGCGCTGGATACCCTGAACGCTGCGGGCTACACCAACATCGAGTACCTGAGCCACTCCTTGGGGGAGGAAGAGCTGCTTGAGAAGATTGCCGACGCGCACTTTGTGGGCATCCGCTCTCGCACTCAGCTCACGGCGAACGTGTTCGCAGCGGCCAAAAAGCTGGTTGCGGTTGGCTGTTTCTGTATCGGTACCAACCAGGTGGACCTGCAGGCGGCGACCCGCCGCGGCGTTGCGGTATTCAATGCCCCGTTCTCCAACACCCGCAGCGTAGCGGAACTGGTCCTTGCGCAAGCCATTCTTCTGCTGCGCGGCATTCCCGAGAAAAACGCCGTTGCCCATCGTGGCGGCTGGCAGAAATCCGCCAAGAACAGCTATGAAATTCGTGGCAAGAAGCTGGGCATTATTGGCTATGGCAATATCGGGACCCAGTTCTCGGTTCTGGCAGAATCCCTGGGCATGGAAGTCTACTTCTACGACGTGGTTTCCAAACTGCCCCTGGGTAACGCCACGCAGGTTGCGTCCCTCAAGGAGCTGCTGAACCTGTCTGACGTGGTCAGCCTGCACGTTCCGGAGACGCCGGCCACCCGCTACATGTTCGGTGCCGAGCAGTTCGCCCAGATGAAGCCGGGCAGCATCCTGATGAACGCGTCCCGTGGCACCGTCGTCGACATTGATGCCCTGGCAGAAGTGATCCGCAGCGGCAAGCTGCTGGGTGCCGCCATTGACGTGTTCCCGGTAGAGCCCAAGTCCAACGAAGAAGAGTTCGTGTCGCCCCTGCGGGAGTTCGACAATGTGATCCTGACGCCACACATCGGCGGTTCCACCATCGAGGCGCAGGAAAACATCGGCAGGGAAGTGGCGGAAAAACTGGCCATGTACAGCGACAACGGCACCTCCGTGTCGTCGGTAAACTTCCCCGAAGTGGCCCTGCCTTCGCACCCCAACCAGCACCGTCTGCTGCACATCCACGAGAACGTGCCGGGGGTTCTGTCCGAGATCAACCAGGTATTCTCCGACAACGGCATCAACATCTGTGGCCAGTACCTGCAGACCAAGGAAGATATTGGCTATGTGGTGATCGACGTGGACAAGGCCTATGGCGAACTGGCGCTGGAGAAGCTGCGTCAGGTGAAAGGTACCATCCGTTGCCGGGTGCTGTTCTGAGGCAGGGCTGCTGAACAAAAAAGGGGTGTCACACTGACACCCCTTTTTTTATGGCTTCTGTTACTGCGCTTGGATTACTGCTGCGTCGGAACCAGCGTCAGTTCCACACGGCGGTTCTGCTCGCGACCGGCAGCGGTGGCGTTGCTGGCAATCGGCTGGCGGGGACCGTAGCCGGTAGCCCGGGTACGGGCCGGCGCGACACCCTGATTCAGCAGGAAGTCACGAACCGAACCGGCACGGCGCTCAGACAGCAGCTGGTTGTAACCTTCAGCGCCGGTGCTGTCGGTATGGCCGTCGATCTGGATCACGGTCTTGTCAAACTCCTTCAGCACCAGTGCCACAGACTCCAGCACGCCGGTGAAGGACGGCCGAATGGTGCTCTGGCTGGTATCGAAGGTAATGTTGCCCGGCATCACCAGTTCAATCTGATCACCGTTGCGGATAACCCGGACACCGGTGCCCTCAAGGCGCTGCCGGAGCTGGGCTTCCTGGCGATCCATGTAGTAGCCGATGCCACCACCCACTGCCGCGCCGCTCGCAGCACCAATCAGGGCGCCCTTGCCACGGTCACTCTTGCTGGAAGTGGCGACACCCACGGCGGCACCGCCAATGGCGCCGATAACGCTGCCCTTGGTAGCGCTGGAGGTTTTCTGCTCGCCTGTATACGGATCGTATGTCATGCAGCCAGTGAGGCCGAAGGCAGCGACGGAAAAGGCAATCAGGGTTTTCTTCACGGTCAGTCTCCTGTTTTGTTAACCGTTGTTTGGTGCCGGGCCACTCTGTTGCGCCCCGTCATAGGCGCGGTCAAGGGCATGGACGATGCCGTTGAACACAGTGGCCTGCAAATCCTGTGCTTCGTTCACCAGGTGGTGGCGGCCGTCCCGGAGCTTCAACTCCTCCACCGACGAAAACTTGTTCCGGATAATGCGCAAATTGTGCGGCCAGTCGACCGTCCGGTCTTTCTCACCCTGGATCACGGTAACCGGGAAATCCACCGGTCGTGACGATTCAATATGGGGGACCCAGTGGCGCAACGCGGTAACCCAATCCACATGGACGGCCCTGGCCTGAAGCGGATCGTGTTCCCGCAGAAAGGTCAGAAAGCGCCGGTTTGCGCTGTTCTCGGAAAAAGCCCGCTTCCAGCGCGTTAAAAAAGGTTTCGCCACGGAGTGAAGCACCCTCGCCCCAAGCCATCCAACGGGCCGTACCAGCGGAGCCAGCAGTACCACAGTGCTGAAGGCGGAGGTCTGCCGGCTGTGATGGTTTGACAGCAGGTAGTCGATAAGGATGCCTCCCCCCGTACTCTGCCCTACCGCGTACCAGGGCTTCACCGTAAACCGCCGTACCCGTGCCAGCAGATCACTGAGTACCGCCTGATACTCCATAAAGCTGCCGATTGCTGCGGGTGTACCACTGGACAGCCCATGGCCCGGCTGATCCCAGATCAGAACATCGTAGTCTGCGCCCAGACAGCGCTCGATCAGCTGGCTGTACAGCCCGGCATGGTCAAAATACCCATGCAGGATAAAAACCGTGCCCTTGCTGTGGGCGGATTCGGGCTGGCGGTAGAAGTGCACTGCCACCGAATGCCCTCCGGCCCTGATCAGCCCCGGCGTGTAACGGATGTCCGGATATTCCACCCAGAGATCCAGCCCATAGAACCGACAGTAGGCCTTGATCTCGTCGCTTAGCGGCGCATTCTCATCAGGCGCAAAATCCGGTAATGCGTCCCGGACCGCATCACTTTCCCATTCCGGAAGGCCAATCTTGTCGCTTTTCCAGTACACGTGCGTCTATGGGCCTGTGTCAGATGTCCAGTCAGACCGGGTGGACCGGTTTGTTACGGTGGCAGAATACCATACTCTTTCTGGCGTTCTGCCTTTGTTACGGAATTTACGGGACTTTTACCTGTCCCGTTGCCAGCCTTACAGTTCCAGCGTCCGCGCGCCCGAAATCAGCTCATCCTTGTGCCGGCGTGGCAGGCGCTTGACCTGCCATTCCATTTTCAGCGCCCTGGAGCGATCCCCTACGGAACGGCTGAATACCAGCTGCAGCGGGCCTTTGCCCCGCAGGCTGCGGGCGCACCGGGGGCCGCTGCTGCTGTGCTCGCTAAAGCGGCGCCCGACATCCGTGGTTACTCCCGTATACAGCTTATTGCAGGCGGTACGGATGATATAAAGGTGCCAGTCAGCCATGACGTCGCTCTGAAACCTCCACATGCCGATCTCCCGGGCACAGGTGCCACTGCTGATTCATTCCGGATTGTCCCGCTGTTCAAGCCACCGGTACAGGGTCCGGCGGTTGATGCCCAGAATACGTGCCGCTCGTCGCTTATTGCCATCGACCCGCTCCATCACCTGCTGCACATAACGCTGTTGCAGGGTTTCCAGGGTCGGCCAGCTGGCGGTGGGCTCGTCTTTTAAGTCCGTCAGTTTCTGGCCGGCCAGACTAACCTGGCGCTGGCGGATGCGAGCCGGCAGATGGTCCGGCTGCACCACGTCCCCTTCGCAAAAGGTGACGGCCCGTTCCATGGCACTGGCCAGCTCCCGCACGTTGCCGGGGAACGGATAATCCGCCAGCACGGCTACGGTTGTCTCTGCCAGGCGAAGGAAGCCACGCCGGTGCCGTTCCGCTGACTGCCGCAGGAAATGCATGGCCAGCAACTCCACATCATCACCCCGCTGCCGAAGCGGCGGCACGGCCAGCATCAGGGTTTCCAGCCGATAGTACAGGTCTTCCCGGAAATCCCCCTGGCGCACCGCTTCCAGCAGATCCACATGAGTGGCAGCGATAACACGCACATCTACCGGCTCTTCCCTTTCAGCGCCCACGGGCTTGACTCTGCCCTCCTGCAGGACCCGCAGCAGCTTGGCCTGAAGTGCCGCCGGCATCTCGCCAATCTCATCCAGCAGCAGGGTACCGCCACTGGCTTCAGCGAAAAGACCCTTGCGGGCCTGTCGTGCGCCGGTAAAAGCGCCGGCCTCGTGGCCAAAGAACTCGCTTTCCATCAGTTCCGGCGGAATACCGGCGCAGTTTACCGGAATAAACGGCCCTTCGCGGCGCTCACTCTCACGATGAATGGCCCGGGCGACCAGTTCCTTGCCGGTGCCACTTTCGCCGTTGACCAGCACCGCGGCTTCGCTTCGGGCCACTTGCCGGATCTCCTGCCGCAACCGGTCCATGGCGGTGCTCTCTCCCACCAGGCCCAGGTTGGCGGGCGCGCCCGAGGCAGACCGATACCGGGCCAGCTCAAGGCTCAGCGCCGCGTGGGCCAGCAGGCGCCGCACCTTCAGCCGCAGGTGCTCCGTTGACAGAGGCTTGGTGAGAAAGTCATCCGCGCCCGCCTGCAGCGCTTCCACGGCCTGATCCACAGTGCCAAACGCAGTAATGATAATGAACGGGACTGTCCTGCCCTCAGCCTGCACCTTGCGCAGAACGTTCAGCCCGTCACCATCGGGCAGGCGCAGGTCCGAGATGATCAGGTCGGGTTGCTCCGATAGAGCAACAGCAATGCCGCTGTTGCAATCGGGGGCGGTAAGAATACGGTATCCGTCCAGCGCCAGTTCTTCCTCAAGCAAAGCACGAAGGCTGACATCATCTTCAATTAACAGCAGGGTTTCCGATCCACTCATCATCACCTCAACTTCCGGCTACCGGCCAGGACAGTGACATGCGGCAGCCCCCCAGTTTGCTGTCCGCCACGATAAGTCTGCCCTGGTGTTCCTTGACGACGCTCTTCACCATGGCAAGCCCGAGACCCGTACCTTCGCCCGCGGGGCGCGTACTGTAAAAGGGCTCGAAAATCTGCTCTCTCAGTGCCTCGGGTATGCCCGGCCCATCATCGTCCACATGGAGGACCCAATAATCATCGCTCCGCTGCGCCCGGACCTGCACCTGAGAGGCAGCGGCTTCGCAGGCGTTGCGGATCACGTTCAGGCAGGCCAGTTCGAGTCGGGTAGGTTCCGCATTCACTATCAGCTTTCCGTCCGGCAGATCAAGGGTTACCGGTACGTCTCCGGCCCGGGGATCATCGGCAAGTCCGGCCACCAGTTCCCGGAGCAGAGGCGCCAGATCAATGGCGCGACGGGCATCGGGCACATGACGAAAACAGTCCAGCAGCTGCTCGATAATCCGGGTCATGCGCTGAACCTGATGCCGGATATCGTCCAGATGTCGCTCACTGTCCGCCCCCAGGTTCTGACGGGCCAGTATGGCGGCTCGCCCCTGTATGACGTTAAGGGGTGCACCAAGCTCATGGGCAACACCACCGGCGACCCGGCCGATCATGGCGACTTTCTCCTGATACTCCAGCTGTTGACCCAGCTGACGCTCCCGCTCGACCCGCTGACGGATCTCTTCTTCGGCCCTGGCCATACGTTCGCCCAGGTCACGAAGACCATAGTGCAGCTGGCGAATTTCCCTCGGTCCGGATGCCTCGGCCTGAATGGGCCAGCGCCCCGGCCCCATCCCTTTCATGGTCTCCAGCAGACGGTCAACGTAGCGACCCACAGCACCATAGTGTCCCAGCACCACAACCAGACTGATGATCAGCAGCACGGCACCCCAGAACACCACCGCCCAGACCCGGGCTGAAGACACCAGCCGGTGAAAATCGCTGCGCTTGCGGGTGACCTGCAGCAGCCCGTTAATGCGACCATCTGCCGATATCAGCGGCGTGAACTGGGAAAACACAGACACGCCATCCACGCGCCGGAAAGTGCCACCCCGCTCACCGCTCTCAATAACCTGGTTCGCACTGCGACTGCTCTGCAGACTGGTATCGGCAACCCCGAGACTGGCTACCTGCTCACCATCGGCGTTAAAAACGGAAGCACCATACACTCGCCCGATCCGGAAAATGGACCGTAGGGTTTCATCCAGCACGATATTATTGCCATCTTCCATAGCCCGGGCCATGGGACCACTGGCAGCCCGGGCGACCAGCTCAAGATCTTCCCGCAAACGCTGATCCAGGTTCCTTTCAATGGCGCTCACAGCAAAGAAGACACCGGCCCCGACCACCAGCATCAGCGGCACCACGATGCTCAGGAACAGCGTGAGCCGGACAGAATGTAATACCCCGCCCGAATATCCCAGGGCCCGCGCCATACTGAACTCCACGAATGCATAAATGTCACAGCAGACTGTCACATGTGGCAAATTGCCTCAATGCAGATTACCTGATCGTCACGGGAAACCATCATCAACCAACTGATTTAATTGAAATTGTGGAATCCCCCTTGGGTTGGCACAGCATTTGAAAGGGTCCCAGTGCGAAAGAAACCAGCCGTAAACCGAGGGCTGGTTATTCTACGGGCAGCAGCCCGCTACATGAGCAAGGAGACGATCATGAACAAATTACTTACATCCGCTGCGGTATCCATTGCCCTGCTCGCCGGTGCGCCGGCCGTTTACGCCCAGTCTCAGGGTGCCCCGGCCCAGACAGATCAAAGCACGTACACCAACCCGGCGGCGTCTGGCGAAACCGACACCAGCTTCGATGATGCCGAGCTGCGGCAGTTTGTAGAAGCGCAGGACGGCATCAATGAGATTCGCGACGAGTACATGGCGAAGATTGAAGAGGCTGACTCCCAGGAGAAAGCCCAGGAGCTGCAGATGGAGGCCAATGACGAGATGGTCTCTGTGATCGAAGACGCAGGCCTGGACATTCCCACCTATAACGCGATCGCAACGGCCTATAACAGTGAGCCCAGTGTCCGTAACCGGGTTGATGCGCTGATGTAAGCAGCTTGCCCTCTCAGGCAGACCCGGCCCCGCCTCTGAGCGGGGCTTTTTTGTTGCCGCTATTCCGGCACAAGCCAGCTCTGTTGATGCCGTGCGTTCAATCCCTGGCGGCCGAGCACTGGCTCAAGCATGGCGTGCAGCCGATCACCAAAACCCCAGGGTGGGTTCACCACTAACATGCCAGAACCGGTCATGCCCCGGCCCGGTGGCTGCTGAAGGTGCAGCTGGCTGTGCCAGATCTTGGGAATCCCCGCGTTGAGTAGCTGAGCGGGCAGAACCTCATGATGACGGCTGGTAAGCACCGGGTACCAGACCAGAAACACACCATGGCGACATCGGGCCCAGGCCTGCTTCAGGGTACGGCAGACCTGCGAATACTCCTCTTTGATTTCGTAGGAGGGATCGATCAGCGCCAGCAGCCGGGGCGCCTTCGGCGGCAGCACACCCAGCAGGCCCGTCAGACCATCTCCGCCCCGAACCGACAGCCGATGCTGCCGGGCCCAGTGCTGCAGCCGGGAGGATTCGGTCGAATGCAGCTCGAACGCGGTCAGGGTGTCCTGATCTCGCTGCAGGTTACTGAACCACGCCGGCGAGCCCGGATAACGAACCAGTGGCCCGTCACCCGGATTCAACCGCGCCAGCTCGGCCAGCATCGACGCCCAGTCAGAACCCTGAAGCTGTTTACGCAACTGCCACACCCGCTGTATTCCAGCGTCCGCTTCCCCTGTCTTGCTGGCCCGCTCGCCGGTCAGGTCATATACGGCACTGCCAGCGTGGGTATCAAACCCGGCAATCGGTGACGGCTTGGCCTGCATCATGGACAGGGCCAGGGTCAGCACTCCGTGTTTATGAACATCCGCGAAGTTTCCCGCATGAAATTCATGAAGATAACTGAGCATCAGATGGACTCCAGGGTACGTCAGCCAATCCGACATTAAGCCCCACCACAAACGTTCCGGCAAGTGGGCGCCCAATGCTACGAAACCCCGGCCGGGACTGGTAGTCTTGCCCGTAGGATTATGACTGACCGACACCACGAGGCTATCTTGAGCATCCAGCCGGCCCCCAGCCATCCCACCGAACGACTCTATGCACTGATTGCGAACGAGGAAGATGCCCGCACCTGTGCAGATCTGCCCGATGAAGCCTGCCGGGAAGTCCCGCGGAACTTCTTCCTGATTCTGGCAAGCAGTGTCCTGACCAACCTGGGCGACCTGCTGATCAGCCCCAAGACAGTATTGGCCTGGTTGCTTAATGCTGTCGGTGCACCCGGGCTGATTGCCTGGCTGGTGCCCATCCGGGAGTCCGGCTCCATGCTGCCGCAGATGGTAATTGGCGCCTGGATTCGCCGCAAACCGGTTCGCAAGTGGTTCTGGACCCTGGGGGCTTTTGGTCAGGCCGTCAGCGTTATGGCTATGGCCGCCAGCGTATGGTTTCTGGACGGTTACGGGGCCGGTGGCGCCATTGTGGGCGCGCTGGTGGTGTTCTCACTGGCGCGGGGATTCTGTTCCGTCTCCATGAAAGACGTGCAGGGCAAATGTGTGCCGAAAGGCCGTCGCGGGCGTCTGTCCGGCCTGGCGTCCACCCTGGGCGGTACCATTACTGCACTGCTCACGGTGGTGCTCTTCTGGGATAAGGGCGAGCCTTCCATGTTGTTCTACAGTCTGCTTTTGCTGTTGGCAGGTGGGCTCTGGCTGGCCGCGGGTATTGTATTCGCCGGCATTGATGAGTACGAAGGGGAAACCAGCGGCGGTGGCAATGCCCTGAAGGACGCGGTTAAGAATCTCGGACTGCTGCGCACCGACCCCCCGTTCCGCCACTTTGTCGTCACCCGGGCGCTGCTGCTGTGTTCCGCCCTGGCATCACCCTATTTCGTGCTGTTGGCCCAGAACCAGGCCGACTCGGCGTGGCTGCTGGGTGTGTTCCTGCTGGCCAGCAGCGTCGCCAGCTCCATCAGTGCCAGTATCTGGGGCTGGATGGCGGATGCCAGCAGCCGCCAGGTCATGATTCGCGGCGCTGCCATCGCCAGCGGCGTCTGCCTGGTCGCGGGTGGAGTTGCGCTGGCGGCCGATGACAGCTTTGGCGGCCGCTGGCTCTACCCCTTGGCGTTTTTCATTCTCAGTATTGCCCACGCGGGGGTTCGGCTGGGGCGCAAAACCTATCTGGTCGATATGGCCGGAGGCAACAAACGCACCGACTATACCGCGGTCAGTAATTCGGTAATCGGCCTGCTCCTGCTGGTCACCGGAGGCGCCACCGCACTGATCGCCATGATCTCCAACGAAGCGGTGATTATCGCGCTGGGGCTGATGGGACTGGCGGGCACCGTCAGCGCAGTTCGCCTGAAAGAGGTATCCGTCGACGTCCGGTGACCGGGTCCAGGAAGCGGCACAACGTCAGGGCGTAGCTCTTACGGCGCCTGGCCGTCGTTGAGGGCAAGCGCGCCCCTGACAACCCGGTAGATATACCAGATGGCGAGACCGACGAGGATAAACCAGCCAATGATCAGGAATGTAGTAATGGCACCAATCACCGACCACAGCAACGCAATCCAGAAGGTGCGGATCTGCCAGCGGAAGTGGGCATCAAGAGGACTGGTACGGACCTCATCCTGCTTGAGGTAATTGATGATGACCCCCGCTACAGCCAGCAGACCGCTGGTCGGAATGGCCAGCGCCTGAAGCAGATAGACAATTACCACCACCTTCCAGAGCGGGTCATTGCTTAACGGCCGCGTACGCTGACCGGCGGGGATGTATTCCTGATTGGGTCGCTGTTCGTTCACGGGCTGACTCTGCAGGTGGAAACTGAAATACAAAAAAAGCAGGTGCTTTTCAGTACCTGCTTTTCGAAAGCTCAACAGGTCAGATCATTATTGCACAAGATCATCCTGGCTTTCTTCGACTTCCCGACCGGCTTCATTCATGGATTCGTCGATTTCTTCACCAATGTCTTCCATTTCTTCAGCGGTGTCCTCGGCGGCGTCGCCGGTGGATTCGGCCGCCCCTTCAACAGGACCCTCCTGAGTTCCGGTCAGGTCCTCAAAGGTTTCCTCGGTCGCGTCCGCTGCATCTTCGGTCATCTCTTCCACATTATCGGCAGCCCGGTCAAAATCAGCGCCTTCATCATTATTGTCGCTGCAGGCAGCCAGACCGAAGGTCAGCATCAGTGCAAACAGACTCAGCGTTAGCTTCTTCATTGGTCATCCCTTTTCGTTGGTGAGAACACGGCGTCACGACTCCGTTTCGAGACGTGGTTCACGCAACCGTGCGGTCATCAACGATACTAGGACAACATGTGTATATTTTGCATTGCTCCCATATTAACGCTCGTCAATAACCGTTCAGGTTATGACCATCGATAATCAGAATACGGTCCACCGCCAGCAACACGCCCTTATCCAGTGCAATAAAGTCCCCACCTGGCCTGGCAAACAGATCTCTGATGCGGGAATGCACCACCTGCACCTGCCCCGATGAATCGCGATACACCAGCTCCACTATCTGCTGCTGAAGCATGTAGTCCGTCAGTCTGGCTCGAAGGGAGGCATCCAGCACCGGTCTCGGTTTGGCCATATCCTTTGCGGTTTCCTTCTGTTCACTATTGGTTACTGTTCCTTTTTGTTTAGAATAGCCCGCTTTCAACAGACTACCACCCGAATTTCAGCGACAGGAATCTCCATGGATTGGCTTCAGGTTGTAACCCTTGCTCTGGTACAGGGGGTTTCAGAGTTTATCCCGGTCTCATCGTCCGCACATCTGATTCTGGTCCCGGTGCTTACGGAATGGGAAGACCAGGGATTAGCGTTCGACGTTGCCCTTCACCTGGGAAGCCTGCTGGCCGTGGTGCTTTACTTCCGCAGGGACCTGACAGCCATGACCGGCAGCTGGTTCCGGTCACTTCAGACCCGGCAGCCGGATGCAGACGCCCGGCTTGCCTGGGCTGTCCTGCTGGGTACTATTCCGGTTGGCCTTGTCGGGCTGGCGTACAAGGACGTGATTGAGACGGTGCTGCGCTCCCCCCTCTATCTCGCGGCCGGGTTGATCGTGTTTGCGATCCCGCTGGCCTGGGCCGATCTCCGCTACCGAGGCAACCGTACCGAGAGCCAGATCAACTGGAAGGATGTTCTGGTGGTTGGCTGCGCCCAGGCACTGGCATTGTTCCCGGGCACATCCCGCTCAGGCATCACCATCACGGCTGCCCTGTTTATGGGCATGAACCGTGAGGCAGCATCCCGATTCTCGTTTCTGTTATCGATCCCGGTCATCGTGCTGGCCAGTGGCCTGCAGATCAAGTCGTTGATGGAAACTCCGGAACCGATCCAATGGGTACCCCTGGCTGCTGGAGTCATTCTTTCCGCGATCTCGGCGTATCTCTGCATTCACTTTTTCCTGGCGTTTATCAAACGGATCGGAATGATGCCGTTTGTGGCCTATCGCATTGTCCTGGGTGTAATTCTCATCAGCATCTTTGCCTGAACGGGCGGACGGCTCAGTACCAGGCCGCGCGCATATCCAGGCTGGTGGAATCCTGGTTCTGCAGCAGCACCAGATCCTGGGCAACGCCCGGCAGCACACGATGGAAAAAGTAACGGGCCGCCTGTAGCTTGCCGGCACGGAAAGCCTGAACTTCGGGTGAAGTGTCCGTCAGGGTGGCTGCGACGTTGGCCTGCTGCAGCCACATCCAGCCGCCCAGTATTTCTCCGAACAGATTCAGGTATCGCCGCGCATTGGCCATAGCCCGTTGAGGCGAACCGGCCTGTATTTCCCTGCCGAGGAGTTGCGTGACCTTGACAGCGTGCTGCAGGGTTTCACTCAGCGACAGTGCCCACTGTCGGGTATCCGGCGTATTCGCCGCCTCAAGATCCTGTTGCAAGGTCTGCAGGAAGATTTGCAGCCCATGACTCTGGTGGGCCCAGACCCGGTTCTCCAGGAGTTCTCGCGCATGCTCGCTGGTGACCGTCGGTCCGGGCATTTGCACGTTTCCATCCCCGAGAGCGATCGAGGCCTGCCACGCAGCCTGCGACGGCCACCAGGCCAGAACCGGTTCCAGGAACGCCAGCAGACGTGCGCTGGCCTGACGCTCAACGTGATCCGGGTGGTTTTCGGCGGCATCCGACAGCAGCGCACCACGCAACACCATTGCCAGCCCGGCCTCACTGCGGACCTTGGCATCAAGCAACCGATCCCGGAGATCGGCAGAACCGGCCGCATCGAGCCGGTCAGTGCCCTCTCTGGTCAAACAGTTGCGCAACGAATGCCAGACTGACAGTACGGCAGCAGCACCCTGCCCCAGCGTGTCTCCCGAGCGGGTCCTGAACAGTGGACTGCCCTGGCCATCCGCCTGGTAAAGCCCGTTGCCAAGAGTAAGTATGGCTTCTGGTGCGACACCGACAGCCCCCTGCGCCAGGGCTTCGACCTGATTCAGGGCTGGTCCGCGGTGACCAGACGCCAGACTGGCGAAGGTTTCCACGATGGCTTGCAGCGATGCCACCGAATGCTGCTGGTACCGGGGCCAGGCCACGACCGCGCCAACCCCGAGCACGTCAAACAGCTGAAACCGAAACTCCCGGGACTCTGCCGGCACCGGCCCGACTACCACCATGACGACTCCTCAAAGGCTGGCCAGAGATGGGTCACCGTGTTCCGGCACCCTGAAAAAGCCCGACAGATTGGCATATGGCAGGGGACAATTCCACCGTGTCGCTCAAATCAGGCCGCAGCGCTGACTGTCGCGCATTCAGGTGGTACGCGGGTATACACCCTCCGGACCACCCTTGGACAGCACCCATTGCCAGAGTTGCAGGTCTCGGGCGCGGAAAGCTCCAGCGCAGGCAAGCAGGTAGAAGCGCCACATACGGAAGAAACGCTCGCCCAGTGTGTCGGAAAACTGAGGCCAGGCCGCCTCGAAGTTGCGATACCAGGCCATCAAGGTCCGGTCGTAATCAGCACCAAAGTTATGCAGATCTTCCACCACAAACAGGTTGTCCACGGCATCGCCGATCTGCCCGATGGACGGCAACTCGCCATTGGGGAAGATGTATTTGTCCATCCAGGGATCGGAATGGGGCGCGCGTTCGTTCTTGCCAATGGTGTGCAACAGGAAGAGCCCGTAGTCTTTCAGACACCGATGCGCAACGTCCATATAAGTACGATAGTTCTTGGCGCCCACATGCTCGAACATACCAATGCTGACAATACGGTCGAAGGGTTCATTCAGATCCCGGTAATCCTGCAGACGGAAATCCAGCGCGGAGTCGGGATACATCTCCCGGGCCAGCTCTGCCTGCTCCCGGGAAATCGTGACACCCACGCACTCGACGTCATAGTGTTCCGCCGCCCACGACATAAAACTGCCCCAGCCACACCCGATATCCAGCACCCGCATCCCGGGTTTCAGCCGGAGCTTGCGGCAGATCAGGTCAAGTTTCGCTTCCTGGGCCTGGTCCAACGAGGTGGCGTCTTTCCAGTAACCACAGGTGTAAGTCATGCGGGCATCCAGCATGGCCCGGTAAAAGTCGTTACCGAGATCGTAGTGCTGCTCCCCTACTTCCTTCGCACGGGAAATTGTCTGGCGATTAAACAGCCGGGATTTCAGATAATGCAGCAGCACCCGGGTAGGTCGGATCTGCCTGTGCAGCCGTGCCCGGAGTATGCGATGGATGAACTCGTCCAGCTCCTCAACATCCCAGTCCCCGTCCATGTAGCTTTCCCCGAGGCCGAGACTGCCTTCAGTAAAAATCCGTTCGGCAACCCCCGAACTGTTCAGCTTCATGTCCCAGGGCTGATCGCCACCCATGTCGATTCGGGCTTCGGCCAGTAACTCCCTCAGATAGGCCTGCAGTGACCCACGCCCCGACAGGGAGGTCTTGCCGGATTGTTTTGCCAGCTCCATGAAAACGCGCCTCCTGAACCATGCCAACGCAACGGCGATCCTATAACCGCCCTCGGTCTGTATAAAAATAGACCAATATTGCAACTTTTCTAATTCGGTGGTGTTTTTCCACAGCAGTTCTGCCGGCCCGGGCGCCGCAACGACGGGTTCCCCAGCCACCACAGCCGCTCGTCAGGTGCCTACTGTGTCTCATTTGCGAATAATTAGTGTTAGATATGTCTTAATTTTTGAGACCTTTTCTTTTTTTGTCTTAAACAAGTATTAACATTCCCCCGTCGTTACCTGAGTGACCACTTCAGAAGACGGCCCGCGGAGAAACAATGCTTTCCGGTGGTAAAGAGAAACAGGGTTTCTCCAATAAAAACGGGGCCCGGTGGCCGGCACAACCACCTCCAGGGGGCCCGATAAATGCAAGGGAGGTGCTTGTGTCTGAATCCAAACCGACGAATCCGCCCGTCAGTTCCGGCAGGCGTCAGCTACTGATCGGCTCAGGTCTGCTTGGCGCTGCCGTTGCTGTTAATCCAGGCATGGCTTTCGCCGACTGGAGAAACGGCAAAGGTAAAGGGATAGGAAAAGGCCGGGGTCCCGGCAAAGACCGCCCAGGTCCACCATCCGCAGTTGAGCCCGTTGAATGGACCGTAGAACAGCTCCGTACTGCTCTGGACAAATTAAGGGATGATACTTTCTTCGCCATGATCGCCTTCGGCGTACCGGGTGACGATCCCTACTCTGAATATCAGGACGTAACCACGCCGCTACCCGGCGGTATTGGCACCCGGGCTGACCTGTATCTCACTGGCGGAACCGACCTGCTGGTACCCATGCCTTCTGCTTACATGAGCCAGATGCTCAATTCCATCGCCACTTACCTGGCGCTGCAGCCCATGGATATTCCCGAAATGGCCGCGGACGATCTGGGTGAAAACGGCGAGTACATTCTTGAAAACCTCGACGGCTCCTTTACCGCATATCTCGAAGGCGAGCTCTCCAACTCGGTTCTGGTAGCGCTACTGGTCAACCTGGCCGCAACCCGGGTCGCAGGCACTATCGACGGACCGTTCCCGTCGCCCTTTGCCAACCTCACCTGGGAACAGAAGGCGAAGGTGTTCGAGGAACTGGAAAGCGAGAGCTCCTGGCTCAAGCGTGCCATTACCCTGAACATCCCCGACCGGGACTTCCGCGAAGCCACACCTGGTGTGCTGTCCTCGCTGGTTTCGTTCATGCTTCGTATTGCCGGATTCGGCAGCTATTGCGAGTTTGCCGTATTTAACCCCGAGACCCGAGAAGTTGCACAGCGCCCCCTCGGCTGGGTGCTGAGCCAATACGCGCCCGATGCGCCTCCCACCAGCATCGGCAGCGATGACTTTATCGGTTATTACCAGGGACGGAGGAGTGTCTGATGCGTGACGTAATCATTATCGGCGCCGGTGGCGGTGGCCCCGTCGTTGCCAAGGAACTGGCCGAGCGTGGCCTTGATGTGCTGGTGCTGGAGGCCGGTGCCCGGCATGAGCGGCCCGAGCAGGAATGGTCAGGACTGGAAAACCACATGAACAGCTCGCTGACCGGCAAGCTGCGTTTTGGCCCGGCGGATCAGGCCAAGCCAGCTTGGTTCCGTGAACTGGTGACCCCGGGCAGCTTTTCCCAGGTCGCCGGCGTGGGCGGTACCACGTTGCATTACTACGGCAACAGCCCCCGCGCCATGCCAGGTGTTTTTGCCGACTACCGGGGCCGCGATCGCGCCCTGTACGACCATCGCCACAGGTTCCCCTTCAGTTACGAGGAAATGCGGCGTTACTACGAATGGACCGAGGCCACCCTGCCGGTGCAGACCGCCGCCATGGGTACCAAGGAGCAGGCTTTCTACCAGGGCGCCGAAGCGGCCGGCCTGAGCCCGATTACCGGCAAAGATGTTACCCACGCCGGCTTTCGCCCGCAGGAGAACGCCATCCTGCAGCCCGGTGGCATGGCTGGTCGTACCAATGACCCATCACAGCTGAATTTCCCGGACGCTACCGGCTGTACTCTTTGTGGCCGTTGTTTCCAGGGTTGTGCGTTGCCGAAAGGTGCACCGCGGAACCTCAAGGCCCGCCGGTCCACCGATAACAGCTATATGCCCATGGCACTAACCGCAGACCTGTGGAAGCCGGGCGGCAAGGCGATTACGCTGGTGACCGACGCTTACGTTACCCGCATTCTCTCCGAGCGCCGTTGGGGCCGTCTCCAGCAGCAGGCTACCGGGGTTGAGTGGCGGGACGTAAACACCGGCGAAGTACACAGCGAAAGTGCCCGGGTGGTGGTTATGGCAGGCGGTTGTATCGAAAACCCGCGCCTGTGGCAGAACAGCAATCTGCCTGACCCCAACGGCTGGGTGGGACACGGGCTGACCGATCATGCGCTGGACTGGGTTACCGGTATTTTCGACCACGACGTCGGCGGCGCCAAGGGCACCTCCTGCTCTTCCCGGGCGGACTTCCCTGGTTTTGGCTCGATACAGAATACGGCCAATACGCCGGCGGTGGCGGCGAACAACCTGGCAAATAGCGACAGTGGTATCCGCGGCGCCTATAACAACGGAGTTGGTGGACAGGGCGCATGGGATGGTGAAGCCGGCCGCGTCTACGGCACCGAACTCAAGGAGATGATGTCCGATATCAACCGTCAGATGAGCATCCTTGTATTGACCGACGACGATGTTGAGCATCAGAACAAGGTCGACCTGTCGAAGGTGTTCCGTGACGATCACGGCCCGGTGGCCCGGGTTCAGATCGACAAGCGCCGTCGCTCCCGTCGTACCCAGCGTAACCGGGACTATCTGGCAACCCGTGCCGCTGAGATTCTGCGGGCAGCCGGTGCGAAAACGATCATCCGGTCAGATTGGGCGCCCATACTGCTGCACCTGCAGTCATCCATGCGCATGGGTGACAGCGCACGGAACTCAGTTCTGGATGAAAACTGCGAATCCCGTGCCGTGCAGGGCCTGTTCATCGCCGACAACTCGGCTCTGCCCAACTCTCTGGGTGGTCCGAACCCGACCCTGAGCACTCAGGCACTTGCTACCCGTACTGCCGAGAAGATCTTCCAGCAGTACTTTGGCGGCGACGCCTGGGTCGGTCGGGAAACCCCGATCTGCTCCATTGATGATGTGATCACGCAAGCAGTTATTGACCGGGGAATCTGACGGTCCCTGTTCAGATTGACTGCTTCTAAAGAAAAAGCGCGGCCAGGACGAGCCGCTCAAGCCGGAAAGGACGCCGGCGACGTTTGGGGGTAACACTCTGCTTGCAGAGTGTCGTCTTTGGCCCGGCAGCTTCTGCCGGGCCTTTTTTTTGTTCGTCAAATAGCGCTCCAACCTGCCCGCCACTGAAATGATTCACAACCTAACTATGCAGTTTAACGTATACAAACTAAACAGAAGAAAGGCGACAATACATAGGTGATGACGGATAGCAAGCGATCTTTCCGTCTCACACCCACCAGAAGAGCATCATCAAGGAGGTAAGGCGTATGTCCGATCGCAAACGAGTTGATCCCGTCCCCTCCACCGTTCTGCATAATGCCATCGAGCTTCGCCGGGCCTATATCCGGTTAGCTGCAAGGAAAACTGCAAAGGCGGTGGCCCGAAAGGTTCGTCATATACATCAATGGATTGTCACGCACAGCCGACCCAGTCGCCCGGCCGAAAGCTGAGCCAGCCCGTCCGGGCTGCGGCGTTCTCGTCGCAACCCGGAATGATGATTTCCTGAAAAAGCTTGCCAGATCGATGTGTTAAAGGCAGCATTCCGGGTCCATCCACTTCACAGGAAGCATGATATGACCCAGGCTACTGCCCGACACATTCTGGTAGACACTGAAGCTCAGTGTGAAGAGCTGAAGCAGGCGATTGAAAATGGCCAGAACTTTGCTGAAGTTGCCAAACAGCATTCCCGCTGCCCCTCCGGGCGTAATGGCGGTGATCTGGGCAGTTTCGGCCCCGGCCAGATGGTTCCCGAATTCGACAAAGCTGTTTTCAACAGCGAACTGAACACCGTTATCGGTCCCGTTCGCACGCAGTTTGGTTACCACCTGCTGGAAGTGACCAGCCGCACCTGATTACAGGCTCACGTCAACGAGCTCTGCGAAACGTCAGGTTGTACCGTACATGGCCGGTGGTCTCCCACCGGCCATCTGCTACCGGCGCGATCCCGTGGTAACGAAGCCGGTCTTTCCCCCCCCATACCAGCACATCCCCATGCTCAAGAGTAAGCCGGGCGGGTGATCCACCCCGACTCAGGCCGCCCCAGAGAAAGACAGCTGGCAGCCCGAGGGATACCGACACCACCGGCCATCGAAAATCCTGCTCATCCCGATCCTGATGCAGCCCCATGCGCGTGCCCGGCGGATATCGATTGATCAGACAAACGTCTGGCTCGAAACCCTCATAGCCTGCTCGTTGAGCAATATCCCGGGCCAGTGTCATGAACAGCACGGGCATGGCAGGCCAGGGCTTCCCGGTTTCCGGATCCTCGGCACTGTACCGATATCCGCTGGCGTCTGTGATCCAGCTGTAAGCACCACAGCCCGTCATGGCAACCGACATCTGGCGGCCGCCTGGGGTTTTCATACGCCGAAAAGGTGCAGCTTCGGCAATACGCTGAATATGGTCAATCAGCGGGCCGGCCACGGCCGAAGCATAGCCCCGAAACAGGTAGCTACCCGGCCCCAGCTGTTCCGGGCGCTCGCGGTTCTGCTCTGTAAATAAGTCCTGCATGGACACCTCCCTAAGCATATCAGGCCGTATGAATTCAATAACTTCTGTATATCCCGAATGAATAGAAAATTACAAAAGCGTCGTTTGGTTTTAACTTGGATGCTATGCGTTTTCTATTACTCTAAAAGTGTGATGTCGAGCACACCGACACGCAATGGAAGCATGAGTTCAACAAACGACCCAGGAGGTCTGTGTTATGCGCATCAAGTCCAGTGTTGCCTATCTGACGCTTGTTACAGCCGCTGCGGTGGCCGCTCCGGCCGCCATGGCCCAGAGTAACGAAAGGGACACTTCAGGTCTCTTCATCAGCGGCAGTTACGGTGGGTATAAAGCCCATGATGGTGACTTCGACGACGAAAGGGACCTCTACGGTGTGTCCGTGGGCTATCAGTTCAACTCCTACTTTGCGCTGGAAGTTGACTACCTGGATTTCGGAAAGTTCGGTGAAGAAGAGGTTCGCTCTGACCTGAAGGGCTTATCCCTGTCGGTTAAGGGTCGCCTGCCGCTCACCGAATCTTTCGGTATTTACGCCAAGGCCGGCGCCTTTGCTTACGATATGGACGTCAGTGCTTTCGATGAAAGCGAAACCTACGACGACATCAGCCCCGTGGTCGGCGCCGGCATCGACTTTATGGTGACCCCGTCGCTGACGGCCTTTGCGGAGTACAACCGCTACAACGTGGATATTGACGAGGACGACTTCGATGGTGAGATCACCAACGACGGTCCGGACTTCGATACGGCCCGCGTGGGTCTGCGTTACACCTTCTGATGTCCCGGCACCTGGCAGGAAGCCGGTGCCTTTTTACTCTGCGATGCAGTATGTGTACTGACCGCAGAGCGACTATGATTTGACTCAGGTTCCTGGCCCGTCTTTTCGTAAGACGGGCCTTTTTTGGCCGTTATCTGAGGTAACAATCAATGGACTCGTCAGAATTACCCTTCCTGGATATGTTAATTCGCCTGTCTGCCGCGACGGGTCTCGGTTTTCTGCTCGGGCTCGAACGTGAACTGCGGGGCAAACCGGCGGGCCTTCGCTCCCATATGCTGGTCTCCATGGGCGCAGCGACCTTTGTAATGGTTGGCATGCATCTCCTCTTTGCAACCGCGACCGGGGATCCTTCTGCCCGGGTTGATCCGACGCGTATTGTGGAAGGCGTCATTGGTGGTATTGGCTTTCTCGGTGCCGGCTGCATTATTCAGGCCCGCGGGAATGTTCAGGGCATCACCACGGGTGCGTCCATCTGGATCGCCGGGGCACTGGGCGTGACCTGCGGAATAGGCAATCTGCCCCTGGCGGGCCTGTTGGCGACATTTGCGCTACTGACTATCGCTGTGCTGGGACACTTTGAGAGAGAGGTGCTTAGCGCCCCAGGCAAAAAGGCAGCATCGGATGATTAACGGCACCGACGCTCAGTAAAAAGGCCGGACCAGATCGGTCCCGCCCAATTGCCCCATCTGCCGGCGTATCCACGATACCCGTTGCGCGATGTAGGCAGAAGGTGCGTTCGCGCTGTACACCCGGGGGTTGGGCAGCACGGCCGCAAGCCGGGCCGCCTGCTCCGGCGAAAGCTGCGAGGCCTTAATACCAAAATGGGACTGGCTTGCCGCTTCCACCCCGTATATCCCGGGGCCAAACTCAGCAACATTCAGGTATACCTCCATGATTCGGCGCTTGGGCCAAAATCCTTCCAGCCCCAGCGCCAGCACGGCCTCCAGCCCTTTACGAGCCATACTGCGCCCACTCCACAGAAAAAGATTCTTGGCGGTCTGCTGAGTTATCGTACTCGCGCCCCGCAGGCTGTTGCCCTCCTGATATGCGGTTACAGCGGTTGCGATAGCATCCAGATCCAGGCCCCAGTGGGTCAGGAAACGCTGGTCTTCGCTGGCAATCACCGCCAGCGGCATCCAGGGAGAAATTTGCTCAAGAGGGACCCAGACCTGCTGGATGGCAGCGCGGTTTTCCAGTTGCCAGGCCAGCGTGAAGGCCGTCGCCGGAGGGTTGACGAATCGAAACAGCAGCAACGTCGTGGCAGTGACCAGAAAAATGCCCGCCAGTATCCAGAACAGCCACCGCAAAAGCCCTTTTACCAGCGTCATTTGCCCCCGGAACCCAACAACCTGACCAGTTGATCACCAACTCTGGAAACAGGCTCCACAATGGCACCACGTATCGAAGTACCGGCGCTTTCCGTGAACGCCCGTCCGGCGGACGACTCCAGAAACTCCACGTAGGTCTTTAATTGCTCATCCGGGAACGACTGGTACATATGCAGATACGCCAGATAGACCTGATCCGCAATTTCAGCCTGGATTACCGGCCGGCTCGACTGCACCCGGTCTCTGATGGCACTGGCAGAGCCATTCTCACTGAACGCAGCCATGGCCTGCGCCAGTTCCAGTTGCACCGCTATAGCGGTATCCGTTGCCTGTTCGCTGGCCCCCAGAGCCTGGTCGTAGCGCTTGAAGAGCTGCTCCTTGGCGCTGCCTTCATACTGCTGTCGTAGGGCCGGGGCTGACTCGCTAATGGCCTTCCATCCCGCTGGTGACGCTGCGCGGGCTTCCGCCTGTGATAACGCCTGGCCCAAGTCCGACTGATACCACGCTTTTACGGTCTGAAGCTCATCGCTACTCAGGTCCGCCGTTAGGTCGTTTACCAGCCGTGCCCGTATCCGGGCCGCATCAAAGGTACTGGCGCCGAAGCCGGCGATGGTCTCGGCCACCAGCGAGTCCACCTGCCCCGTAGCCATGAGTCCATCGCGGATGCCAGTGCGCATCATCGCCTGGGACTGTTCCACAATTGGCCCGAGAGGCGACAGACGAACGACAGTCTCAGCCTGACCGGAAGCCAGCGCAGGCGTAGCTATCACCAGCGAGAACAACAACAGCAGAAGCGATGTCAGGACTTTGAGGCCTGAAGTGAAAACCTTTACGGGTGACTGTCGCAAACCCAATCCGTGCATATCTGAACCCCGTTCGGAAGGTGAGCCACGTTTATGCCATGGCCCCGCCCCGAGTTTCAGTGACAGTTTGGACAGGGTCCGGAAAGGTGCTGTTACAGCTGCCATTCTTCCCGGGCACGGACAAACAGATTCTGCTGGGCCACGCCGATCAACCCTTTCTCATCATAGATATCGGAACGTGCAAGACCGATTCCATTGGGCTCTACCGTCATGGAACTGCTTAATGCCACCCATTCACTACGGGGATGGCGGCTGAGGTAGACCGTCAGGTCGGTATTCACAAACGTAAAGGCATCAAAAGGCAGGATCCAGCTCAGGCCGTTACCGAAGTCGGCGGCGGCGACGGCTCGCATGGCAGCGCTCACGGGTTCATCGGCGACAAACGGAGCCTTGAACCGGAACCAGGCGGCAGCGGGACCGGGACCGACGGTCTGACCATGGGCGACGCGTATATCCATGGCGCTGTAATGGAATGACGTCACCTGTTCCATGCCAGGGACCAGAAACGGCTCATGGCAACGATCCGGACCGGGGAGCGGGTGACCGTCGAGCCGGGGCTCGATGTTCTGGGGTTCGCTCCTCAGAAACAGCACGACTGCCCGGGCAACCACGGTTTCATCATGGGAAAGGGTCAGCTCCACCCGACGTACCGACCGGCCCTTGCCCATGGTCGCCGCGACTTTTAACGGGGCCAGCGGTACCGGACGCACCAGCTCCATGGTCATGCGGGCCAGCAGCATGTCTTCATCGGCAATCGTCTGCTCTGCGTAACCGGCAAGCAGGGCCGCAGGTGCACCACCGTGGAGAGAGTCCGGGCTCCAGGGGCCACGCGCCAGCTCGGAGGGGATGAACCAGTCTCCATCGCGGACAAATACGGAATCCGCTGCAATCTCGCTCATATTGAATCACTCAATCTGTCAGTCAGTTACAGGTCCATATTACCGCACATCGCCGGGCCCAACCATCAACCCGTTAAATGAGCAAGGGCGCCCTGAGGCGCCCTTGAGATCGGAAACAGACCCGTCAGAGGCTGGCGAGAGCGTCTTCTACTATACCAAGACCTTCCTCAAGCACATCATCTTCGATGGTCACCGGCATCAGGAAGCGAATGGTATTGCCGTGCATACCACAACTGAGCAGAATCAGGCCGTGGGCCTTGGCGTAAGCCGTTACTTTCGCCGCCATGTCGGGCCTGGGCTCACGGCCCTGCTTATCGGTAACCAGCTCAATGGCGGCCATGGCACCCAGGTTACGGCCGTTGTCGACATGTTCGAACTGTTCCTGCCACTGGGCAAACCGTTTACCCAGCTTTTCCCCCAACGCCTGGCTTTTTCCCAGGATGTCTTCCTCCTCAAACACCTCCATAACGGCCAGTGCAGCCGCGCAGGCCGCCGGGTTACCGGTATAGGTCCCGCCCAGCGAATTGGGGCCGGAGGCGTCCATGACCTTGTCGGTGCCAACAATGGCGGAGATCGGCATACCATCGGCCATGCTCTTGGCCACGGTCATGATATCCGGCTCGACGCCACTGTGTTCGATCGCAAACATCTTGCCGGTACGGCCGAAGCCGCTTTGCACCTCATCCACGATCATTAGCATGTCATGCTCATCACAGAGCTCGCGGAGCCTTTTAAGGAAACTGGCCGGCGCTGCGTAGAAACCGCCTTCCCCAAGCACCGGTTCGATCACCACCGCGGCGGTGTCCTTCGGGTTGGCGTCGGCCTTCAGCGCCATTTTCAGGCCGCGGATGGCTTCGTCTTCCGAAATGCCGTGGTAGGGAACCGGGAATGGCGCCCGGAAAACAGAGCCCGGCATGGGACCGAAATCTGTTGAGTAAGGGCTGACCTTGCCATTCATGGCCATCGTCATAAAGGTACGGCCGTGGAAACCACCGTCGAAGCAGATGACGTTGGTTTTGCCGGTGGCCGCGCGGGCGATCTTGACCGCGTTTTCCAGCGCTTCCGCTCCCGAGTTGGCCAGCATGACCTTTGCGTGGCCACGCACCGGTGCGATCTGGCTGAGCTTCTCTGCCACTTTCACATAGCCCTCATAGGGCATGACCGTCTGGCAGGTGTGCATAAGGCGATCCAGTTGCGCCTTGATGGCCTCAACCACTTTCGGGTGGCGGTGACCGATATTGAGCACACCAATACCACCAGCAAAGTCGATCATCCGTTTGCCGTCGGCGTCCCACAGTTCGGCGTTGCGGGCGTGATCCGCAAACTGTTCGTTCGGACTGGCAACGCCTGCGGCCACGTACCGTTCTTTCAGTTTCTGCAGTTCCTGGTTCGACATGCTTCGCCTCGAATCTGTTCCAAGGGTGAATGTGATTTCAGTATGGTCGATGGGCGGCGCAAGTTGCCACCCTGGGGCAGGAAAAGACCCAACGCGCGCAGAATCATCAATATAACTAATACCGAACCATGAGAATAATTCAGTTGATTGATGCGAGATATCCTTTCATATTTGGTCAACACACCACCAACCGCCATCTCAGGAGTTATCCATGGACTTTCAGTATTCCGATAAGGTCAAGGCGTTGCAGTCAAAACTGCAGGGCTTTATGGACGAGCATATCTATCCCAACGAGGAGCTCTACCGTCAGCAGAAAGAAGAAAACCACGAACGGGGCCGGGCCTACGCCAGAGTACCCATCGTTGAAGAGCTGAAGGAAAAAGCACGGGCCCAGGGCCTGTGGAATCTATTTCTGCCGGAAGCCGAGTACGGACCCGGCCTGACCAACCTGGAGTATTCACCGCTGGCCGAAATCATGGGCCGGGTGCTCTGGTCATCCGAAGTGTTCAACTGCGCGGCACCAGACACGGGCAATATGGAAGTACTGGCCCGCTACGGCAGCGAGGAACAGAAAGCGACCTGGCTGCAGCCACTGCTGGAAGGCAGGATCCGCTCTTCCTTTGCCATGACCGAGCCCGCGGTTGCGTCCAGTGACGCCACCAATATCGAAACCCGCATTGAGCGGGATGGCGACGAGTACGTCATCAATGGTCGCAAATGGTTTATCACCGGGGGCTGCGGCGAAGCCACCGAGTTCTTTATCGTAATGGGCAAGTCTGACCCGGACAACGCCAACCGCCACAAGCAGCAGTCGATGGTTATCGTGCCGAAGGACACGCCGGGGGTGACCATCGTCCGTGATATGCCAGTGTATGGGTACTATCACGCGCCTAAAGGTCACCCGGAGATTCGCTTCGAGAACGTCCGGGTGCCGGCCAGCAACCTGATTCTCGGTGAAGGTCGTGGCTTTGAGATCGCCCAGGGCCGCCTGGGGCCGGGCCGCATTCACCACTGCATGCGGGTGATTGGTCAGGCCGAACGCGCCTTTGACCTCATGTGCCAGCGCCTGGTCTCCCGGGAAGCCTTCCACAAACGTCTGGCCGACCAGGGCGTCTGGCGGGAGCGCATTGCGGACTGTCGCATCGACATTGACCAGACCCGGTTGATGGTGCTGCAGGCGGCACAGATGATGGACCTTGTGGGCAATAAAGTGGCGAAACAACAGATCGCCATGATCAAGGTCGCGGCACCGGCCATGGCACTGCGGGTGATTGACTGGTCCATTCAGGCCCACGGGGCAGCCGGTTATACCGAAGACTTCCCGCTGGCTGACATGTGGGTCTACGCACGTCACCTGCGCACCGCCGATGGCCCGGATGAAGTGCATCGCAACGCGATCGCCAAGCAAGTACTGAAAGCCTATCTGTAAAAGCTGTACCCCTGCACCGGCTTCCGGGTCCGGTGCAGGGCGCCTCTAAATCCCCTTTTTGCACCGGTTCCGGTACCTGACCGACCGCCAGCGTCACAAAGCGTTACGCCCCGTTACGGCACCTGCACTGAAGATTAACTACACTTCACTATACTCAGGATCAGCCAGTTTCAACACGGAGGACGCCGGCCATGCCATTTGGCGCTGATGCCATCGTCTGCACTGACTTCAGAGTTCTTTTCGACCTGTGCAATGAGCGCTACTTCAACGGCGCCATACGAGCGGACCACGGTTTTACGTTGCGCTATGGTAATACCGGAAACGCACTTGCCCGGCTTCGTGCCACCGATAACCGATCCGTGCCCCATGCTATCGACCTGAGTCCCCGCCTTCGCAGTCACCCATTGGCACTGCGCAGTGCGTTGGTGCGGGAGATGATTCCCATGCTGGGCCGGCAGAGCTTCCGGGAAACCGGCGACTCCCGCTTTCTGGACGAAGAGCCTCTGCACGGGCATCTCTTTATTGAGCCCGGCATTGGCGCGTTCTTTCTTGCCCAGATGGAACACCTCAACGTCGCCTTTCCCGAACTCTGCCTGACCGTCAAGCCCCGCTTCGGCAGCGGCTCGCTGTTTGACCAGCGGCGCATTCCCCCTGCCCGGGTACTGGTGGTTTTCGTCGATCAGGTCGCCAATACCGGTATCATCTACCGACTCCATGACCAGGCACCTGCCCTCCGGCCGGAGCTTAGCGACATGGCATGGCGCCATCATGGCACCCGGGAAATTCAGCTGTTGAGGGTTGCCGGAGCGCTCGCCGAGGATTTTCCAGTGCTGCGCAAGGACAACCAGCCCCGGGCAAACCTTCGCCCCCGGTTTGAAGAAGACTTTGACCTGCTGGTCAGGGAACTCAGGGACCATCGGCTGACCGCTGAACTGCATTCGACGGATGCCAGGTTCGAAGCCGACCATATCAGCCTTTACCTTTCCCGCTGGCACCCGGCAGCCTATTCCAGTTATTGAGCAACCCGGCCGCGGATTACCTGCAGCTTTCCTGGCTGACAGGTCGCTCTGAAGGGTGTCTTTCCGGCTATATCACCATCCACCGTGACGGTTTTCGGGTGCCGGGTCGTTATCCGGCACCAGGGTGAGAGTATTTCAACCACCGTACGGTTATCTCTGGGAGGGCGTCCCAAGAGTCGGGTATGAACGAAAGCCGATATCAGGCTGAGAATGGAGGCCGGGCGAATCGCCAGGATCACCAGCCCCCCGGTATCAATACCAGCACCCGGAATCTCACTGCCACCGCCGAAATAGCGCCCGTTGGCCACGGCAATGGATAGCCAACGCCCAGACAACATCGCCCGGTCAGTCTGAATGACTGCGCGGAAGCCCTGCCGGGTGGCGATGCGCCGTAACAGGGACAGACTGTAAGTCATGCGCCCAAAACGCTTCTTCACACCGCCTCCGGCGTTCGCGTCCCTGGCGGGCATGGTGCCGAGACCCACATGGGCAACATTCAGGAAAACCCCGCTGTGATTCTCGGCCTGTTGTTCTACCTGGTATTCTGCAATATCCGCCCATTGAACTTGCCCTTCCCCAACCGCCAGACAGATGCTCTCCGGGTCGTTTTCAATGCCAAGATTTCGAAAGAAGTCATTGGCAGTGCCGGAAGGCAACACCGCCAGGGTAGCGCCGGTCTGCAGGCAGATCTTCGCGGCGGCATTGATGGAGCCGTCGCCCCCGGCGGCCAACAGGCGATCTTCTGAGGACACCGACCTCGTCCATTCCAGGTTCTTGAGGTCGCAGGTCCGCAGATCTGAGATTCCCGCTTCCGACAGACAGGCGGACCAGAAGTCGCCATTGCGTTCGCCGCCTCCGGCATCCGGGTTCGCCAATAACCAGTCTGTCATTTGCACCTCCGGGGTTCGGGTCAGGGATGAGACATCCCCTCAATTTACCCCATCCTTAACCGCCGAAGGTGACAAATCCATTAATCCCGCCGTCAGGGACGGCTGTCGATCAGCGGGCGGGTATTCTCCCGTTCCGCCAGATACCATGGCCGCGGCCGGGTGCCGGCAAAGGGCTGTGCCAGCCGGTTCTCCACACTGTTATAGACGAAGAACAGGTTTGCCCGGGGCCAGGGCGACATGTTCCGGTTGGAGGCATGCAGCGTGTTGCATTCGAACAGCAGCAGCGATCCCGCCGGGCCTGTCGGTGCCTGGATGCCGTCCCTGCCGGCAAGTTGTTCAACGTCAGTCCGGGACGGTATTCCTACCTGCTGGTGTTTCAGGGAGCTGTTCCAGTTCTCGTCGGGAGTCTTGCCCACACAGGGCACAAACTGGTGATGAGAGCCCGGTATCAGCATCAGCGGTCCATTGAACGCGTTGTTCTCAGTCAGCATGATAGAGGCACTGACCGCGCGCATGGCGGGCATACCGTCTTCGCTGTGCCAGGTTTCGAAATCGGAATGCCATTCAAAGCCGTCACCGCTAAAACCTGCCTTGCTGTTGATCCTGGACTGATGGATATAAACCTCTGAACCCAGAATCTGCCGCACCATATCCAGCAGGCGGGGCTCGCGGGTCATCCGGTCAAACGCGGCTGACAGCTCATGCATGGCGAATACGGAACGGATTTCTCGCCGCTCACCGTCCATGACCACCTGTTCCAGATCGGTGATATCGGTCCGGCTTGCCATATCCTGCAGTTCCTCAAGGAAAGGAGAAACTGCGGTTTCCGGAAAAAATCCTTCCATCCAGAGAAAACCGTCGCGCTCAAACCGGTCCAGCTCATCCTCACTTAATGGACCGCGCTCGCGGGAAATGCCGGAACTGTGAATGACCGGCTCCTGACGGGAAAGCATATCGGGTACAAAATCATCCCGGGTCGGATAAAAGTCTGTTCTCTGTAACATACCTTCTTCTCCACATTCCCTGCTGAATTTCTGAAGCCAAAACCCGGCAAGCTCTGCCTTTGGCGTTCAGGAATGTAAAGAAACGTAGCACTGGTAATGGGGCACAGATATAACACAAGTTATACCTGTGCCCGTTCAGCGCCTCTGAGGCGGGGTTATGACGAAACCTTAATTGGCAGGTTGGAATCCCGAAAGGTCATTCGGGATTCCTGGGTAAGGCAACGTGGAGCTTACTGACACGATGTGATCAGAGGGCCTGCGCCGGTGACGGAGGCTCGGTAACCAGCGCCCGCCCCGCGACATGATCCGGCGTCTCCGCAGTCTGGCGATGTATGTACACATCCACCAGCTTCTCAAGCACAAAGCGCCGTACCGGCTTGTGGTAGCAGGCGTGCATTCCGGCTTTCAGGCAGCGCTCCCGAAACTCCGGCGTGTCATTGGTGGTGATTCCGATAATCGGCACCGTCGGCGGCAGGAGTTCCCGCAGACGGATTTCGTGGGCCGCCTCGGGGCCATCCAGCCGGGGCATCTGGCCGTCCATCAGGATCATGTCCCAGTGGCCTTCCCGAACAGCTTCCAGCGCTTCCATACCATCAGCGGCACTCACCGATTCGATGTTCAGCCGCATTAACTGCTTGCGCAGAATCATTCGGTTGATGGGATCGTCATCCACCACCAGCACACGGGGCACCGATGACTTCTGTGCCTTCTGTTTCTGTCGGCGGATGTGTCGTCGGGGTCGCGTATCAAAACCGCTGACCGAGTGATCAGCCGCCTTGCGCTCCCGACGTCGGCGCACCCTTTCATTGCCAAACTGCAGCATCTTGATCCACAGAATGAGAGCTGCCTCCAGTACCAGAATGCCGCCAACCAGTACGAAAGGGCCATAGACGGGTAAAGAAGGGTCAGGTCCGTTACCTGCCGGGATCCTGAGGCTATTCCAGACCAGTGCCGGTATAACAGCGGCAACAACCACCAATGAGTAACTGATCAGCCGGAAGCCCCGAGCCTCCTGCGACCGGGGAATGTACGTCAGGATACGCTTCAGGCTGCCGATGATCGCGAACCAACGGCCTGGCTGGAACTCGATTTTCTTACGAGCAATTCCCATTGCTATCCTCCCAAGTGGCATGGGGTGTCCCTGGATGCCTTTCGACGGAGAAACCGGAGGCGCCATTAAGCCGGAGACTGACAGCAACCGGCGGCTTTTCGACAAGCCCCGATCACACTTCTGGCGAGACAACCTGTCCAAACCATGAATTTTGGTCCACTTAAAGTATCACCCTGCCCTGAGCGGCGACATAACATAAGTTATGCGGAAGGTCTGGGGACCAAACTTTACGAGATTATGGACCTTTTGTAATAGAGAGTGAACGTTGATCCCTACAAAATCATGAAATCGGGACTCCGGTAACAAACACGCTGTGGGGGAAGGAGCAACCCTGACGACAAGCTGCATCATTCAGCCTTTCGAGCTATACGGAGTTGAAAAAGATGCCCGTCAGGGCTGATTTTTCGCGGCTACGGGTCTCTATTAGCAACCCGCTGGACCCGAGATGCCATAAACCAACAGAACTGCCCTGTAGAGTTACCAAACTCTGTACAAAGTGTTACCTAGTCATTACTTTTTAGAACAGACGGCAGACCCATTACGGTCTATCGTTATAAGCGAGCCAATTTATGACTGGTTCTGCTACATAAGTCAGGCATTACCCATACACAACAATAAATAGCGGATCCGCTGTGATCCGGAGTGGGAGTCGTCGATCATGTCAGCACCTGTGGATAACTTGCAGGCGCGTCTTCTGGACGCGTCTGAAACCCTGGCCGAACTGATGGCACCGGCCATAACCCTGGCTACCATGCTTCACCATCGCCGCATGGCAGCATGGATGCGCCGGGAACATGAGGGCTACGCCCCTGAAGCGAATCTGCCGGGTTACCGGTACGATGTGCGGGGGCAGATTATGGCCCGCTCCCCTCAATATGGCTGGATTCCAGCACCGGTGGACCGGTATCAGCTTGCGCAATTCGGTCGCCTTAACCTGTACGATGGCGTGGCGGTACTTGAGCGCGCCTGCATGAATGGTCGCAAAGGCAACAGCCAACGTGTCACCCTGCCCCCGGCCGAGCTGCAGAACCTGCAACAGAAGCTCAACCTGAGCGCAGAACTCGCCATCAATCTCAGCCGCGATCACTATTGCGATATCATTCGCACCATTCGCGGTGCGCTTTACCTCTGGACCCTGGCGTTGGTTGACGCCGGCCTGACCGGGGACCATAACGGGTTGACCGCGGAGGAGCAGGAGCGGGCGGCACGCCTGGACCAGCCCGACCATTTCTGGCGGGAGGCGATGGTTTCCTTACAGAAATTGCCGATACCTGCGGTCCGTGAGGCGAGGTTTCTGGAGCGCATGTTTGGGCGGGTCGGTTAAGCTCTCCCTTCACTCTTTGCTCCCGGAAAAACCGGAGGCACCTGGCATGGCAGCCCAGGCATGCTGAACGTATACTGTGGCTGTCTTTTAACCGCCGGTGCCTGACTCTGTATGTCGCTGTTTTTCCGTAAGTCACTGAACCGAAAACGCCTGTCACGGATGGTCGCCGACCGCAAACAGGTGGATATTCCCGCATCACGGGCCTGCATCGGCATGCACGTGGTGGGCCTGGACCGGCCTTGGGAAGAGGTTCCGGTTCTGTTCCAGAAGTTCATTATCGACCAGCCGGAACAGGTGGAAATCCTTCGCACCCACTGCCAGTGGATCACCGTTGAACGAACCGCCTGGACCGAACAGGTCGCCCAGGAAGCCATCGCTCACCGCAAAGCCATTGCGGCCGGCTCTGATTTTGAGGCAAAACGCCCACTGTCCGAAGAGCTTCCCCACGCCCTCCAGGCTTATCACCGTGCCCAACAGTACATTGATGACCTGCTGGACCGGGTTGTGGCCAACCAGGAGTTACCGCTGGCAGAAGCGCGGGCGGTGATTCGCAGCTGTATACACAGCATTTCGAGCAACCCCAATGCCATGTTTTGGCTCACGCGTATCCGTGCCGAGGATGCCTATACCGCAGAGCATTGCGTCCGCGTTGGAATACTGTGTATTACCTTTGGCCGGTTTCTCGGCCTCAATGACAGCCAGCTGGAAACCCTGGGGCTGTGCGGCATGCTCCATGACGTAGGCAAGATGCGCGTACCGCCGGAAATCCTCAATAAGCCTGGCGCTCTGGACCCGCAGGAATGGGAAATTATGCGCCGCCACGCGGAGTTCGGATACGAGCTGCTCACCTCTGACCATGAGGTCGAAGAGGAAGTTCAGCAGGCGGCTCTTTCCCACCATGAACGGCCCGACGGCAAGGGTTATCCGAAAGGCCTGGCGGCGGCATCCCTCCATCAGTTCACCCGCATTGTCACTATCGTGGACGCCTACGATGCCATGACCTCGGACCGGGCCTACAAGCCGGGCATTCCCACATCCAGGGCCCTGGGCATACTGTACAAACACCGCAGCGAGCAGTTTGACGGAGCGCTGGTTGAGGGATTTATCCGCATGATCGGCATCTACCCGCCCGGGTCACTGGTGGAGCTGCATACCGGTGAGGTCGCGGTCGTACTGGCAACCAGTCCCAGCAATAAGCTGCACCCGCTGGTGGAAATCGTCAGGGACGCCCGGGGTAACCCCTGCTTACCCCGGGTTCTCAACCTGATCGAAAGCCCGCAAGACGCCGATAGCGTTCCCTACAGCATACGCAAAGCCCTGCCCGATGGGGCCGCCGGCTTTAACCTGGCGGACCACATTCAGCATCAGGCCGACCCGTCCGTCAGGAAACCAGAGCCCCGTTGACCATGGCCCGCAGCTCTTCCCGAATCGGGTAGGCCGACGACGGCATAAGCTGGGTCATAAACACCATCACCAATTCTTCCACCGGATCTACGTAGAAGTTGGTGCTTGCAAGACCGCCCCAGCCATACTCCCCCAGGGAGCCGTTGGTGCAGGATTTGGCCACATCCGTCTTGACGGAGAAACCCAGCCCGAAGCCGTTACCCTGGTACGGCGTCTCGCTGAACGAGCCTATGGTGAAGCCAGGCAGATCCTGGTTGCCGGGCAGATGATTCATCCGCATAAACTCCAGGGTTTTGCGGCCGATAATTCGCTGACCGTCCAGTTCGCCACCCTGGCAGAGGGCTTGAGCAAAGCGGAAGTAGTCATCCACGGTGGACACCAGCCCGGCACCGCCGGACAGAAAGCCGGGCTGCTGCCGATAGTGGGAGGTTACCGGGTCATCCTGAAGGATCATGGTGTTATCCGGCCCGTAGACGTAGCACGCGGCGAAACGGTCCAGCTGATCGTCCCGCAGGCGAAAGCCGGTATCGGCCATGCCCAGCGGGTCAAAAATATGCTGCCGGCAATACTCGTCCAGTGTCTGCCCCGAGAACAGCTGCACCAGATAACCCAGCACATCCGTGGATACGGAATAGTTCCAGGCGGTGCCCGGATCAAACTCCAGCGGCAGTGTCGCCAGTTGTTCGATCAGCTTGTCGAGGGTGAGCTCACGGCTACCGTCCAGTTTCAGGGCCCGGTAGGCGGCGTCGACGTTGGTACGGCACAGAAAGCCGTAGGTCAGGCCCGACATGTGGGTCAGCAGATCCCGGATCGTCATGGTGGTCGTGGCCGGCCGGGTGATGAAGTTCGGGTAGACACCGCTTTCGTAGACGCGCAGGTGTTTCCAGGATGGAATATAGCGGTGCACCGGATCATCCAGCAGGAACCGGCCCTGCTCATACAACTGCATGATCGCAATGGAAGTGACCGGCTTGGTCATGGAATAGATACGGAAGACGGTATCCCGCTGGGCCGGCTTGTTCCGTTCCACGTCCATCAGCCCCTGGGCATGAACCCAGGCGATCTCGCCCCGGCGGGCCACCAGGGTCACAGCGCCGGGGAACCTGCCGGCATTGATATAACGCTCTTCCAGATGCCGGCTGATATTCTCCAGCCGGCTTAACGATAGTCCTGCAACAACACTGGATTCTGCCATGGGTCAATCCTGCAGCTTACCGGAGGTGGACATGACCGGGCCGGATCTGTTGGCCCTTGATACTTGCCCATCCACGGATCATTGTCTTTAGTAGAAAATCCGGGACTGGCCAGCTTAGGCGATAGTTCATTTCAGGAGAAGCCCATGCGTCTCATTTTGTCACTGATCGTTATGATCGTGGCCATTGCGGTGGTGGTATACGCACACCTGCAACTGGCCCGTCAGGTTCCTCCAAGCCCGCGACGATGGCTCGGACACGGCCTGCTGGCACTGGTCGGGGTCGGGTTTGGCTGGGCGGTGACCTCGGTCTATATGGGCGGAGAGGACGGCGGCAGCGTCGCTGCCTTTATCAGTGCCCTGGGGGTTGCCCATATGCCGCCGGCCATCGTGCTCTTCCTCAAGCGGCAGCAGCACCGGTAGCCCCGTAGGCGACCGGTTTTTTTCTCCGAGACAGGTCGCCGTTTGTCGTGCTACCATCACCAATACTGTATATTTATCCAGTATTGGTGATTCCATGAAAACCCGCGGCACCGCGCTCAATCCGGCCAACCGTTTCCAACCCTCAACGACGGACCGCAGCCTCGACGATGGCTGGTATCACGATCCCGATGACGAACTGTATCCGGACTCGGTGGCCACGGAGGTCGTGGACGAGCAGATACGTTCGATCATCAGTCGTAACCAGTCCCCGGACGTGCCGTTTGACCAGTCCATCAACCCCTACCGGGGCTGTGAGCATGCCTGCATCTACTGCT
>CAZHAY010000016.1:0-24367 GCA_964530545.1 uncultured Marinobacter sp.
GCCACGGCCCCTACGTATGGACCTGCTATGGCGTGTTCTTTCTGTTTCTCTTCTGGATGGCTCAGGCGTCGATCCGGCAGCGCCGGAACCTTGTGCGTCGTCAGCAACTGGAGCAGGAACTGGGCACGGCACATCAGCAGGCCGAAGCTGATATGCGCCTGGTCGGGGGCACCTTCCAGCGAGTTTCCATTTCCCAGAATGAGTCGAGCAGTAAGCCATGAATCCAGTACGTAAGCGTAAACTCATCATTGTGTTGTGTCTGCTGGCAGGGGTGGCCATTGCGGTGGGTCTGACCACCTACGCCTTCCGGCAGAACATCAGCCTTTTCTACGACCCCAGCCAGATCGCCGATGGTGAAGCCCCGGTGAACGTTCGTATCCGCGCCGGTGGCATGGTCGAGGACGGCTCCGTGCAGAGGGATCCGGACAGCCTCAAGGTCAGCTTCCGGGTAACAGACTATGCCGCATCGCTGACGGTTCACTATGAAGGTATCCTGCCGGACCTGTTTGCCGAAGGGCAGGGGGTTGTCACCACCGGTCAGCTGAATGAAAGCGGCGAATTCATGGCCAGTGAAGTGTTGGCCAAGCACGACGAACAGTATATGCCGCCTGAAGTAAACGAAGCGCTCAAGCGGTCTGCGGCCCGGGCTGCCGAAGAAGGCCGGGAGATGCCCGAATACTGATTGCCGCCATTTACCCGACGCTCTGAACGGAGATATCCATGCTTCCCGAACTCGGACAAGTTACGCTCATTATCGCCCTGTTGCTGTCGGTGTTACTGTCCGTGGTGCCTCTTTATGGTTCCCTGACGGCCCGTAACAGCTTGCAGGCCTTCGCCCGGCCCCTGGCCGCAGGGCAGTTTGTCTTTATCGCCATCGCCTTTACGCTGCTGACCAATGCTTTCCTTACGGACGACTTCTCGGTGGCGTACGTGGCCAACCACAGCAATAGCCTGATGCCCTGGTTCTACAAGTTCAGTGCGGTCTGGGGCGGGCATGAAGGCTCACTGCTGCTTTGGATCCTGATGCTCAGCGGCTGGACACTCGCGGTGGCCACATTCAGCCGCCGTTTGCCTTCGGTGATGGTGTCTCAGGTATTGTCGGTCATGGGTATGGTGGGGGTTGGCTTCCTGCTGTTTATCCTGATGACGTCCAATCCGTTCGACCGCATTCTGCCCAACGTGCCTGTCGATGGCGCCGATCTGAATCCGCTGCTGCAGGACATCGGTCTGATCATGCACCCACCCATGCTGTATATGGGCTATGTCGGCTTCTCGGTGGCCTTTGCCTTTGCGATCGCCGCACTGATCAACGGCCGGCTGGACGCAGCCTGGGCCCGCTGGTCCCGTCCCTGGACGACCGTCGCCTGGGGCTTTTTGACCATCGGCATCGCGCTGGGCAGCTGGTGGGCCTATTACGAGCTGGGCTGGGGCGGCTGGTGGTTCTGGGACCCGGTGGAAAACGCGTCCCTGTTGCCGTGGATTTCCGGTACGGCGCTAATGCATTCCCTTGCGGTTACCGAAAAGCGCGGCGTCTTCAAAAGCTGGACGGTGTTGCTGGCCATTCTCACCTTTGCCCTGAGCCTGCTGGGCGCGTTCCTGGTACGGTCTGGCGTGATTACGTCCGTACATTCCTTCGCATCGGACCCCACCCGGGGCTCGTTCCTGCTGATGCTGCTGGCCATCAGCGTTGTCGGAAGCCTGACGCTCTACGCTTTCCGTGCCCCGGTCGTGCATACCCGTGCGAGCTTTGGTCCCCTGTCCCGGGAAGTCTTCCTGCTGCTGAATAACGTCCTGCTGATGGCCGCCATGCTGCTGGTACTGGTAGGCACGATTTTCCCGCTTATTGCCGACTATTTTGAGCTGGGGAGCATCTCCATCGGTGAGCCGTTCTTTAACCTGACGTTTAGCCCGATCGCTATCGTCGTCGGGGTTCTGCTGGGCGTGGGCATTTTCTCCCGCTGGAAGAAAACCGATGGGGAACGCCTGCTTCGTAAAATGATCCTGCCTTCGGTGGCGAGTGTTCTGATCGCTCTGGCGGTCGTGCTGACCCTGGGTAACGCGACAGCTTCGGAATCAGCAGGCCTCTGGGATGGCTTCAGTCTGTGGGCGTTCTTCGGTGTTCTGTCTGCCGCCTGGTGCGCCGTGGCTACGCTTCAGGATGTATGGGATAAATCCGCTTCCCGTCATGGTCGGATACATGGCCTTCGCCGTCAGTCCCGCAGCTTCTACGGCATGGTGCTCGGTCACCTGGGCCTGGCCATGGTGATCGCCGGTGCCACGGTAGTGAATAACTATGGCATCGAGCGCAACGTGCGTATGAGCCCCGGCGATGTGGCTGAGGCGGGCGCCTACCAGTTCCACTTCGCCTCCGTGGGCGAGCGGGAAGGCGCTAACTTTACCGCCCTGGTCGCCCGTTTCGATATCAGCCGTGACGGCCGGAAGGTCGCCACGGTGTATCCGGAACGTCGCCGCTATGTGGTGCAACGCAACGTGATGACAGAAGCCGGTATTAACGGCGGCTTTCTGAGGGACCTGTTCGTCGCCGTGGCGGAACCGGTATCCAACAACGCCTGGGCGGTGCGCCTGCAATACAAGCCGCTGGTGCGCTGGACCTGGCTGGGGGCCCTGGTCATGTCCCTGGGTGGATTCCTTGCCGTTGCCGATCGGCGCTACCGGATTCGTGATGTAGCGACCGAGCGTCACAAGGCTGCGCCAGTGGCCGGAGGGACGGACGGTCGCCCTGTGGAGGTGGGTGCATGAGGCGTGCGTTGTTGTTTCTGCCCGTCATCGTTGCCGTGGCTTTTGGGATTTTTCTTTACACCGGACTGGGCAATGACCCACAGGAACTGGAGTCTGCACTCATCGGCAAGCCGGTTCCGGCCTTTGAACTGGCCGATCTTCAGAACCCCGACCGAACTTTGACGCCAGATGTTTTCCTGGGTCAGGTCTCGTTACTCAACGTCTGGGGCACCTGGTGCCCGGCCTGTCGGGACGAGCACAGCGATCTGGTATGGCTGGCGGAAGAGAAGGGCATTCGGGTGATCGGCCTGAACTACAAGGACAACCGGGACCTCGCCCTGCGCTGGCTGCGCGATCTGGGCGACCCGTACCAGATTTCCCTGTTTGACCCCCAGGGCCGGCTCGGCTTTGACCTGGGCGTTTACGGCGCGCCGGAAACCTACGTCATCGACAGCCAGGGTATCGTGCGTTATCGCCATGTTGGCGTGGTTAACCCTGAGGTATGGGAGCAGAAGCTCGCTCCTGTGGTTCGTCAATATCAGCAGGAGGGATCATGACGCGCTGGCTGTTGGTTCTGCTGATGGCGGTCATGACACCGCTGGCTCTGGCCCAGTCGTCGGATGCATCTACACTGGCTGAGGACATGTACCCATTGGCTTCCGAAGCCGAGCGGGAGAAGTTCAACCGGCTGCTTAGCGAACTGCGCTGTCCCAAGTGCCAGAACCAGAATATTGCCGACTCGGACGCACCCATTGCCGAAGATATGCGCAGCGAGGTGTATCGCATGGTGCAACAGGGAGCGGACGAAAAGTCCGTAGTGGATGCCATGGTGGCGCGTTTTGGCGAATTTGTGCACTACAAGCCCGTATTTGATGCCCGCACGGCGTTACTGTGGCTGCTGCCAGCCATTGTGGTGCTGATCGGATTAACGGTGGTTTTTTTCATCGTACGTCGCTCCGGCAAGCGCCGTGACGAAGAAGCCCTGACGGACGAGGAACGACAGCAGGCCGACGACCTTTTGCGACGTCTGTAATGTCACGCAAGATGCCACGACATCGAACCCATTTCCGGATTCTACTGACTGACCTTCTATGACCAACACTTTCTGGATCATCACCGCGTTACTGGTCGCCCTGGCGTTCCTGTTCATTCTCTACCCGCTGTTCTTCAGCCGCCCGGAAAGGAGGGCCGCCACAGACCTGCGCAACCAGAACCTGCTGGCTTACCGCACCCGTCTGTCCGAGCTGGAAGAAGAGTATCAGCAGGGCAATATCGACGAAGACAACTTTCAGATGCTGCGGGAGGAGCTCGCCGGCGCCATGCTGGATGATGTCGGCGACGAACAGCCGGTGGAAGAAGTGCGGGCAACCGACCTGCGAATGGACCACCGCCGCAGGAGCACCCGCGCCGTCGTTGTTCTGGCCGCTCTGCTGTTACCAGCGGGGGTCTACCTGCTGTATGACAAATGGGGTGCACTGGATCAGGTTGAACAGTATCAGGCCATGGTTGAGCTGCAACAGAACGGCGACCGCATGGCGCAGATGACTGTGTTGACCCGCCAGCTGGCGGAACGGCTGGAGGAGCAGCCCGATAACCCGGACGGCTGGGCCATGCTGGGCCGCAGCTACATGCGTATGGAGCTTTACCCCGAAGCGGCCACAGCGTTCGAGCGGCTGGCCGCGGTGGCCGGGCCGGATGAGGCCCAGGCAGTAGCCTGGGGATTATCCGCACAGGCCTGGTTCTTTGACAGCCAGGGCGCCATGAGCGAAGAGGTGACCCGCGCCATGGACCGCGCCCGGGAACTGGACCCGGATGAGGTCAATACCCTTGGCCTGCTGGGCATCCACGCGTTTGAACAGCGTAATTTCGAGGACGCCATACGCCACTGGGAAAAAATTATCGACGTGGCGCCGGATCATCCCCAACTGGGCGCTATTCGTGAAGGCGTCGCCCGTGCCTATCAGCAACTGGGCATGGACGTGCCCGAACATATTCTGGAAGGCTCAGGCCCTGAAGACGCTGCCGTATCCGACCGCGGCGTGACGGTACGGGTGGAAGTGGATGAAGCCTTTGCGGATCAGATCGAGCCCGATACCACACTGTTTGTCTATGCCCGCACCCCCGACATGCAATCCGCACCCCTCGCCGTTGCACGGCTGCGGGCGGGGCAGTTACCGACAGAATTACGGCTTGATGATCGTCTCGCCATGGCGCCCCAGTTCCGGATTTCCGGCGCCGAAGAAGTGGTGATTGCGGCCCGTATCAGCGCCTCCGGATCGGCCACGCCACAGCCTGGCGACTATCAGGGCATCCGGGAAGAGCCAGTGCCGGTAGTGAGTGGGGACAGCGAGCCGGTCACCCTGGTTATTGACGAGCAATTGTACTGATCACCCCGATTCCGGAACCGGGGCGAGCAGCCCCGGGCCGGAACACGGAAACGCCGGTTATCCGCGATCAGGGGCGGATTCCTGCCGGGTAAAAGTCCGGTAGCCCCTGTTTTCCACCACGCTTTTGATGATCCCGCCGCCAATCCTGCCGGGCCTGCCTGAGGGCGGCTTCCAGTGATTCACCTTCCGGTGCCGTTTCAGGTATCGGTCCGAACAGCGCCCGTTGCCATTGACTGACCTTCTGGCGGAGTTCCTCCTGATCGAGCTGTTCAAAGGCGGCTTCCACCGTGGTACAGCGCTGCCCGGTGAGTAGCTGGGCCCAGACCGGAAACTTCGTGAAAAACGCCGGGTCCAGGGTCCGGGCCTGGCGGGAGACCAGAGCGAACGCCGCCTGTTCCCGTGCTGTGCTCAGGTCGTTGCTCTGGCTGCCATCCAGCGGACGCTTTTGCTTTACGCGCGCCTGCAGCCACCAGGCTGCCAGGGTGGTCAGCCACCCCAATCCGAACAGGGCGGTGAGTAACGGCCAGACCCAGTGAGCTTCTGAACCTTCATGCTCGGGGGCCGTTGGAAGGGCGTCCTCCGTGGTGTGGAGAGCACTCTGTTGTGACTGCGCTCCCGCCGCATTGCTCAGGCCCGTCAGTTGCAGGGTTCGTGCAGGCAGCACGGCGACTTTCTCCCGGTCTTCCTCCACATCCCACCAGGGCACGCGAATTTCCGGCAGAACGACGTCACCGCTGTGGCCGGGTACCGGGACCAGGGCCAGAGTCTGTTCCATCTGGCCGGCAACCCGTTCATCCGTCAATGACGACTGGCGCTGAGCCGGCTCCGGATAGGCACGCAGGGCATCTGGATAGGCAGGGGTCAGGTCGGGCAGGGTAGCTGCCGGCAGTCCTTCTGCGGTCAGTACGAGGGTTCGGGTCAGGTTAGCTCCGGGTTTTACCGGGCCGCTTATGTCCAGTCCCCGCTCATGAATTTCCACTGCTTTAGCTGGTAGCCAGTGACGCCCGCTGAAGCTGGCCGGTATGTCCTGAATCTCAAGGGGAAAGAGGATGGCAGAGTCGCTGATCGGGTATTCATGGGCGCGGGGATGCCGCGCCGTGCCGTGAAAGTCGATGGGCGGTAACTGTAACTGACCCGGCTTCTGGGGGAAGAGCGCAAAGTTGCGCTCGACGACGCGGTAACTTTCCCCATTCAACAGCTCCCGGTACTGCTTCTGTTCACCCAGCTGCTCAATAACCACATCGGGGTGTTCCGGATTCTGCAGTTGCCCCTGGATCACGTCGTTGGAATAGAAAAGCCGTACCCGTAGATGCAGCTGCTGCTGCACGTACAGCCGGTCCTCACTGGCGGACAGCTCGATAAACGCCTGCCGGGGTGGGTCAGGCTGTGCTGATGCCCATATCGGTACGAAGACAAGCAGTACGGCCAGCGCAAGGCGCAGCGGACCGGCGGTGAAACTTACCATGGTGTGTCGTTCTCATCGGGTTGCAGGTTGCGGCTCCAGGACTGCTGCAGGAACTTCCGCCGCAGCAGCCCGCCGGGGTCATCCGGCACACGTCGTAGCCATTGCTGTTGAGATTGGCTGAGGGCGTCGGTCTGGGGTCCGTCATCTTCATTCTGTCCGGTAACGCCTTCTGCCGTCTCCTCCCCGCCGTTCTCCTGGGCCTGATCAGCGGGACCCGGGAATGAGCCGGTATCCGACGGCTGAGAGCGTTCCGGGGCCGGCGACGACCCGGTTTCAGTCTGTTGGCCGGGGGCATCCGACGATTCATCGCCAGGCTGCCCCTCAGGCATGGAGGGTGAATACTCCGACCCGGATTCCGAGCGGTTCTCGCTTTCTCCTGTATTCCCTTCATCTTCGCCGTCGCCCGGATTCCGCTTATCCGCTCCTTGCTGGCCTTCATCAGACTCCGACGGTGACTGGTTTTGCTGCTGACCTTGCTGCGCCTGTTCCAGATATTGCTTGAGCCGCTGGTGGTTCTGGCGCGCACCTTCGTGCCCCGGGTCGCGGTCAAGGGCGGCCTGCCAGGCCTCCAGTGCCCCTTCGGGCTTTCCGGCATGGGCCAGAGCATTGCCGCGATTGAAGTGCGCCATGGCGGAGTCATCCTGGGCAAACGCCTCGACAGCGCTGTTATATTCGCCGCTCCGAAAAAGCGCGGTGCCCTTCCACAGCGGGTCGTCCAGGCGGGCAGCGGCACCGGCGGGATCTTCGGCAATCAGCTCCGGCGCCCGCTGCTCCGGCGTCTGCCAGAGATCCTGCCAGCCTGCGCTCCAGTCCGCGGCCTGGGCCGGGTCGGCGGGTACCCACCAAAGGCCGATCACCAGCACTGCCAGCGCACCCTGGCGCCAGCCCAGCAGCGCCAGAGGTATGGCTAGCCACAGCAGCCAGTAGCCATCGTCCTGGCGGCGCTCGTGGGTGCTCTCCCGGGCGCTCTCCCCGGTATTCTCCCCGGTATTCCCCGCCGCCGTCTGCCAGGCGTTATGATCCTCCGCACGCAGGCCGAGCCGGGCAATATCCCGATCGGTTGTGGTCATTCGCAAGGCTCCGCCGCCGGTTGCGGACGCCGTCTGCTCAAGCTCGGTCAGGCTGGCGTGGGCGATGACCACCCGGCCCCCGTCCCGAATAAAGCCCCGTTCCGGCATCGGTACCGGGGCGCCGGTTTCGGTGCCGGCCATCAGGCCGAAGAGCTGCCAGGGGGTATCGGCCAGTTGCTGGCGGATCGCCTTGCCGTAACGGGGATTGAGGCTGTCGGTGATCAGCAGGATACGGCCCCGCCCGGGTGCGCCCTGATTCAGCAGTTCGACGGCGCGGGCGACCCCCAGGTCGGCCCGGTTGCCCGCAGCGGGCATGATCATCGGATCGAGAGCCCCCAGCATGCCCTCGACGGTGCGCCGGTCATCGGTCAGTGGTGTAACCACGTAACCATCGGCGGTATAGACGACCAGACCGGTAAAGGTGCCTTCACGGGCCGCCAGCAGATCATGGATTTTCCGTTTCGCCCGGGTCAGCCGGTCCGGTTCCACGTCGGCTGCCAGCATGGACAGGGACAGATCCAGGACCACCACGAGCGAGTCATCCGGCTGCTGTAACGGCGAGGGCGCAGAACGGAACGAGGGCCCGGCCAGCGCGACAGCCAACAGGGCCAGCAGCAGGGGTGCCACGAAGCGGGCGCGGCGGGCGGACGGTGTACCGCCGTGCCCGTCAGGCAGCAACGGCTGAAGCAGTGCCCGGGGAATCACCCGGTGCCACAGGCTCTGGCCCGGGCCGCCATAACGCTGCAGCCAGATCACCAGCGGCATCAGCAACAGTATCAGCAGCCAGAGTGGGCGCAGGAACTGAAACTCGCTCATGATAGCCCCCTGCCGGCCATCGTCGGCACCCGTGCGAAGCCGAAACCGGCAAGCCAGAGGGTGAGGGCCATGGCGGCTGGCCAGGCATAGAGCTCCGTAACCGGGCGCCAGCTACGGCCCGCAAGCTCCATGGGTTCCAGTCGGTCGATTTCCTGATAGATGCCCTGAAGTTCTTCAATACTCCGTGCCCGGAAATACTGTCCGCCAGTGGCTGTGGCAATATCCTGCAGCAGCGCTTCGTCCAGATCGCTGGACGGATTGACCCGCTGAATGCCAAACAGCCCGCGGCGAATGGCAGACTCGGCCCCAATGCCAATGGTGTGGATGCGCACGTTGCTGGCCGCAGCCAGGTCGCGGGCGTTCTGTGGGGTGAGCTCGCCTGCGGTATTGGCGCCGTCGGTCAGCAGGATCAGCACCCGGTGCTCCTGTGGCCGTTCCCGCAGCCGTTTGACCGCCAGGCCAATGGCGTCGCCGATGGCAGTGGCACGGCCGGCCATGCCCAGCCCGGCTTCAAACAGCAGGGTTCTCAGTGTTTCGTGGTCAAAGGTTAACGGCGCCTGCATATAGGGTTCAGTACCGAACAGCAGCAGTCCCAGCCGGTCACCCTGACGCCGGTCGATAAAATCGTCCAGTACGACTTTCAGGGCCTCAAGACGGTTCAGTACCCGGCCCTGCAACACCATGTCACGCTCTTCCATACTGGGCGAGATATCCACCGCCAGCATCAGGTCGCGGCCGGTGACCGGCATCTGGGTGTTCTCACCAATATGCTGGGGACGGGCCAGTGCCAGCACCAGTAAAATCCAGGCAAAAGCCAGCAGCAGCTTCAGCCAGCGGCTGCTGCCCTGACTCTGGCTGCTGACCCCGGGCAGATCCGCAAGCCGGGCCTGTAGCGGCAGTGCCGGAGCCCTTGCCGTCCCGGAGCCAGTGTTAATGCGGCCCAACCGGTGTAATAACCAGGGCAGGGGCAGCAGCGCCAATAGCCAGGGCCAGGCCAAAGTTACCATCGTTGCCTCCGGATCCATCGGTCGGCCAGCTTCTGCGCCTGCGCGGGAGAAAGGTCGCTGTCGGGTTGATAGCAGGCATCCACCAGTAATTGCCATTGCCGGTGGCCCACATCGGATGTCCGTTCAAGGAAATCCCGCCAGCCGTTGCCCGAGAGAGCTTCTGGTCGCTCATGGGGATACAGATGAATGGCCGATTGTTTCAGCAGCCGGTTGAGAGCGGCGTACCAGTCAGTCCCCGCCTGCCCGTGGCCATCAAGCCTGTCACCAAGACGACCAAGGTGGGCCAGTGCCTCCCGCCGGGGTGCAGTACGGCGATACCAGCGCCAGACCCAGACACCGGCAGCGATCAACAGGGCGATTATCAGCGCGGTCAGCAGCCACCAGCCCGGTGCCGGTGGCCAGGGGCCAGCTACGGGCGGGGTTTCGATATCCTGGAGCTGGGCAAGTATTTCAGCCGGAATCACAGTAAACGTCCTCCTGCCGAGGTCAATCCGTGCAGGATGACCAGCGGGTCCTCCCGTGTATAAAGGGACAGGCCCGTAACCTCGGTCTGACGGAACAGATTCTGCAAGGCGAGTTTCCGGGCGCGGGCGTTATCCTGCCAGGCCTGCTGCAGGGAAGAGTCTGAGCCATTGAACCAGAGTACGCCGGCAGGCCCGGAGACTGCGTAGCTGCCCTGGTCCGGGAGGCGCTCGTCCAGCGGGTCGGCAATGACCACCGCCGTGACCTGATTGTGCATAGCGAGGCCCGCAAGCAGGGGCCGGATCTCTTCGCTGACGCCTGCAAAATCGCTCAGGATGAAAATCCGGCTGCCGGTGTGCGCGATGCGCCGGGCCTCAGACAGAGCCGCCTGTAGCGGATTCGTTCCGGTCGCGGCATCACCTCCGGGCTGACGACGCTGGCCTTCGGCCAGAGCGTTCAGTAACTGCATCACTGAACGGCGGCGGCGAGAAGGCCGGATGACCGCGGTTGTGGTCTGGCCGCCAAATACAATGCCACCGGCCTGATCTCCGGAACCCTGTGCGACCCAGGCCAGCAGGGCCGCCAGCTCGGCTGCACGCACCTGTTTATAGCTGCCTTCACTGGCGTAGAACAGGGTGGGGCTTAAGTCAGTAAGGACCAGCACCGGGCGCTCCCGTTCTTCTTCATAAACCCGGGTGTGAGGCTCCTGCCGCCGGGCGGTGACCCGCCAGTCGATTCGTCGTACATCATCGCCAGCCTGATAGGGCCGGACTTCCGCCAATGACATGCCCCGGCCTTGCCGCAGGGAGTGATGACTTCCCCTTCGCTGGCGCAATGCCCGCCGGGCGGATGGCAGCTGCAGGCTGCGGGCCCGGGCCTGCAGCCCCAGCAGATAGTCGAAGTCCGCAACGACCCGGTGCTCTGGCACCGCCGAGCCCGCAGAGCGGAACCCCGCCAGCGGTGTCAGGCTGTCTTTAAGCACTGACCGGCACCCGTTCGAGCAGACGCTGAATGGCATGGTCCGGTGTGATCCCTGCGGCTTCTGCTTCATAACTGAGTATCAGTCGATGACGCAGCACATCCGGTGCGAGGGCACGAACATCGTCCGGCGTTACGTAATCACGGCCTTCCAGCCAGGCGCGGGCCCGGCTGCACCGATCCAGGGCAATGGTTCCCCGTGGACTGACGCCGAAGGACAGCCATCGGGCAAGGTCATCGTCCACAGCCTGTGGATCACGAGTTGATAAAACCAGCGCGAGAACATAGTCTTCTACCCCCGATGCCATGTAGACGTCAGCGACGGCGGCTCGCGCAGCGTTAACCTGTTGTGCGTCCAGGCGATCTGGCGCGACAGGATGCGGTTCCTGACTCTGGCGACGCACGAGGTGGAGTATCGCCCGTTCCGCTGAGGATTCCGGATAACCGATCAGAACGTGCATCAGGAAACGATCCAGTTGAGCTTCTGGCAGCGGATAGGTACCTTCCTGTTCGATCGGATTCTGGGTTGCCATGACCATAAACGGTTCCGGCAGAGGAAAAGTGCGCATACCGACGCTTACCTGCCGTTCACCCATGGCTTCCAGTAATGCTGACTGTACCTTGGCGGGCGCGCGGTTGATTTCGTCCGCCAGTACCAGGTTGTGGAATACCGGACCCCGCTGGAATTCGAACTGGCCGGTTTCCGGCCGGAAGATCTCGCTTCCAGTGACGTCCGATGGCAGCAGGTCCGGAGTGAACTGGATGCGATGGAAGTCGCCGGCCAGACAGCTGGCCAGGGCTTTGATTGCCGTGGTTTTGGCGAGCCCGGGCGCGCCTTCCACCAGCAGGTGGCCATCAGCGAGCAGGGCAATCAGCAGACGTTCCACAAGAGCGTGCTGGCCAATAATCTGTTCGGCGAGATGCTGTTTCAGGTCGCTGAACGTTTGTTGCAGGGAAGACATGCTGTGGTTACTCCGAAAAGGATTTGACCTCGGTTCAACGTACGAATTTTCTGTGAATTAAAAGCAAATAATCAAGGGTTTGACTATGCTGCAGTTACCATTTGTCTCACACCAGTACCGCTGCGAGCCAGGCGGTGCCCAGGCTCCAGAGGTGCTTGATGAATAGCCTGACCGTGACCAACAAGGATCAGTTCCTCAAGCAGCTTGATGAGGAGCTGTTCCGCAAGTTACCGAAGCAGGAAGCGGAACGGGTCAGTCACTTCAGCCGCCAGCATTTAATGCATCTGCCCCTGCAAGAAGTACTCTCGCGATCGCTTCACGACACCTACGGTGCCGTGCTGGCGGCCTGGCAGTTTGTCCAGAAGCGCCCGGAGGACCAGACCCCGGTCAGAGTATTCAATCCGCACCTGGAAAGCGAAGGCTGGCAGTCTACCCATACGGTTATTTTTATTCTGCACCCGAACATTCCATTTCTTATCGATTCCGTGCGCATGGCGATCAATCGCCAGAGCATCGGCATCCATACGATCCATCATTCCATCGCGGCTGTGGACCGGGATGAAACCGGGGTCCTGCGGTCATTTACGGCGCCAGGAAGTCAGGCTGACAAGCCCCTTGAGGCACTGATCGTACTCGAGATCGACCGCCACAGCGATCCGCAGGAGCTGGAGCAGCTGGAGAGTCTATTGCAGGACGTGCTCCACGAGGTCCGTATTGCGGTGTCCGACTTCCACGCCATGAAGCAGAAAGCCATGGAAATCGCCGGTGAGCTGGACAGTTCACCGGGCAACGTTACCCCAGAGGATGTAGCAGAAGCCCGGGCCTTCGTGGACTGGCTGATCAACGATCATTTTACCTTCCTCGGCTACGACGAATATGACTTTGTCAGCGATAAAAAAGGCACCAATGTGTGCCGGGTCGAAAATTCTGAGCTGGGCATCCTGCGGGTCAATAATGAACGTACTGCTCAGGTGGCGATGCGGGAACTGCCCAGGCGCACCCGGACCCAGATGACCCGAAATGATGAGCTGTTCACTTTTGCCAAGTCAGCGCAGCGGTCACGGGTGCATCGTCCCGCTTACCCCGACTATATTGCCGTGAAGAAATTCGATAGTAACGGCGAGGTGGTAGGGGAGCGTCGCTTCCTCGGCCTGTACACTTCCAGGGCGTACAGCGCGCTGCCGCAAGACATTCCGATGGTGCGACGAAAGGTTCTGGCGGTGGCAGAGCGTTCGGGCTTTCTGAAAGACGACTACGCCGGCAAGGAGCTGGACCAGATCCTTGCGGTGTATCCCAGGGATGAACTGTTCCAGATCAGCGTTGATGAGCTGTATGAAACCGCGCTGGACATCCTCTACATTCAGGAGCGGCGGCAGATCCGCGTGTTCATGCGTGAGGATGTCTATGGTCAGTTTGTGACCTGTCTGGCGTTCGTGCCACGGGATATCTATAACACCGAGCTGCGGCTGAAAATCGAAAACGTTCTCTGTGAGTCCCTTGACGCTGAGGGCATCAGTTTCATTACCCAGTTTTCAGAATCCGTGCTGGCCCGGGTCCAGTTCACCATACGGGTGCCACCAGCCGGCAACCGACGCCTGCCAGTGGCCGAGATTCAGGAGCAGGTTATTGAACTGGCCCAGTCCTGGCGCGATGGTCTGGCGGAAGCGCTGCAGGAGTCCTGCGGTGAAGAGCGGGGCAATGAGCTGTTGCACCGCTTCGCCTCCGGGCTTACCGCCAGCTACCAGCATCTGTTCTCACCCCGCCGTGCGGCTATCGATCTGGAGCACATCTGGGCGCTATCCCAAGGCGAGCCCCTGTCCATAAGCCTGTACCGGTCGGTGGATGAAGACAACAGCATGGTGCACTTCAAGCTGTTCAATCCGGGGCAAGAGCTGCCGCTGTCGGACATTATGCCCATTCTCGAGAACCTTGGGTTTCTGGTGATCGGGGAGCACCCGTTTGAGGTCGTGGACCACGAAGGACGGGTTTTCTGGATTCATGACTTCAGCTTGCAGGCCCGTTCCGGACAGGATGTGGACATGCACCGGCTGCGGCCCATTTTCGAAGAGCTGTTCCGGCGAGTCTGGCTTGGGGAGGCTGAGAACGACGGCTTCAACCGGCTGCTACTGTCGTCCTATCTGGACTGGCGGCAGATTGCGATTCTGCGCACTTACGCCCGCTATATGCAGCAGATCCGTTTCAGCAACAGTCAGAGCTTTATTGCCAACAGCCTGGTCAGTCACATGCAGCTGACAGATCTGATACTGCAGATGTTTGATAATCGCTTCAATCCGGAGCGGCAGCAAAGCGAGGCTAAAACCCAGGCAGTACAGGAGAAGCTGGAACTGGAGCTCAACACCGGTCTGGAAGAGGTCGAAAACCTCTCTGAGGACCGGGTGCTGCGGCTGTATCTGGATCTGATCCGGGCCACCCTGAGAACCAACTTTTACCAGAAGGATAATCAGGGGCAACCCAAGTCCTACATCAGCATCAAGCTGGATCCCCGCAATATTCCGGAGATGCCACTGCCCCTGCCGATGTTTGAGATTTTCGTCTATTCTGCGCGGGTGGAAGGCGTGCACCTGCGAGGCGGCAAAGTTGCCCGGGGCGGTCTGCGCTGGTCAGACCGGTTCGAGGACTACCGCACTGAGATCCTCGGCCTGGTCAAGGCCCAGCAGGTCAAGAACGCGGTAATTGTGCCGGTCGGCGCCAAAGGCGGCTTTGTGGCAAAACAGCTGCCGGATCCTTCCAATCGTGAGGCCTTCCAGGCCGAAGGTGTGGAAGCCTATAAAACCTTTATCCGCGGTCTGCTGGACATCACCGACAACCTGGCCGATAGCGGCATACAGCCGCCACTGGATGTGGTCCGCCATGATGGCGACGACCATTACCTGGTGGTCGCTGCTGACAAGGGCACCGCAACCTTCTCGGATATCGCCAACGGCCTGGCCGCAGACTACGGCTTCTGGATGGGCGACGCCTTCGCTTCCGGGGGCAGCCATGGCTACGACCATAAAAAAATGGGCATTACCGCCCGGGGAGCCTGGGTCTCTGTTGAACGGCATTTCCGGGAGCTGGGCATAAACCCGGCCGAAGATCCCTTTACGGTCATCGGCATAGGCGATATGGCCGGTGACGTGTTTGGCAATGGTCTGCTCCGCTCCGACAAGGCAAAGCTGGTGGCGGCGTTCAACCACATGCATATCTTTGTCGATCCGGATCCCGATCCGGCCCGCAGTTACGCAGAGCGCAAGCGCCTGTTTGAACTGCCGCGTTCGGCCTGGTCCGACTACGACGAGTCGCTGATTTCCGAGGGTGGCGGTGTGTTCAGCCGCAACGCGAAATCGATTCCGGTCAGCCCGCAGATGAAAGCGCTGCTGGATATCAGCTCGGACAGCGTACCGCCCAACATGCTGATCAGCCATATCCTCAAGGCCCAGGTGGATCTGCTTTGGGTCGGGGGCATCGGCACCTATATCAAATCGGCGCAGGAGTCCCATGCTGATGTTGGCGACAAGGCCAACGACGGCGTACGTATCAGCGGGCGAGAGCTGCGCTGCCGGGTAGTGGGCGAGGGCGGGAACCTCGGCATGACCCAGTTGGCGCGGATAGAGTATGCGCTGAATGGCGGCCACCTGAACACGGACTTTATTGATAACTCCGGCGGTGTGGATTGCTCCGACCATGAAGTAAACATGAAGATCCTGCTGAACCGGATCGTCGATAGTGGCGATCTGACTGAGAAGCAGCGCAATACCATGCTGGAGGAGATGACGGAAGAAGTCGCCCGGCTGGTCCTCACCAACAACTACCGCCAGACTCAGGCGCTCAGCGTCGCCAACCATGAGGTTGACGCTCGCCAGGAAGAGTACCGACGGCTGATCAGCGCCCTGGAGGCGGAAGGTAAGCTCAACCGGGAGCTGGAGTTCCTGCCGGACGATGAGGCGCTGGAAGAGCGCAAGGCCGCGGGCCAGGGCCTGAGCCGTCCGGAGCTGGCCATTGTTATGGCCTACGTCAAGGCGGACCTGAAACAGACCCTGATCGACAGTGATCTGCCGGATGATCCGTGGCTGATTCCGGAGATGTACAAGGTCTTTCCCGACGCCATGGTAGAAGCGTTCCCGGCGAACCTTGAAGAGCACCAGCTGCGGCGGGAAATCATCGCCACCCAGATTGCCAACGATATGATCAATCATATGGGCATCACTTTTGTGAGCCGGTTACGGCAGTCGACGGGAGCTGACGCAGGGGCCATCGCACGGGCGTGGATTATTGCCCGGGACGTGTTCCGCCTGGAACACTGGTGGAGCAAAATCGAGGCGCTGGACTTCAGGGTGCCTGCCGAGTTGCAGCTCCATCTGATGATTGACCTGATGCGGCTGATACGCCGGTCTGTGCGCTGGCTGCTGCGCAATCGCCGCAGTGAGCTGAACATCCAGTCACACCTGGACCGGTTTACCGACAGCATCGCGGCGATCTCATCCAACCTGGCGGACTACCTTGGGGCTGCGGCAGGCGGCGAGTGGGAGAAGAGCTTTGAAGAGCTGGAGCAACAGGGGGTGCCAGCAGACCTGGCCGCCATGGTCTCCGGCAGCTCTTACCTGTATTCCGCGCTGGGCATCATCGAAGTCCAGGAAAGCGCCGGTATTCCGCTGATAACCGTCGCTAACCTGTACTTCAGCCTTGGCGAACGACTGGACCTGGGTTGGTTTGCTGGCGCTATCGCCGAGCTCCGGCCCGAGTCCCATTGGCAGACCATGGCCCGGGAGAGCTTCCGGGAGGACCTCGACTGGCAACAACGGTCGTTAACCGCCGGGGTACTGAGAATGGCAGAAGGCGAGGATCAGGTTGATGAGGCGCTTGAATCCTGGATGACCCAGCATGAGAGCCTGATCCGTCGCTGGCAGAATATGCTGACGGAGCTCAAGGGCGCGCGCCAACCGGAGTACGCCATGTTCTCGGTGGCCCTCCGGGAGCTGCTGGATCTGGCTCAAAGCAGCCTCCATGCACCTCTGGCCGACGCGTAGATGACGGCGAAAGGTGCGTCCGGACGGCACCAGGACCATGGGCACAACGCGCTGGCAGCACTGGCTCGCAATACTGAGCTGTTTGCCGGCCGCGTTGGCCTGCTGGGCCTGCCGCTGGCTGAACTGCCCGAGGTACCGCTGGGCCAGTCGCCGCTGGTGGTCACTGAACATGCCGGCATCGCGGCACGACTGGAGCAATCCGGTGGTGTCGCGGTCCGGTTTGGTTATCAGCTGGCGGAGTCTGATCTAAGCTCAGTCGACACGCTGGCCGTGTTTGTCCCCAAGGCACGTGAGGCGCTGGCCATGCATTTAGAGCTGGCGCGCTCGTTGCTCTCGCCACACGGGCAGCTAGTGCTGGTGGGCGAGAAACGGGAGGGCATCGCCGGTGCCGCGCGGCAGCTTCAGACGCTGGCACCGGACGCCCGCAAGGTCGACAGCGCCCGTCACTGTCAGGTGTGGCAGGCAAGGTTGCCGGAAGTTGAGACCGCTTTTGAACCGGAGTCCTGGCTGAAATGGCATCAGATCGACCGTGCCGGAACGCGGCTGCAGGTTGCCGGTATGCCCGGCATTTTCAGCGATGGTCGCCTGGATGAGGGAACCGCCCGATTACTGGACAGCCTCGCGGAAAGGCCGGTGAAAGGCTCGGTACTGGACTTTGCGTGTGGCGCTGGTGTCATTGGGGCCTGGCTCCATAGCCGTTGGGCAGATATCGGGGCCGTGGATGGGGTTGATGTGCAGGCCCAGGCGGTGTTCTGCGCCCGCAACACCTATCAGCGCAACGGCGTCGGCGGACAGATACTGGCCAGTGACGGCCTGCCTGAGGGTCTGGGGCGCTATCAGACCATCGTAACCAATCCCCCGTTCCACAGCGGGGTTCACACCGATACGTCCATGACGGAAATCTTTTTGAAGCAGGCCAGGGACCACCTGGAGCCCGGGGGTGAGCTTCGGCTGGTGGCCAACCGGTTCCTGCCCTATCGGGAACTGATCGAAACGCACCTCGGGCCCTGCGAGGTTCTGTCCGAGGACTCGCGCTTTACGGTATATCAGGCATTCAACGAAAAACGGCGCCGGAGGCGAGCCCGGTGAATGGGCCAGGCGCAAGCGATACGTTGTTTGCGGCCGGCGACGTCACCCTGAAGCTGCAGCGGCCACACCAGGACGGGAGAAATCTGCTCGCCTGGGATGCAGCCGACGAGCTGCTGGTAGCTGAGGCCATGGCTCATCTCAAGCCGGGTCAGCGGGTTGCGGTTGTGGACGACAGCTTCGGCGCCCTGGCGCTGGGCCTGGCCCACCTGGATCCGGACGTGGTGAGCGACAGCGCTGCGCTGACCGGGGCACTGGCGTTAAACGCAGCCGCGAATAGCCTGGGTTGTCCGTCCGTGATGGGCTGGGATCGGTGGCTGGATGCTTCGCTCCGGGCTGACCAGACGCCACAAGTCCCTCGCTACGATGCCGTCATCCTGAAAGTGCCGCGACAGCTGGATTATCTCGCGTTCCTGCTGCGCTGGTGTAATCAGGTCCTGCGACCGGGCGGGCTTATCCTGACTGGAGGCATGATCAAGCACTTGCCGGATCAGGCCGTACGGGTCTATCAGGAGCTGGTACAGACAGAAGCCGTATTGCCGGCCAGGAAGAAAGCCCGTCTGGTGTTATGCCGCCCCGGGACCGCGACCCTGGCAGGTTGGGAGCGGCTATGGCGCGGTTATACTCTTGCCGGGTTTCCATCGCCGTTGCAGGGCCTGCCTGCGGTTTTTTCCCGTGAGCGTATCGATCCGGGTAGCCGGGAACTCCTGCCGCTGATCCGGGTTCATGTCACCCGCCTGCCGGAACAGGCCGCGGTGCTGGATCTGGCCTGCGGCAATGGGCTGCTGGGGCTCACCGCGCTGGCCAATCGGCCGGATCTGAGGCTGAGCTTTGCAGATGTCTCATCGCAGGCAGTGATGAGTGCCCGGAAGAACCTGGCTGCCTCGGGCCTGATCCCGGCCGACGCGCCGGGCCGGTATTACCATGCGGACGGAGTGCCGGAGCAGACCGGACCGTGTCGGCTCATTCTGCTGAACCCGCCATTTCATGAGGGCGGCACCGTCGGCGATCACATCGCCCTGCGCCTGTTCGCGCAGGCCGCCGGGAGTATGACTCCAGATGGCGCGTTGCTCATGGTCGGCAACCGGCACCTTGGGTATCACCGTAGCCTGCACCGTTTTTTTACCGACGTGGAGCAACTACAGGCTACGCCGCGTTTCGTGGTTTTCCGGGGTGCAGGTCCGCGTTCTGGCCGGCTCCCGGGAACCTGACAGCAGGATATTCAGGGGCGCGGGCGGTCGTAACCCATGCGGGCCAGGGTATCGACAATGGTCTGGGTCTGGCTGTCCACCTCGATATTGACCCGGTCTCCTTCACGAATGTCGGCAAAGGTGGTTGCCCGAAGGGTTTCGGGGATCAGATGAACATTGAAGCGATTATCGGTGACGTCGCCAATGGTGAGGCTGGCGCCATTAACCGCAATAAAACCCTTCGGAAACAGGTATTTCTGCCAGTCTCCGGGTACCTCGAACGTCAGTGTGCAATTGTTTTCCGGCGTTTCTCGGCCGACTACCCCTGCTGTACAGTGGATATGTCCGGATAACAGATGGCCACCAATCTCATCGCCGATACGGGCTGCCCGTTCGAAGTTAACCCGGCTACCCTGGGTCAGTTTTCCCAACGTCGTCAGCCTGAGGGTTTCCTGCATGGCATCGAACCAGAGCCGTCTGCCATCCTGGGCTGTCACCGTCAGGCAGGTGCCGTTGATCGCGACGGACGCGCCAATGGCGACCCTGTCAACGCTGCCTTCAGGAAACGCGATCACAAACGTGGTCAATCCTGACCGAACGTCCAGCGACTCCACCACCGCAACACCCTGAACGATACCGGTAAACATGCCAAGCCCTCGTTACATTTCGGAACACGCAAGTGTATCCCTCTGCAGGTAAGCTATCAAAAGGCTTTCCGCCGGGACCCGGTTAAAGAATTCTGCTCTCCCGACGATAACTAAACCATAGCACCTGATATTCCGGCCTGGAGCCGGTTGCTGAAAGGCTGATTCAGGACACCGGTAAACCAACGGCTGACAGTAATGGCAGACTCCACCGCATTAAAACAGGATACCGGCGAGCCCGGGCAGGCGCCGGTGCTTCGCCCTGGCCGCGCCGCAGACCCTGAAGTTGAAGGGCGTGCGTCTGCCGTTGGTTCTCAGGCGGCGCCGACGGCGATTACCTCCGCCGGTGGAGAAGTTCCCGAAATGGTGGATGACAGCACCGGAGCGCCAGCGACAGACGCCGGGGCAGCGGAAGACCCCAGCACTGGCAGCACCGCGGAGTCCGACGAGGTGGATCGGCGCTATGCAGAGTCTTATCAGCGGCGCTTGCGGCGGCTGCTGCGGCAATGCGAGCGGGTTACGTTGATGGACTTCAACCGCCTGTCCCTGTCCGGTTGGCCAGACAGTTATACCCTGAGCGCGGCCCGGCGCCGCCGGGACACCTGGGTATTGTCGGTCGTGGTGGCGGCGCTGGTGTTCCTCAGTGGTATAACCGGGATGGTGCCCGCCTGGATCGCCGGGGGTGGTTTCGGTGCCTTTGTGGTCATCCTGTTACTGGGGGTGCCGTTTGTGCGGCGGCTGTATGCCTCCACACCGTCCTATCTGGACCTGATTTTTCACCGTCAGCAACTGTTGCGGGACGCCCGACGCCACGTGGCTCACCTGGAAGGGGAGCTGGGACTGATCTGGCAGTGTAACGAACTGTCAGAGTTCAACCCGGCTCTGGCAGCACCCCGCTTTAGCGTCCTGCGTCACCTTTCCGAGCAGCGCCGCCTGGCTGCGTCCCTGACCCGGCGGGAGCAGTTCCGCCTGTACCTGATCTTTATGCTGGAAGCGGAAAAGGCCTATCAGCGCTTGCAGAATGCCTACTTCGAAGGACACCAGAAGGCCATAGACCGGGGCTGGAAAGCCGTCGCTGAGACGGTAACCGCACCCCCTGCGGAACAAACGGAGACGATGGCTGAAGCTGACGCCCCGCAACCGGGCAGCCCTAATGCGGCAGACCCGGTTCGTCACCCGGATGGGCAGGGGCCGGACCTTCCGAACGCTTGACAGATCGCCGTTTGAAACGTATGTTTTAAACATTCGTTTTTCTAGAGGAAGGTCCCGTGGCGCAGTCAGATACCGTTGACCGAATCCTCGACGCTGCGGAGGAACTCTTCGCTGATCGGGGTTTTGCGGAAACGTCTCTCAGAATGATAACCAGTAAGGCTGGTGTCAACCTGGCAGCGGTTAACTATCACTTCGGGTCCAAGAACGCACTGATCCAGTCGGTCTTTGCCCGCTTCCTGACACCGTACTCGGCCACACTCGAGGCCGAGTTCGACGACCTGGAAGCCCGCCCGGGCGACCGTACCCTGACCGTTGAGGAAATTCTCGGGGCCCTGACCGGCAGCGCTGTGCGTATGCCCCAGCGAAATGAGCGGGGTATCTCCATTTTCATGCGCCTGTTAGGGCTGGCGTATACCCAGTCCCAGGAGCACCTGCGGGAATATCTGGAAGAGGAATACCGGGATATTTTCAACCGGTTCATGGGGCTGCTCAAACGGGCCACGCCTCAGCTATCGTCCGTCGACCGCTACTGGCGTATCCAGTTCATGCTGGGGGCGACCGCTTTTACCATGTCGTCCAGCGATGCTTTGCGCGGCATCCTGCAGACCAAGACAGGCGTCGAGACCCCGATCCAGGAGATTGCTGCCCGGCTGATCCCCTTCCTGGCCGCCGGTATGCAGGCGACAGATCTGATGATGGTGCCCCGGCCGGAAGCGACAGTCTCGCACCAGTCGTCCGCGGGCTGAGCCTGACCCGGTTTCGGTTGCCACCCTTATCCGTGTCCGATAGCCTTTGCTCCTGATTTCATTCTGGCAGGAGCTCTGGTTTGATGGTTCCCTCTCTCTCCCGTTCCGGGAAATCCCAGGTCATTATCCGCCTTGCTGCACAGACGCTGACGTGGCATGGCGCCGACGGCGAGCAACTGGAGTGGCCGGTCTCTACCGCCCTGAATGGTCCAGGGGAAGCCCAGGATTCTGGCTGCACGCCCCGCGGACGCCATTATGTCCGGGCCATGATTGGCGACGACGCTCCGCCAGGCACGGTGTTTGTGGCACGGCGGCCGACCGGCGAAAGCTGGTCTACGGAGCTTGCCCGGCAATATCCCCAGCGGGACTGGATTCTGTCTCGCATCATCTGGCTATGCGGTCTCGAAAAGGGGATTAACCGGGGCCCTGGTGTCGATACCTTCCGACGTTTCATATACATTCATGGCACTCCGGATACCGAGCCCATGGGCATAGCCCGTTCTCATGGTTGCGTGCGCATGCGTAACCAGGACGTGATCGAGTTGTACGAGCGGCTCTCTCCTGGCTCTCTGGTAACCATCGAATCCTGATACCAACCGTTCCGACTATGTAATGTAAAGGAGACATTGTGGACGACGCTCCAGAGGTACTGACCAGCTGGATGGACAACTGGGACATGCTTTCCCAGAGCTGGCGGGTCGCGATTGTGGTGTTTGGTCTGGTGTTCGCCACCGCCACGGTTGCGTTCATCATGAGCCGCATCATTTTACTGCTGGAGCGGAGGTTCGAGCAGACAGACAACATCTGGGACGACGTGGTGCTGCACGCGCTGCGGCGACCAATGATTGGCTTTGTCTGGCTGCAGGGTGTCTATTGGGCGGCTGAAGTGGCCCACCGGTATTCTGAGGCGGAGATTTTTTCCGCCAACGACAAGCTGCTCGAACTGGGTTTTATCTTCATCATTGTCTGGACCCTGTTTGGTGTCATAAAACAGTCCGAAGAAATCCTGATCTCACCGGTAAAAATGAAGCGGCCGATGGATTACACCACGGTCAACGCCATCAGCAAGCTGCTCAGGGCGGTCGTGGTCATCACAGCGTCATTGACGGTGATGCAGTCCCTGGGCTACAGCATTTCTGGCGTGCTCGCCTTTGGCGGCGTTGGCGGTATCGCGGTGGGCTTCGCCGCCAAGGATCTGCTGGCAAACTTCTTCGGCGGCTTCATCATCCATCTGGACCGGCCCTTCAAAGTGGGGGACTGGATACGCTCGCCGGACAGGAATATTGAAGGCACCGTAGAGGTGATCGGGTGGCGCTTGACCACCATCCGGACGTTTGATCAGCGTCCTCTTTATGTCCCGAATGCCGCGTTTACCCAGATTGCGGTGGAGAACCCGTCGCGGATGAAGAACCGCCGGATTTCAGAAACCATTCGTATCCGCTATGTGGATGTGAAGGAGGTTGCCAGCATCGTCGCCGATATCCGGACGATGCTGCAGAACCATGAAGAGATCGAAACCGACCAACGAATCATGATTGTGAACTTCCTGGGCTTCGGCGAAGATTCACTGGATATCATGCTTTATACCTTTACCAAGACCACGCAGTGGGTGAAGTACCACGAGGTCAAGCAGGACGTCATGCTGCAGATCAGCGATATTATCGAGTCCTATGGTGCCAAGATCGCCTTGCCGACCCAAACATTGCACGTGGCCGATGCGGTCCGGGTTGAGCAGGGCCTACTGGTAGGGGAAGAGGACCCGGAAGACACCTGGAACCAGAGTCCGGGTTTCGAGAGCCAGAGTACGAAGACCAAGAGTACCGGTAGCAAGAGCACCCGGAGCAAGCCTACTGAAGATAAGAACCGCAAGGCGGCTCAGTCTGGCCCAGGCCAGAGAGTCAGCCACGGGGATGAGGTCGAGTCATGACCAGGCCGGCAGCAGGTTCTGCTGGAGCAGGGGAGACTGCCATTCTCGGCGGCACCGGCCTCACCGAGCTTGACGGGCTTACCGTACAGGAAGAGCAGGTGGTTGCGACGCCCTGGGGTGAGCCATCAGGACCGGTTATACGGGGTGATCTTAATGGCCACCCGGTCCTGTTTATGGCCCGGCATGGCCACCCGCACCGTATTCCACCCCACCAGGTCAACTATCGGGCTAACCTTTGGGCGTTGCGTGAAGCCGGGGCCGCCAGGGTCATCGGGGTGAATGCGGTTGGTGGCATCACATCGGCCATGGGCCCGGCCAGAATTGCCGTTCCTCACCAGGTCATCGATTACACCTGGGGGCGGGGCCACACCTACTTTGAGCAGACCGACGGTGCCGGCCCGCTGGACGGCGTAACGCACATCGATTTTACCTTTCCCTACGACGAGACCCTACGCCAGGCGCTATTGGCGGCGGCGGGTCGCAGACAGGTGCTGGCGGTGGACTACGGCGTGTATGGGGCAACCCAGGGGCCGAGACTGGAGACAGCCGCAGAGGTGATCCGGATGGAGCGTGACGGCTGTGACCTGGTGGGAATGACCGGAATGCCGGAAGCCGCGCTGGCGGCTGAGCTGGGGTTGCCGTACGCCTG
>CAZHAY010000016.1:24467-35879 GCA_964530545.1 uncultured Marinobacter sp.
TGACCGGAATGCCGGAAGCCGCGCTGGCGGCTGAGCTGGGGTTGCCGTACGCCTGTCTGGCCTTGTCCGTCAACTGGGCGGCGGGTAAGTCGGACCATATTATTACCATGGAAGAGATCGCCCAGGCCCTGGCTGAGGGCATGAGCAGCGTCAGGGCCGTGCTTGAAGAAGTAATTCCTGCGCTATAAGTCTGACTCGTTTCTTTCGACTGCTTTCGTCGATCAGCCGCCGCCCGAAAGGTTCCGTGCCGGGCGGCGGTGGCAAGTCCTTAAACGAAAGCCCGGATCGAAAACCCTAGTTGAGAGGCTGGAAGTAGAGCAGCACGCCGATGGTAGGGGAGTCCAAAAAGTGGATTTCCTTGCTGCGCATACGGCGGGTTTCGCGGATCCAGGTAATCAGCTCCTTGCCCGCCCTGTTATAGCTTATGTCACCGAAGCTGGCATTAATGGGGGCATCCGGATCGGTCCTGTGATCAGACCGGGCCTCGCTGTCGGACTCATCTGAGGCTGAGAAGGACCGGGCCGGGCGGTGGTTTGCGCCATCGGTTTCCTGCCAGTGATTCAGGTTCACCGTCACCAGCAAAAAGCGGCGGCGGTTGATTTCAATGGTGCCTTCAATGGCGCGATGGCCGGCGGCACTGAGGTAGTCGCCCAGCTCTATGGCCAGCGGTGCACCGTTGTAGTTCTGCGGAAATTCCTGAATCCAGCCGGTTCTCATCAGGACGCGATACTTACCGCTGTTTTCCAGCCGTGCCGTTGAGTTATTGAGGGTCAGGTTACTGGTCAGGTTGAGGTCTGAACTCCGGTTACCCGCTTCGTCCACCACCCACAGGCGTTTGTGGCCGCTGACCGGCTCCGGCATCTTACCGGCCATGTTTTCCTGCAGCAGCGGGTCGGCCAGACGCTCCAGCACAACCACCTCCGCGCGGTAGCGGTCCTGGGCAAAAGCCGTTGTTGACAGAAGCGCCAGCAGAGCCAGGGCAGCGAGCCCCCGACTGGCGAAAGTAAAGGCGGGTTTGTACAAGGGATGTCTCCTGATCCGTTCATCGGAATCGCCAACAACGGCCGTTGGGCCGGTTGTCTCCTTATCCTCCCGGGGCTGTACCGCTATCGGTTCAGGCTGCCAGTTCCGCGAGTGCCGCCGAGATGGCGTCGAGTTTACCATCGGTTGTGTCCTCTTTCAGCCGCACACTGAAGGTATTTGCCCCTTCAAGCCGGTACTGATCGGGGGCCTGTTGTACCTTCTGAACCAGAATGAGCGGGTCAACGTTAGCGTTGCTACCAAACTCCAGTTTCAGCCATTCCCGGCCGGTATCCACTTTAACGATGCCCAGGGTTTCCGCCCGCAGCCGCAGGCTGGCCTGGCGGATCAGGTTTTTCGCCGGCTGGGGCAGTAGCCCGAAGCGGTCGATCATTTCCACCTGCAGCTCCTTGAGCTCCTCCTCGGTTTTCACACTGGCGATACGCTTGTACAGCATCAGCCGGTTGTGGACGTCCGGCAGGTAATCGTCGGGAATCAGCGCCGGTATCCGCAGGTTCATCTCTGTGCCGTGTTTTAACGGCAACTCGGCGTTGGGCGTACGACCGTCACGGATGGCCTCAACCGCTTCTTCCAGCAGTTGCATGTAAAGGGTAAAGCCGATGCTTTCAATCTGGCCGCTCTGTTCGTCCCCGAGCAGCTCACCGGCGCCGCGGATTTCCAGGTCATGGGTGGCCAGCATAAAGCCGGCACCCAGGTCCTGGGCTTCAGAAATGGCCTCCAGCCGCTTGCGGGCATCGGCGGTCATCGCCTTCGGCGGCGGTGTCAGCAGATAGGCATAGGCCTGGTGATGGGAGCGCCCCACACGTCCCCGGAGCTGATGAAGTTGTGCCAGACCGAGCTTATCAGCACGTTCAATAATAATGGTGTTGGCGCTGGGAACGTCGATACCGGTCTCAATAATCGTGGTGCACACCAGCACATTGAAGCGCTTGTGGTAGAAGTCCGACATGATCTGTTCCAGTTCCCGCTCCCGCATCTGGCCATGGGCGACGCCAACGCGGGCTTCAGGAACCAGTGTGCGCAGATCCTCAGCGACTTTCTGGATGCTTGAGACGTCGTTGTGCAGGAAATACACCTGACCGCCCCGCAGAATCTCCCGCAGGATGGCTTCCTTGACCATGGCCTTGTCCTTCTGCCGCACGAAGGTTTTTACCGACAGCCGGCGGGCCGGTGGCGTGGCGATAATGGACAGATCCCGCAGGTGGCCCATGGCCATGTTCAGGGTGCGCGGAATTGGGGTCGCAGTCAGGGTCAGCATGTCCACCTCGGCGCGAAGGGCCTTGAACTTTTCCTTCTGGCCGACGCCGAAGCGATGCTCTTCATCGATAATGACCAGGCCCAGGTTTTTGAAGCGGATATCGCCCTGCAGCAGCTTGTGGGTGCCGATCACGATATCGGCCTGACCATTCTCAATGCGCTCAATGGCAGTGCGGGTTTCGCCGGTACTCCGGAAGCGGGACAGCAATTCGATGGTGACCGGTGTGTCGGAGAAACGGTCCCGGAATGACTCGTAATGCTGCTGCGCCAGCAGGGTCGTTGGCACCAGCACCGCCACCTGTTTGCCGGACCAGGTGGCGATAAAGGCGGCTCGCATGGCGACTTCGGTCTTGCCGAAGCCCACATCGCCGCACACCAGGCGGTCCATGGGGCGCTCGCCGGTCATGTCTTCGATCACCCGTTCGATAGCCGCCAGCTGATCCGGGGTTTCTTCAAATGGGAAGCCCGCTGCAAAGTGGCGATAGGCTTCCTGTGGATCGCTGAACTGGAAACCCTGGCGGGCCTCCCTGCGGGCGTAGACGTCCAGCAGTTCGGCGGCGGTGTCGCGGATTTTTTCGAGGGCTTTCTGTTTGGCGTTGTTCCAGCGATCCGTGCCCAGTTTGTGCAGCGGTGCGTGTTCGGTATCGGAACCGGCGTAGCGGGAAATCAGGTGAAGGCTGGACACGGGCACGTAAAGCTTTGAGCCACCGGCGTACTCGAGGGTCAGGAACTCGTTGGCATCACCATCCACTGTAATGGTTTCCAGCCCCTGGTAACGGCCAACGCCATGATCCACATGGACGACCGGCGAACCGACGCGCAGCTCGGACAGGTCCCGGTAGCCGGAATCATCGATCTCGGTGGCTTTGCCCTGACGCCGGCGTTGCAGTACCCGCTCGCCGAACAGCAGGGGTTCGGTGATCAGCGCGAGACCTTGCCGAGGCAGCAGCAGACCGGGCTCCAGCGGCGCGATGGTAATCCCCAGGCGGACGTCGGAATCGAGAAAGTCCTGCCAGCCCTCAACGCCATCCACCGTAAGCTGGTTTTCTGACAGGTTTTCCCGCAGGGCTTCCCGGCGTCCGGAGGACTCGGTACAGATCAGTATGCGGCCCTCAAACTCATCAACAAACCGGCGCAGTCGTGCCGCCGGGTCACTGGCGCGGCCATCCATGGAAACGTCAGGAAGGGCTTCGGTATGTAACGACGTAATGCCTTGCCCCGACCGGCTGGTTTCCCCCTGGGTCAGGGTGATCCGGGGGCGCTGGCGCAGCAGACCAAACAGCTCGTCGGTTCTCAGGAACAGGTTGCCAGGGGGCACGATGGGGCGCAGGCGGTCGTGCCGGCGTTCTTCGTAACGATGGGCGGTATCCTGCTGAAACACCTCCACGGCCTCGTCCAGCCCTTCGGCCGTGAACACCAGGGTTTCACCGGGCAAATAATCGAACAGCGTGGCGGTCTCATCAAAAAACAGTGGCAGATAGTATTCGATGCCGGCCGGCGTGATGCCCTGGGCTACATCCTGATAGACCGGCGCGCTGCGGTCGGCGTTGGGAAAGTGTTCAAACCACCGGTTACGGAATCCGGAGCGGGCCTCCTTGCTCCAGGGAAACTCATACGCGGGCAGCAGCTCAATCCGTTCAATACGGTCCAGTGAACGCTGGGTTTCCGGGTCAAAGGTGCGCAGGGTTTCGACTTCATTATCAAACAGGTCGATGCGGTAGGGCAGGGCCGCGCCCATGGGGTAAATGTCGACAATCGCGCCGCGCACGGCATACTCGCCGTGTTCGTAGACGTTTTCCGTATGGCGGTAACCGGCGGCTTCCAGTTGCAGCCGCCACTGGGCGGAATCCAGCGTCTGCCCGGTCTCAAGCATCAGGGTGTTGCCCTGCAGATAGGAAACCGGTGGCAACCGGTGCATCAGGGTCCGTGCAGGCACGATCAGAATGGCGTGCCGGGTCCGGGGCAGGCGGTGCAGCGCACGGATGCGCCGGGAGACGATATCCTGATGAGGCGAAAACAGATCGTACGGGAGCGTTTCCCAGTCCGGCAGCGAGAGCAGTTCCAGGCCATCCGCGGTGATTGCGTCTTCGTCCTGGTCCGCTGGCAGGTCCAGATAAAACCGTACCGCCTGTTCCAGCCGGTTGGCTTCCTCGGTATTGCGGGTGACCACCAGGGTCAGGCCATCAGTGGCCCGGGCGGTCTCGCTGATTGCCAGTGCGTCGGCGCTGCCGTGCAGGTGGTCCCAGACGCGGTGATCACCGGCGCGGACAGGAGGGTTGGGAATGAACTCGGCTAACGAAGAATGTCGGGTGCCCGGTTTCATCGGGGTGGTCAGCTCCTGGCATCTGCTCGGATTTGGCGACGTTCAGATCATGAACGGACTGTAAGTATCAGGCCCCTCTTTTACGCTGGCGACCCGTTTGAGAAGGGGGGTATTCTAGCCATGACCGCTGCCAGTGTCATGACAGCATGGTAAAGAGGGTGGTTTTAGTGGGTCTGCCTCCGGGTCTGCGCGGCCGAGGCTTCCTGTAACCGAAGCAGGTCGTACAGGTCTCCGGGCGCATCCGTACCGGAGGTGTGGTTTGCGATTACGGGTTATAAATTGGATAATATGCACCCGATTTTTCGAGTGCCAACTTGCAGAGGTTCTAGCGTGAGTCACGAACAGATCAACCAGCACCTGTCCAACTGGACTGAGCGGGAATCAACCGCAGAAGCCATGATTCCCCTGATCGGCCGTCTTTACCGCAAGAATAACGTGGTAACGTCAGTTTACGGCCGTGCCATCATCAATCAGTCGGTGATTGGCATCCTTCGCGCCCACCGGTTCGTCCGTCAGGTGGAAGAGAGTGAGCTGTCCGTACACGACACGCTGCCCCTGCTGGAAGTCATGGACCGGCTGGAACTGGGACAGGCCCATGTGGATATTGGCAAGCTGGCCATCAAGTTCAAGTCCGAAGGCAATGGCCGTTCACTGGAAGATTTCCTGCGGGAAGAGATTGGCCCGATTGTGGGTCAGCACCGGTCAGACGCTGAGAACAATGCCAATGGCGACACCAAGGATGTGGTTCTGTACGGCTTCGGCCGTATCGGTCGTCTGCTGGCGCGTATTCTGATTGAGAAAGCCGGCGGCGGTAACAACCTGCGCCTGCGGGCCATTGTGGTCCGCCAGGGCGGCGCTGAGAATGACCTGGAAAAGCGGGCCAGCCTGCTGCGTCGTGACTCTGTCCACGGCCCGTTCAATGGCACCATCTCGGTTGACGAAAAGAACTCTGCACTGATTGCCAACGGTAACTTCATCAAGGTGATCTATTCCGACGGGCCAGACAAGGTGGACTACACCGGGTACGGCATCAATAACGCCATCGTGATCGATAACACCGGTAGGTGGCGTGATGAAGAAGGGCTTGGCCTGCACCTGAAATCCAAGGGGGTCAGCCGCGTGATTCTGACCGCGCCGGGTAAGGGCGACATCAAGAACATCGTGTACGGTATCAACAACGATACCATCACCGAAGATGACCGCATTCTGTCCGCGGCCTCCTGTACCACCAACGCCATCACTCCGGTGCTCAAGGCCATTCACGATGAGTACACCATTGTTGATGGGCACGTGGAAACCGTGCACTCCTACACCAACGACCAGAACCTGATCGACAACTACCACAAGGGCAGTCGTCGTGGTCGCAGCGCCCCGCTGAACATGGTGATCACGGAGACCGGTGCAGCCAAGGCCGTCTCCAAGGCCCTGCCGGAGCTGAAAGGCAAGCTCAGTGGCAACGCCATCCGGGTGCCGACACCGAACGTGTCCATGGCGATTCTTAACCTGAACCTGGAGAAAGACGTTACCGTCGACAGCGCCAACAACTACCTGCGTGAGATGGCGCTGCATTCCGAGTTACAGAAGCAGATTGACTTCGTTAACTCGCCGGAAGTGGTCTCCACGGACTTTGTGGGCTCCCGTCATGCCGGTGTCGTGGACGCCCAGGCGACAATCGCCAATGGTAAGCGGCTGATTCTGTACGTCTGGTACGACAACGAGTTTGGTTACAGCGCCCAGGTCATCCGTTGTGTTAATCAGATGGCTGGTATCACCCATCCGATCTTTCCCAAGCGCTCACGGGAGTGGGCCCGGGCGCTCTGCGACTGATCTGGCGCTGCTGATCTGCCCCCGGCAACCGTAAGGTTCCCGGGGGTTTTTAATGCCTGGTAAAACGCACGGCTCCCGTTGACACCTGTTCGCAACTATAGCGAGAAGCGGGAGAAACCCCCTTTCCGATTCAGGTTACCGGTAGAAATAGGTTTCCTTAATCTCTATAATTGGCGCGATTTTGGGTACGTCTGGCACCCGTTTTAGTCGCTTTCCCTGAACACTGACTGTAGACCGTGTGCAATGCCGGCGCGGTCAGCCATCATCCGGGCTGTACAGCACCGCCTGGAACGTTGGGGAACAGCGTCGAAGGGCAGACGTGACAACACTTTTCAAAGTTCCTGATTGGACGAGGCTAATGATCAAAATTAAAAAAGGCCTGGATCTTCCCATCAGCGGCGCTCCTGAACAGTCCATCTCAGAAGGGAAGCCGATACGCCACGTCGCGCTGATCGGTTTTGATTACAACGGCATGAAGCCGACGATGGAAGTGAAAGAGGGAGACCGTGTCAAGCGCGGGTCGCTACTGTTTACGGACAAGAAGAGCCAGGGCATTCGCTATACCTCACCGGCAGCCGGTGTTGTAAAAGAGGTAAACCGCGGTGAGCGGCGGGTGTTTCAGTCTGTCGTCATCGAAATCGACGGTGACGATGCCGAAACGTTCGCACAGTACAGCGAAGCCGACCTGGGTTCGCTGACGCGACAGCAGATTGTCGATAACCTGGTAGAGTCAGGCTTGTGGACGGCATTTCGCACGCGTCCGTTCAGTAAGGTCCCTGCCATCGACAGTACCCCGCACTCCATCTTCGTCTCAGTCATGGACACCAACCCGCTGGCAGCGGATCCGGTTGTCATCATCAGGGAACAGGCTGAGGCCTTCGAGAAGGGTCTGCAGCTGCTCACCAAGCTCACCAATGGCAAGGTTTTCGTAACCGGCCGCCCTGGCTCCAACGTTCCTGTACCGGGTAACGATGCGGTTCAGGTCGAGCAGTTTGACGGTGTGCATCCGGCGGGCAACGTTGGTACCCATATTCACTATCTGGATCCGGTATCTCTGAACAAGACGGTCTGGTCGATCGGATACCAGGACGTTATCGCGATCACGAAACTGTTCGAAACCGGTGAGCTGCCTGTGGAGCGGGTGGTGGCGATTGGCGGGCCCAAGTCAACCAGTCCCCGCCTGGTACGGACCCGGCTGGGCGCCAGCCTTGACGAGCTGCTCGAAGGTGAAGTTGCCACCGACTGCGAGGTTCGCCCGATTTCAGGATCGGTCTTCGGAGGCCGCCGTGGTACCGGGCCCTGCGCTTACCTGGGGCGTTACGCTAACCAGGTGTCGGTGCTGGAAGAAGGGCACAAGCGCCACTTTATGGGGTGGCTGTCACCGGGGACCAATAAGTTTTCGGTACTGAATATCTACCTGTCGAAATTTACCCGCAGCAAAAAGTTCGACTTCACTACGACCACCAACGGCAGTGAACGGGCAATGGTGCCGGTGGGTTCCTACGAACACATCATGCCGCTGGATATTCTGCCAACTCAGCTTTTACGTACGCTGATTGTGGGCGACACCGAACAGGCACAGAAGCTCGGCGCCCTTGAGTTGGACGAAGAAGACCTGGCTCTGTGCACCTTTGTGTGTCCGGGGAAATATGAATATGGTCCGATTCTCCGTGAGAACCTGACCCGAATCGAGATCGAGGGCTAACCGATGGCAATCCGACAGTTTCTCGACGGCATCGAGCATCACTTTGATAAGGGCGGCAAGTATGAGCGCTGGTATGCGCTGTACGAAGCCGTTGATACGATTTTCTACACGCCTAAAAGCGTGACCCTGACCACGGCCCACGTTCGTGATGGCATTGATCTCAAACGCATCATGATCACGGTGTGGCTATGTACCTTCCCGGCCATGTTCTTCGGCATGTGGAACATCGGTTACCAGGCCAACAGCTTCCTGACCCAGAATCCGGATGCTCTGGTAGGTGACGGCGGGCTGCGTACGGCCTTTATCCAGGCACTTGCGGTCACCGGAGCCGGTGCCGGGGTCTGGGATAACTTCGTATACGGCATGGCTTACTTCCTGCCCATCTATTTCGTCACCTTTGTGGTCGGCGGCTTCTGGGAGGTTCTGTTTGCCACCGTGCGCCGGCATGAGGTGAACGAAGGCTTCTTTGTCACATCCGTCCTGTTTGCACTGATTTGCCCGCCCACCATCCCCCTGTGGCAGGTGGCATTGGGTATTACGTTCGGCGTGGTGATCGGTAAAGAGGTTTTTGGCGGAACCGGTAAGAACTTCCTGAACCCGGCCCTGACGGGTCGCGCGTTCCTGTACTTTGCCTATCCGGCCCAGATTTCCGGCGACACCGTCTGGACCGCGATTGACGGGTTTTCTGGCGCCACCGCCCTGAGTCTGGCAGCAACCGGTGGCCTCGAGGCGCTGGAACAGAGCATCGGCTGGATGAATGCGTTTGTGGGAACCATCCAGGGCTCCGTTGGCGAAACGTCAACCCTGGCCGTGGGCATCGGTGGTCTGGCACTGGTGATCATGAAGATTGCTTCCTGGCGAGTTGTCGGCGGGGTGATGGTGGGCATGATTGCCACCACGCTAATGTTTAACGTGATTGGGTCTGAAACCAACCCGTTCTTTGAAGTCGGTCCCCACTGGCATCTGGTCATGGGTGGTTTCGCCTTTGGTATGCTGTTTATGGCAACAGATCCCGTATCCGCCGCCATGACCAACACTGGTCGCTGGTGTTTCGGCATCCTCGTAGGCGTTATGACTGTGCTGATCCGCGTGATTAACCCGGCGTTCCCGGAAGGGATCATGCTGGCAATTCTGTTCGCCAACCTGTTCGCACCGCTGATGGATCACTACGTGGTTCAGGCCAACATCAAACGGAGGCTTGCCCGTGGCTCAATCTAAAGATACGGTCGCCAGAACCCTGTTGGTGGCTCTGGTCCTTAGTGTGTTTTTCTCAGTCGTCGTTTCCACGGCTGCGGTTATGCTCCGTCCGGCCCAGATTCAGAACCAGAATCTGGATATCAAGACCAACATCCTGGAAGCTGCGGGAATGCTGGTGCCGGGCATGACGGTCAACGATATCGAGCAGGTCTTCGAAAGTTTTGAGGTGCATCTGGTAGACCTCGATTCGGGCGAGTTTGTGGCGCCGTCTGTGGTGGGGGTCGATGATCCCATGAAATATGATATGTACCGGGCCGCCTCGGACCCGCAGATGTCCACCACGCTCTCCTCAAAAGAGGATATTGCCGGTATCAAGCGGCGCCCGGATGTGGCAAAGATCTATACCCTGCGTGAGAACGACGAACTGGTCAGGGTTGTCCTGCCGATTCACGGGTATGGCTTGTGGTCCACTCTGTACGGTTTTGTCTCGCTGGAAGGCGACCTGAACACGATTGAGGGGCTTGGGTTTTATGCCCATGCCGAGACTCCAGGGCTGGGAGGGGAGGTGGACAACCCGCGGTGGAAGCAGCAGTGGGTCGGTAAGGAACTGTATGATGACGACCGGACCGAGCCTCAGATCCGGTTAATCAAGGGCGGTGTCAGTGTGGATGCCCGTGACAGAGAGCATAAGGTCGACGCGCTGTCTGGATCCACATTGACCAGTCGGGGCGTCGAGAATCTTGTCAATTACTGGATGGGTAATGACGGGTTCGCTCCGTTCCTGCAAAAACTTCGTGAAGGGGAGGTCTGATCATGACCGGTGTTACAGTCAAGCAGGTTCTCTTCGAACCGATCATTAACAACAACCCCATTGCCCTGCAAATTCTCGGTATCTGTTCGGCGTTGGCGGTAACGACCAGTATGTCCGTGACGCTGGTTATGTGCCTGGCGGTGACCGCCGTAACGGCTTTTTCCAGCATGGCGGTGTCGCTGGTAAGAACCCAGATACCCGGCAGCATCCGCATCATCGTGCAGATGACGATCATCGCATCGCTGGTCATTGTGGTAGACCAGATCCTCAAAGCCTACGCCTATGAGATCTCGAAGCAGCTCTCGGTGTTCGTGGGTCTGATCATCACCAACTGTATTGTGATGGGTCGGGCCGAAGGGTTTGCCATGAATAACCCGCCGGTGCTCAGCTTCCTCGATGGTATCGGTAATGGCCTGGGCTATTCCGTCATGCTGATCTTCGTGGCGTTTTTCCGGGAACTGCTTGGCTCCGGGTCGCTCTTCGGCGTTACTCTGATGCCTACCATCAATGATGGCGGGTGGTACGTGCCAAATGGACTCCTGCTGCTGCCACCGAGCGCGTTTTTCATTATCGGGCTTGCGATCTGGGGCCTGCGGGTCTGGAAACCGGAGCAGGTAGAAGAGCCTGACTACAAAATGTCGCGGCACTCAATCCGGGAGGCCTTCTGATGGAGCATTATCTCAGTCTGCTGATGAAGGCCGTCTTTGTTGAGAACATGGCACTGGCCTTCTTTTTGGGCATGTGTACGTTTCTGGCAATCTCCAAAAAGATTGAGGCGGCGGTTGGCCTTGGCATCGCTGTAGTGGTGGTGCTGACCCTCACCGTGCCGGTCAACAACCTTCTGTATAACCACATTCTGCGGGAGGGAGCTCTTGGCTGGGCGGGACTGCCCAATGTCGACCTGAGTTTCCTGGGCCTGATCACCTACATTGGTGTTATTGCAGCCATTGTTCAGATTATGGAAATGGTGCTGGATAAATATATCCCGGCGTTGTATTCGGCGCTGGGGGTATTCCTGCCTCTGATTACGGTAAATTGCGCGATTCTCGGGGCCGCCCTGTTTATGGTCGAGCGTGACTACACCTTCGGTGAAAGTGTGGTATACGGCTTTGGCGCAGGCGTGGGCTGGGCGCTGGCTATTCTGGCGCTGGCCGGTATCCGTGAAAAGCTGAAGTACAGTGACGTCCCTCCTGGCTTGCGTGGTCTGGGTATCACCTTTATTACGGTAGGGCTGATGTCGCTGGGCTTTAT
>CAZHAY010000017.1:0-34793 GCA_964530545.1 uncultured Marinobacter sp.
GAGGCTTTTGCGCGCAATCCGGAGCTGGTGCTGGACTTCTATAACCAGCGTCGCCGGCAACTGAAAGACGTTGAGCCCAACGCCGCCCATCGGGCGCTGGCCCGGCTGGAACAGACCCACCGGGTAACGATCATTACCCAGAACGTAGATAACCTCCATGAAAGGGCCGGGTCCACTAACGTCATTCACCTGCATGGCGAGCTGACCAGGGTACGCAGTTCCGGCCATCCCCATCTGGTGTACGAGCGGGGTTACGAAGATATCTGCCTCGGCGATACCTGTGAGCGAGGTACCCAGCTTCGGCCTCATATTGTCTGGTTTGGCGAAGCCGTGCCCATGATCGAGCAGGCAGCAGAAGTTGTCCCGCTGGCGGATCATCTGCTGGTGGTGGGGACGTCCCTTCAGGTCTATCCTGCTGCCGGACTGGTGGAACTGGTGGATATGGACGTTCCCGTCACCGTGATTGACCCCGGCGAGGTACAGACCATGACCCATGCCCGGTTGTTTCGTGAATCTGCGAGTACCGGCGTGCCCCGTTGGGTAGAGGCCCTGACCGCCGGTTAAGTGGCGGCCTGATCACGCTTTTCTATACGCGTGCCGGCGCTTCGCCTGCACGCGCGCCCCTACCTCTTATATGGCCGTACTATTACATCTTGGTAGCGCCGTGCTTTCCGGGCATTTCCTTCGCTAGACTGGCAGAAAGACACCGCTGAGTTGCGGTGGAAACAGCCATCACAGTGAGAGGGGGCTGCCATGAAAACCACCATGCATTTGTCCGGTGAGGTCGCTGATCACAAACTTGCGGCTGAATGCACGACCGAGACCGAAGCCGAGAAAGTGGTCGAGGATCTCTGCCGGTCCACCAGCCTGAGTCGCGATCAGGTTCGTATTATCCGCCCCGATGAAGCCCATCCCGGCACTCTGCTTGAACCGGAAGACCAGGGAATCTGGCGTACGGCTATTCGTTCACACCTGTGGCTCGGGCTGGCAGGTATGGGTGGCGGACTGGTACTGTTCCTGATTCTGCTGGCATCCGGCATCCCTTTCATCGCGCAGAATCCGACCTGGGCCGGTCCAATTTTTGTCGTATTTGGTGGGGTCGCGGGAATGATGCTAGGCGGGCTCTTCACAATCCGGCCGGATCATACTCTTTATACGCAAAAGGCGCGGTCAGCGCTGCGTAAAGGCCAGTATGTGGTGGCGGTTCATGCCCGTGGCAGAGAACAGTTGAGCGAAGCCAAACGCTACCTCGATGCCAGGAAGATCCATACGGTTCAGAGTTTCTGACGGGCCGGAGGCTGGCCGGACTGATGTGAGTCCGCCTGGCGGTAACCTAAAGGATGTGGGTGGTCAGCCGGATCCTGCCCTCGAGGTCCAGCGTCAGTGTTTGGTCGCTACGCAGCGCTCCGACTCCCGCTGGTGTGCCGGTCAGCACCACATCGCCGGTCTGCAGAGTGAACGTCTGTGAGATATGCATAAGCAGATCCACCACCGGAACGATCATATCGCGAGTCTGACCTGACTGGCGCCGTTCTCCGTCAATGGACAGGGAGAAGGTGAGATCCCGTAGGTCATCACTTTCCTGCAGGGGGATGAAACCGGATAAAGGGCAGGCGCCGTCAAAGGCTTTTGCCCGCTCCCAGGGGTGCCCATCCGCCTTTAGCTGAGACTGCAGATCCCGCAGGGTCAGATCCAGTGCCAGGCCGACGCCGGCAATCGCATTACGCACCTGTTGCGCACTGGCGTTGCTGAGGGTCTGGCCCACCAGCACGGCAAGTTCTGTCTCAAAGTGAACTTCCCCCTGATGCTGCGGTATTCGGATAGGATCCGACAGCGGCACCAATGTGGTAGCCGGCTTCATAAACAGCAGTGGCGTATCCGGTACCGGATTGTTCAGTTCGTCGGCGTGGGCAGCATAATTTCGTCCCACGCAGACGACCTTGCCCGGTACCCAGTCGATTGAACAACCGTCGTGCCAGTGAAATTGAAAGTTCATGGTGCCTCCTGGCTTAGTCGTCTTCAAACTCGCAGACGGTATAGACGTTCAGGCCTTCGTCCCGAAGCTTGCGGGAACCGCCCAGGTCCGGCAGGTCGATCATCGCAGAGACTTCCACAATCTCTGCACCGATCTGCCGGATCAGCCGGCTCGCCGCCAGCATGGTACCACCGGTAGCGATCAGGTCATCGACCAGCACCACCTTGTCACCGGGCTGAAGGGCGTCCTTGTGCAGCTCCACTGACGCGGTACCGTATTCCAGTTCGTAGTCTTCCACCAGCGTATCAAAGGGCAATTTACCCTTTTTCCGCACCAGTACCAGCCCTGCGTTGAGTTCATAGGCCAGCGGCGCACCGATAATGAAACCGCGGGCGTCGATGGCAGCAACGGCATCGATTTTCCGGTCGTGGTAGCGGTGTACAAATGCGTCCACCAGCTTGCGGAATGCGGTGCGGTCCTGCAGCACGGTAGTGATATCGCGGAAAGAAACGCCGGGTTTCGGCCAGTCCGGAACCGTGCGAATGGCTTTTTTAATGCTTTCTGAAAAGTAGTCCATAGCGAATCTCTGGCACCCTCAGGAGTCGATAAAAATGAATTTCAGCACAAAGATCACGGCGATCAGTACAACACTGATATTGAGGTGAGCCCAGCGTCCGCTCAGTGCCTTGAGTGCGACATAAGTGACAAACCCGGAGGCTATGCCATCAGCGATGGAAAAAGTCAGCGGCATCATCAGCGCCGTTACCACAGCGGGCGCCGCCTCTGTCACGTCTTCCCAGTCGATCAGCTTGAGGCCGGCGGTCATCAGCACGGCGACATACAGCAACGCCGGTGCTGTGGCGTAGGAAGGGATGATCGCCGCGATCGGGGAAAACAGAAGACACGCCAGAAACAGTACCGCGACCACTACGGCGGTCAGGCCGGTACGACCGCCGGCGACAATCCCCGCAGTGGATTCCACGTAACTGGTGGTGGTGGAGGTGCCCAGGGCAGCGCCCGACATGGTGGCGACGGAGTCTGACATCAGGGCGCGCCCCAGACGTGGCAGTCTGCCATCCTTATCCAGCAGTCCGCCCCGCTGGGCAGCGCCGACCAGGGTGCCGGCGGTATCGAAAAGATCGACAAACAGGAAAGCGAAGATGATGGAAATCATGCCTACGTTGAAGGCGCCAGCGATATCAAGCTGCAGCAGCGTTGGCGTGATACTGGGCGGCGCAGAGATCAGTCCCTTGTATTGAACCATCCCCAGCATGATGGCAACCAGGGTAACCGCCAGTATGCCAATCATGACCGCGCCAGTGATGTTGCGGTAAGCCATGGCGCAGATTGCCGCGAAACCTGCAAAGAACAGGATGACTTCCGGCGTTTTGATACTGCCGAGGGATACCAGGGTAGCGGCGTCCGCCTCTACTACGCCGGCGCTTTTGAGGGCAATGAACGCCAGGAAAAACCCGATACCTGCGGAGATGCCAAAGCGCAGGGAAACGGGAATGCTGTTAATGATCCATTCCCGTACTTTGAACACACTCAACAGGAAAAATAGTACTCCCGAGAGGAACACGGCACCCAGGGCTACCTGCCAGCTATAGCCCATGCTGCCGACAACGGTGAAGGAGAAGAACGCATTGAGCCCCATACCTGGCGCCAGCGCAATCGGATAGTTGGCCCACAGACCCATGATCAGCGTACCGATAACCGCAGCCAGGCAGGTGGCCACGAAAACTGCGCCGAAGTCCATGCCGGTGGTGGAGAGCATCCCGGGATTAACCACGACAATGTAGGCCATGGTCAGGAAGGTGGTAATGCCGGCGATCACTTCCCGTTTAACAGTGGTGCCATGAGCCTGCAGCTTGAACAACTTTTCGAGCATGGGGTGCCTCAGGGTGGACGGATTCTGAGCAATGGTTAAGGGGGCGCAATGATACCTCAGGATTGGATTTCAGGCCATGCAAGCGCTCAGACATCCGCCGTCCAGGCATCGCGGTATCAGCGTGGGTGATATTTTTCCATTAGGCAGGTTTATTTGATTCGGCCCCGGCGACCGGGTAGCTTGATCCGTTGTCCCTAATAACCAACAACATCCAACCCGGATACAGAATCGGAGCAATAAGATGCGTGCAATTCTCTGCAAGGAGTACGGCCCGGCAGAAAAGCTGGTGATCGAGGATATCGAATCCCCCGAGCCCACCGGCAGTCAGGTCAAGGTCAAGGTTAAAGCGGCGGGTCTGAACTTTCCCGATACCCTGATTATCGAGGGCAAGTATCAGATCAAGCCCGAAATGCCTTTTTCTCCGGGTGGTGAGATGGCCGGTGAAGTGCTTGCAGTTGGTGACAAGGTGACCCGCTTCAAGGTGGGGGACCGTGTAATTGGCATGACCGGCTACGGTGCCTTCGCCGAGGAAATGCTGGTGGAAGAAAACCGTCTGCTGCCGCTGGCAGAAGGTATGAGCGACGAGGAAGGCGCCGCCTTTACCATGGTGTACGGCACGTCATACCACGCGCTCAAGCAGCGGGCGAACATTCAGCCGGGGGAGACCCTGCTGGTGCTGGGCGCCAGTGGCGGTGTCGGTCTGGCAGCGGTTGAACTGGGCAAGGCCATGGGTGCCCATGTGATTGCAGCGGCCAGTACCGATGCCAAGCTGCAGGTGGCAAAAGAAGCCGGTGCGGATGAGCTGCTTAATTACAGCAACACCGACAAGCCATTGAAAGACGTTATCAAGGACATGACCGGCGGCAAGGGGGTCGATGTTATCTATGACCCCGTCGGCGGCGATTACACTGAACAGGCCCTCCGTGCCATGGCATGGAACGGTCGTCACCTGATCATTGGTTTCGCCGCGGGTGATATCCCGAAAATTCCCGCCAACCTGGCCCTGCTCAAGAGCTGCGCTGTGGTCGGTGTGTTTTGGGGCGCCTTCACCCAGAAAGAGCCGCAGAACCACGTACAGAACATGAAGGAGCTGTTCCAGATGTATGGCGAGGGCAAGATCAAGCCCAAGGTCAGCGAAGTGTTTGCCTTTGAGGACTATGTAAACGCGCTGGCCGCTCTCACCGGCCGCACCGCAACTGGCAAGGTGGTATTGAAGGTCAGCGATTAATCGGACGTTCTGTCAGGATCTGACTTCAATCAGGACAGGGCGCCCGAAGGTGCCCTGTCTCTCATCCCGGGTTACTCCTTCCTGCTATATTTCCCGTTAGCGATTTTCATCTAGAATCTTTACTCAGGTTAAGGTGCATGGCGCTTGTCCGTGCCACGCTTGCACGATCATGCACTGTAGCCTCCGGGCCTGAGCTTACTGACGGAATTGATATGTCTGAACGGATGTGGATGGCGGCCCTGGGAACGCTGGTAATTGGAGTTGGCCTGGCACTGACAGGCTGTGGCGGGGGCGGCGGTGGTGGAAGTGGTTCGTCCTCCGGCGGGGGGACCGGGGTTCAGGGAGTCCTGGACATTGCCTCCGGTGCCCGTGTGGATAGTGACTATGCCAGCCTGTGGCGAGCCAATGGTGAGCGCTGGCCGGCCGGAAGCCGTGGGCCGGTGTCAGTCATGGTTCCGTCAACCACCGGGGGCTATCTGAGCGCGACCAGCGGTACCCGGTCGTCAGGCTTTGCCTATCCGGAAGACGTCAGTGACCAGTACCAGGTCTTCCTTCAGGCCGGTGACCGCTATTTTTTGCATTGCTTTCCCTCCGACGGGGTGTCGTTGAGTGATGTGCAGGTATCGCTTGAGCTTGACGGTGTCCCAACCCATCCCGGTGATGCCTGTAACCGGGGAGGTCAGGTCTCGATCAGTGGGGACTATAGGATCACGATGACCGCCGACACCGGTGGACCGTTTCGGTATGTGTTGACCCTCTCGCCGCAAAACACACTCGCCAGTCAGCAGGTGGCATGGCCAGAGCCGCCCCTCCGCCTCAACGAAGCCATTGTCACCGGCGACCTTGCCATAGCGAGTCGCATGTCGACTTCGGGTCTTACCGCCGGCTCCTCCATGACCGTGGTCCGTCCCCTTGGGCCGGACACATGGAAGGTGAAACGCAAGGCAGGCGTCCAGGCATTCTCGACATTGGGCAACAGTGACACGCGAGCTGAGACCATCGAGTGGATTCGCGGATTGCGGGAAGAGTTCGGGCTGGCGGCGGAGCCGGACTACCTCATGGGGACGATGGCATTTACGCCAAACGGTAATCCTGGTTATTCCGATATCGGTATGCGTTGGAATCTGGACCAGATCAATATCGAAGGTGCCTGGCAGCTCGCGCCCATCCTAGGTCAGGGCATTGGCGTTGCGGTGATGGATACCGGCATGTTCAGCCGCGATCCGGACAACGGTGGCGCCTGGCATGGTGACCTGGCAGACAATACTGATGCGACCGGAGACCTGGATTTTGTCAGCGCACCCTATGACGTCGATAACACCAACACCCCGGGGCGGGACAGTAATCCGGCCACGCCCCTGACACCGGCCAATCCCGTTAACACCAGCTTCCACGGAACCCATGTGGCCGGAATTATTGCGGCCGTGGACAACACCATTGGTACGGTGGGTATTGCCAGTGGTGCAACGATCCTGCCCTACCGGGTGCTCGGCGTGGACCCGGTTGATGGTGAGGACGGAACCGGCGCAGTGTCAGACCTGATCGGAGCCATCAATCATGCGGCTGCTCGCAGTGATGTAGACGTTATCAACCTGAGCCTGGGCGGTTTGCCACAGATTGCGGCATTGCAGCAGGCGACAGACCGGGCCTATAACGCCGGTATCCTGGTGGTGGCCGCAGCGGGCAACAGTGGCGATGCCTCTGCCGTCTATCCCGCCGCCAACCGTCGGGTACTGGGTGTGGGGGCAACGGATCAGACGGGTTCCCGGGCCGGGTACTCGAACTATGGTCAATCGGTGGATTTACTGGCGCCGGGGGGCTCCCTTAACGAGGGCATTTACAACGCCTATGGAAAAGTTTCGGCCTCAGGGGCCCTGTCCGACGGCTACGCGTACCTGTCAGGCAGTTCCATGGCGGCGCCCCATGTCACCGGCGTTTATGCGTTGATGAAGGGGGCCGGGAGCATCACTCCCTCGCAATTCCGGGCCTGGCTGATTGATGGTCGTCTCACCAACAGCCACCCGTCTGACCCGGGTTACGCTGCCGACGGGGCAGGGCTGTTAGATGCAGAAGAGGCTCTAAACTCATTAAGCGGGCTCTTTCCGACCGTGGTTTCGGCCTGGCCCAGGGTCGCCGAGATCCGGCCAGCCGGAGCGCCAACGGAGGTTCTGCTGGAAGTCCTGACGGATCCGGCGTCGCCGGTAAGCCCGAATATCACAGGCACGCCAGATATCCCGTCCGCCCTCACCGTGACGGATGGCGAAGACAGGGCCATTACATCCGGCATGCCCATGCCGGGCTCCCTGATTATCCGGGTTAACGGAACGCTGCCAGATCGCCGGCCTTTGTCGGACGAAATCCGCATTTCCTATTCAACCGAAGGGGCCGATCGGGTCCTCCGTGTGCCGGTGAATGTGCCGTCCAGTGATCCAATGGCAGAGCGTAACGCCGGTATCCATTATGTCCTGCTGCTGGATGCCAACGATCACAACTCGGCCCGTTCCAGGCAGGTAACCGCCAGTTACAGCCAGGGCAGCTACCGCTACTCGATCCGTGATGTGGCCCCCGGGGACTATATTCTGGTTGCCGGTAGTGACCTGGACAATAACGGCTATATCTGTGAATCTGGAGAAGCCTGTGCCGAGTACCCCCGAACCGGTGCCCGGGAAGTGATCACCATCCGTGACGGCCAGATGTCGAACCGGAACATGACCACCAGTTTCCAGCGACCGGGCATTGCTGAGACCCGCTTGCCGAGATACGGTTTCCAGGGCTATCCCATTCCGGAACACTCGTCCGGATCTGAGCCGGATCGTAATCTGCTTCCAGACTAGTCTGGGCTTCCGTCGCTGCCCGAAGGAGGAGTTTATGAGATCGTCCCTTAGCGCTCATGCTGTCCGCGCCAATGTGCTGCTTGCGCTCGTGGCGCTGACCGCCTGTAGTACCAGCCCGACACCATCGGTACGCAGCGAGGCAGCTACCCGGCAGATTACCGCTACCAGTCAGTGCGGGTTTGACGAGCCGGGGCTGGTCTATATGGATTCCCGGCAGCGGCTGGACGAGGTTACCCGTACCCGCGGAATCAACTTGACTGCCATGAACGATCACGACTTCGACCATGAGCATCTGTTGCTGATCGGGGCCGGGCGCAAGCCCACAGGCGGTTATGGGGTCGCCCTTGGGGAGGGATGGCTTGAGGGTCATCTCCTCGAACTGACTGTTACTCTGCGCAGCCCGTCAGCGGACCAGATGGTCACCCAGGCTCTTACCAGCCCCTGCGCCGTGGTGGCAGTGCCGGCGGAGGGCTGGCAGACCGTCCAGGTCAGGGGCACCGGCTTACCGGAACTGTCCCTCAACCGGTAAGCGTCGGTTCACTGCGACATTGATCTTTGCTCAGGATTCCCTAAGCTATCACCTCTTACGTCCCTGCACCGCCGGAGCTGTACCCTGCCTATGAGCGATAAAACCTATAACGCTGATTCTATTGAAGTTCTTAGTGGCCTGGACCCGGTGCGAAAGCGCCCCGGCATGTACACAGATACTTCCCGGCCGAACCACTTGGCGCAGGAAGTTATCGATAACAGTGTTGATGAGGCTCTGGCCGGTCACGCCCGACGGGTGGATGTGGTGCTCCACAGTGACGGCTCGCTCTCGGTTGAAGATGATGGCCGGGGCATGCCGGTGGATATTCATAAAGAAGAGGGGCTGCCCGGGGTTGAACTGATTCTCAGCCGCCTGCACGCCGGTGGCAAATTCTCCCAGGGCAACTACAACTTTTCCGGCGGTCTGCACGGGGTTGGTGTTTCGGTTGTCAACGCGCTGTCGACCCACCTGGAAGTCACCATCAAGCGGGATGGAAGTCTCTACCGCATGACCTTCGAAAGCGGTGACAAGGCGTCTGATCTTGCCGTCGTCGATACCGTCGGCAAGCGCAATACGGGCACCCGACTGCATTTCATGCCAGACCCCAAGTATTTCGATTCGCCAAAGTTCTCCGTGAGCCGGCTGCGCCATAACCTGCGGGCCAAGGCCGTGCTCTGCCCGGGCCTGACCATTACGTTTACCCAGGAGCAGACCGGCGAGAAAGATGAGTGGTTCTACGAGGACGGACTGCGGGACTACCTGCGCAGCGAGCTGGAGAACATCGAGGCGGTACCGCTGGAGCCCTTTACCGGCCGCCTGACCGGTAACCATGAAGAGGTGGACTGGGCAGTGCAGTGGCTGCCGGAAGGCGGCGAGTCTGTCACCGAAAGCTATGTCAACCTGATCCCGACCCCACTGGGCGGCACACATGTGAACGGGTTTCGCACGGGTCTGCTGGAAGCCATGCGGGAATTCTGTGAGTTCCGCAGCCTGATGCCACGGGGCGTCAAGCTGTCGCCGGAGGATATCTGGGAGCGCTGCGCCTATGTGCTCTCGTTCAAGATGCAGGACCCGCAGTTTTCGGGGCAAACCAAGGAACGACTGTCGTCCCGTGAAGCAGCAGCGTTTATCTCTGGAGTGGTCAAGGATGCCTTCAGCCTGTGGCTCAACCAGCATACGGATGTGGCGGAAGCGTTGGCGGAGCTCTTTATCAGCAACGCCCAGCGGCGGCTGCGGGCCAGCCGCAAAGTTGCCCGGAAGAAGGTCACCTCCGGCCCGGCGCTGCCGGGCAAGCTGGCGGACTGTTCCGGTGCCGATACCAGTCGCTCTGAGCTGTTTCTGGTGGAGGGCGACTCCGCCGGTGGTTCTGCCAAGCAGGCCCGGGACCGGGAATTCCAGGCCGTAATGCCCTTACGGGGCAAGATTCTCAACACCTGGGAAGTAGACTCCACTGAGATCCTGGCCTCCCAGGAAGTCCACGATATCGCGGTCGCCATTGGCGTCGATCCGGGTTCAGACGAGCTGTCCGGGTTACGCTACAACAAGGTCTGCATCCTGGCGGACGCGGATTCGGACGGACTCCATATCGCGACCCTGCTCTGTGCCCTGTTCCTTCGCCATTTCCGTCCTGTAGTAGAGGCCGGCCATGTGTTTGTGGCCATGCCGCCCCTGTACCGGGTCGATCTGGGCAAGGAGACCTTCTACGCCCTGGATGAACATGAAAAGCAGGGCATTCTGGACCGTCTTGCCGCCGAGAACCGCAAGGGCAAGATCCAGGTCACCCGGTTCAAGGGCCTGGGTGAAATGAACCCCCTGCAGCTGCGAGAGACTACCATGGCACCCGATACCCGCCGGCTGGTCATGCTGACCCTTGAAGAGGGCGATGACACCATGGAGACAATGGATATGCTGCTGGGCAAAAAGCGGGCAGGGGATCGGCGTACCTGGCTGGAAGCCTATGGCAATATGGCGGATGTGGCGGTTTAAGCAGCAGCGTCTAAGACCGGATCAGACCGCAGGGTGGCCTGAGCTGGCTTACGAGTTCAGCACAGGCAGCCAAAAGGCCAGAGCCACCAGCGCTGCCAGCAGTACCGGCGGCGTGATCAGCAAGCCAATTTTCATGTATTGCCCCCAGCCGATCCTGTAACCCTTCCCGGCAAGCACATGGAGCCAGAGCAGAGTTGCCAGGCTCCCGATGGGGGTAAACTTGGGGCCCAGGTCGTTGCCAATGACATTGGCGTAGATCATCAGCTCCTGAGTCGTTGAGGACACCTGTGCCTGGTCGATGGCGAGTACGCCAACAAGCGTCGATGGCAGATTGTTCATCACCGACGCGACGAAGGCCGAAAGAAAACCGGTACCCACCGTGGCCACGAAATCTCCCTGCTGCGCCAGCCATTGAAGCGCCTGGGCACCGTAATGGGTGAGTCCGGCATTGCCGAGCCCGTACACCACCAGGTACATGCCCAGGGAGAACAGCACGATCTGCCAGGGGGCGTGCCTCAACGCGGAACCTACCGATACCACTGCGCCATGACCTCCTCGCCACCAGCGACCCGCCACAGCCATCAGAAAGACGGCCGCTGACATGGTGACCCATGAAACGGGAACGTCCAGGGGCGCAGTGAAGAAGTAAGCGATGAGTAACAAGGTCAGAAGAGGGAAGGCGGAACGGAAAACCAGGGCGTCCCTGATGGCAGTACGTGGATGGTCCAGATCCTCAGCGGAATACCTCGCCGGAATCTGCCGGCCGAAAGCCAGCCATAGAACGAACAGTGTCGCGGCCAGCGAGGCAAGGTTCACCGGCACCATCACGGCGGCGTAACGGCCAAAGCTGATATCAAAATAGTTGGCGCTGACGATATTCACCAGATTCGAAATAATCAGCGGCAGGCTGGTGCTGTCGGCAACGAATCCGGTGGCAATGATAAAGGCCAGTGCAGCCGAAGGGGAAAAGTCCAGGCGCAACATAATGGCGATAACAATCGGAGTCAGCAGCAGGGCGGCGCCATCGTTAGCAAAGAAAGCCGCGATGATCGCCCCCAGTAACACGATCATCGGGAACAGCAAATGCCCGCGGCCATTGCCCCAGCGCGCGACGTGTAACGCCGCCCAGTTAAAAAATCCGGCCTCGTCCAGGATGAGAGAGATGATGATGAGTGCGACAAAGGTGAATGTAGCGTCCCAGACGATGTCCCACACAATACCAACATCCGACCACTGAACGACGCCGACAAGCAGCGCCACTAACGCTCCGCCGAGTGCGCTCCAGCCAATGCCAAGGCCCCTGGGCTGCCAGATCACCAGTACAAGGGTGGCCGCAAAAATAGCTAGTGCGATCATGAACCTGCTCCAGGATCAAAGGTCATGCTGGTTAACAACGAGAGTGTCGGTCCGGATCATTTGCGTCAGTCAGGCGTTGGCCAGTGGCCCCTGTTCGGCCAGCACATCGCAGCACAGCACCCGTAGCTGTCCCCGGAAGCGGTATCCCAGGGACAGGGTGATACACATGTAGACCCCGGTGATGGACAGGTAGGGCCGGGTCACATGCATCCGGTCGGGCTGGGCCAGGGCCTGTTTCAGGTAATGCTGGCGATACCAGTCCGCGCTGCTGGTATTCTCCAGTGGTCGGTATCGCGGGTCCAGGCTCTTGCCGCTGTCAGGTCCTGCCGCGGTGTCTTCGATCTGAACACCCCGGTCGTCAATCAGGTAGCAGCGGGATACGGTAGAGTGGCTGAGAATATCCACGCAAGCCTCTGCCAGCGTGTCTCCCTGACGCATGCGCTCAGTGGCTTTCAGAAAGTGGCTGGTGAAGAACTCGGCCAGTTGCTGGGTGGGATCCAGCCGGATCCGATGGCTGTTCTTGTAGTCCCTGAGCAGTCGCTCAAAGTCGGCCGTCTGATTATCGATGCTTTCCAGCTCTACCCGCGGACGACAGAAATAAAAGCCCTGAACGAAGTCCACCCCTGCATCAATGGCGATCATGGCCTGATGATGGGTTTCCACGCCTTCCAGCAGCACCAGGCAGCCAGACTGGTGAAGCAGCGTCACGATACCGTTAAGAATCTGCCTCGCCTTGCGGTCATTCCCGGCCCGAAGTGTCAGGCTGCGGTCCAGTTTGACGATATCCGGTGACAGATTCCAGATGCGCTCAAAGTTGGAATGACCGGCCCCGAAGTCATCGATAGCAATCAGGCATCCCAGCTGGCGATAGTAGTCGACCGTCTCCCGCAGACGATCAGAATCATCCGTCGGCTGCTCGACAATTTCTACCACGATCCGATGGGGCGACAGTCCACAGCGATGCAGGAGTTCGCCAAAGAAGGAGTCGTATCGGTAGCCGGAGGCCACAACCCGGGGCGACACATTAAGGAACAGCCAGTTGACGTCGTCCTCGAACGAGGCGTAATTGCGGATATGCAGCAGGCGGCAAAGCCGGTCGAGTAGTATGTTTTCCTGATCACAGGCCGGCAGGTCGAAGAGCTGGAACGGGGGAACGCCGGCGTTGTCCGGGTCGAAGGCCCGGATCAGCGCCTCATAGCCGATGATGCGCTTGTGGGAAATGCTGAATATGGGCTGTAGCGCGGTTTTCAGGGTGAGCCCGTGAAAACGTCCCGTCCAGCCATTCTGCTCTTGACTCAGCAGCGGCTCTAGAAGCTCAAGGTCGGCGCCTGACAACTGGTCTGGCAGATAATTCATGGTCGACGTTTCTGGGGCCGTTGATATCACCCGAAGCGCAGGTCCGGGTACCGCATTGATAATACTGCTGGAACAGACTGATCAAGATGAGCATGCCAGATGTAGTGAACTGCTGCCAGCGAACCATGTGAAACATTGTCACAAAATGGCTCAATTTTACCAGAACGGTAATGTTGTGGCAGATCAGGTGTCTACCGTTCTTTTGTCGGCGTTATGGTCTGGACAGGAAACAGGAACGAGCGGGGAACCCCGCTCGTCTTTAAGGGTCTGACTCAGTTGTTGCTCGGTATAACAACGGATTCGTCGAATTCGAGTTCCATGATGTGCTCCTGTGGTTTGGCGTGGCGCCCCGGTGAGTTTGATAGGCTTAGTATAGAGGGACGATAGGTTTTCTAAATCCGTAAAACCCACATACGACCAACGGATAACCTGATTTCCTGGACCATCAAAAAAACTGAACAACCTGCTCGGAATATTGCGCTTGGCGCGGCCGTCATTGCTTCCTATGCTTATAGTCCAGATGAACTTGAGTCGCTGGTTCGCGAAATCGAACCGATGCTCGATTTTTTTGATAAGAGGCCCATCACCATGCAGCTACAGAATTCTCCCAAACGCTACGGCGCGATCGCGGTCAGCCTTCACTGGCTGGTGGCGCTGGCAGTGTTCGGGCTATTCGGGCTGGGCTTCTACATGGTGGATCTGACTTATTACGACTCCATGTATCGCCTTGCGCCCCATATCCACCGGAGTGTGGGTATATTGCTGCTGATTGCGGTCGTCCTGCGTCTGGTCTGGCGCCTGGCAGACCGGGCTCCGGCGTCCATGCCCGAGCACTCACCGGCAGAGGTCATGCTGGCGCGGGTTGCCCACTGGGCGCTATATCTGCTTTTGTTCGTTGCCATGGCCAGTGGTTATCTGATTTCCACAGCGGACGGTTCCGCCATTCAGGTCTTCAACTGGTTTGAAGTGCCATCCCTGACCGGTCAGATCAAGGGCATGGAAGACATTGCCGGCGACGTCCATTACTGGGCGACCTGGGCCCTGCTGGTGTTGGCCATCGTCCATGGTCTGGCGGCCATCAAGCACCACATGTTCGATCGGGACGATACCCTGCGGCGCATGTTGCCCGTCCCCTTAAAAAAGAAGAGGGACTAACCGGCAGGCTATCGGTACCCCTCACATCCTCGAAACAGAACGGAGAGTATTAGATGAAAAAGACATTGTTAGCTTCAGCTCTGACCCTGGCAGTGGCCAGCCCCTTCGCGGCAGCGGAGCAGAGCGGTACCTATTCGTTCGATAAGAACGACGCGCACCAGTTTATTACGTTCGAAGTCTCCCATCTGGGCTTCAGCACGCTTTATGGTCGCTTTAACGATTTTGACGGTGAGTTCGTGTATGACGCGGACAACCCTGAAAACAGTAGCGTAACCGTGACCATCAAGACTGCCAGTATCGACTCCAACCACGCGGAGCGGGACAAGCACCTGCGCAGCAAGGACTTCTTCCACGTGGACGAGTATCCCGAGGCGACGTTCCGCAGCACCCGTGTTGAAATCGGGGATGATGGTGATGAAGCCGACGTTATCGGTGAGCTGACCCTGCGCGGTGTCACCAAAGAGGTCACCCTTGATGTGGAACTGCACGGCTACGGTGACGACCCCTGGGGCGGCTATCGCTTGGGCTTTGACGCCGAAACCGAGATCAGCATGAAGGATTTCGGATTCCCGACAGATCTTGGCCCCGCAACAGATAAGGTCAAGCTGGAGATTTCTGTAGAAGGCGTGCGTCAGTAACAGGACGTTTACGGCGAGTGAACGACGGGGCTCTTACTTGATGGGGGCCCCGTTTTCGTTCTGGTTGCAACGGCAGAGCCTGAGTTGCCGGAAAAACTGTGCAACAAAAATGACGAATGCGATCAAAAAACCGGCAATGAGAAAAGGTCTTGTCAGTACCAGGCTGCCACTGAGCGAAAACTCCACCAGGAGCATCAATGCCAGGGCCAGTGCGCCGTTAATCATGGCCGTAAAAATGGCCTGACGGCATGCCTTGAGAGTCAGTTTCATAGTGTTCGCTCTGATTAATGGGCCAGCACGGTCTGGTGCGCCGGTGTTCAGATGTCGAATCCTTAATCCACGATCCAGAGCGAGAATACGGCGACCCGGTAGCCAGCAACATGCGGGAATTCCGCTATTGGAAAGATCCGTCGAAATTTTTATCGACCCGTGCGTCAGGCATTGGTCTAATGCCTTCCTCCTCCATATAATGACCCTCGCCAGCAGTCTGCGCCGCCCGCACTTTCCCGTAGATGAGCGGTTGTAACGCCGGTTTTCCGGGCGTCGAACCCGGTCTTCGGCCTTTATTATCCTGTACTAACGGGCTTTGCCTGTGGCCTGAAAGCCGCAGTGCTGGAAAACCCATTTCCGGAGCAAGGGGCATACATGCCAGAGTTTCAGACCACCGACGAAGGTTTTGAGCGCGTTTCGTTAAGGGATTACACCGAAAAGGCGTATCTGGACTACTCCATGTACGTCATTCTCGACAGGGCCTTGCCCAATGTCGGTGACGGTCTCAAGCCGGTGCAACGGCGCATTATCTACGCTATGTCGGAGCTGGGGCTCAAATCCACCAGCAAGCACAAGAAGTCCGCCCGTACCGTGGGGGATGTGCTGGGTAAGTTCCACCCCCACGGCGACAGCGCCTGTTACGAAGCCATGGTGCTGATGGCGCAGCCTTTTTCCTATCGGTATCCGTTGGTTGACGGCCAGGGCAACTGGGGTTCGCCAGACGATCCCAAGTCCTTTGCCGCCATGCGGTATACCGAATCCCGCCTGTCAAAATTTGCCGAGGTGCTGCTCAGTGAGCTGGGACAGGGCACCGTGGAGTGGGTGCCTAACTTTGACGGCACCATGGATGAGCCCTCGACTTTACCGGCCCGGCTGCCCCACGTGTTGCTGAACGGTACCACGGGCATCGCCGTTGGCATGGCGACGGATATTCCTCCCCACAACGTGCGCGAAGTCACCGCCGCCTGCGTGCGGCTGCTGGACGAGCCGGATGCCAGCGTTGACACGTTGTGTGAGCACATCAAGGGGCCGGATTTTCCCACCGGTGCGGAACTGATCACCCCCCGCAAGGACCTGCGCCAGATCTACCATACCGGCCGTGGCAGCCTGCGGATGCGGGCGAAGTGGGTAAAAGAGAACGGCGAAATCGTCATTACCGATCTGCCCCATCAGGTTTCCGGTAACCGGGTGCTGGAGCAGATCGCCCAGCAGATGCAGACCCGTAAATTGCCCATGGTCGCGGACCTGCGGGACGAGTCGGACCATGAAAATCCCACCCGTCTGGTGATTGTGCCCCGTTCGTCCCGGGTGGATGTGGAAGGCCTGATGGCGCACCTGTTCGCCAGTACTGACCTGGAGAAAACCTACCGGGTCAACCTGAACGTGATCGGTAACGACGGCCGGCCCGCAGTAAAAAATCTCCACACCATGCTGACCGAGTGGCTGGACTATCGTCGTGCCACGGTTACCCGCCGCCTGCAGTACCGGCTCGATAAAGTACTGGCCCGCCTGCATCTTTTGGAAGGGCTGCTGATCGCCTATCTCAATATCGATGAAGTGATCAGTATCATCCGCTATGAAGACGAACCCAAGGCGGAGCTGATCAAGCGCTTCGGGTTGTCCGCAGAGCAGGCGGAAGCCATCCTCGAGCTGAAGCTGCGCCATCTGGCCAAGCTGGAGGAAATGAAAATCCGCGGCGAGCAGGATGAGCTGGCGGCGGAGCGGGATGAACTGCAGTCGATTCTGGGTTCAGAGGACCGGCTGCGGGAACTGATCAAGGAAGAATTGCTGGCGGATGCGGAAACCTACGGCGACGACCGCCGCTCCCCGATTGTAGAGCGGGGTGAGGCCCGGGCATTCTCGGAAGCGGATCTGGTGTCTAACGATCCGGTTACCGTTGTGCTCTCTGACAAAGGCTGGGTACGGGCGGCGAAGGGCCACGACATTGATCCCGAGAGTCTCAGTTACAAGGCCGGGGACCGGTTTGCACTGGTGGCACGGGGACGCAGCAATCAGAATGCCGTATTCCTGGACTCCACCGGGCGCGCCTACTCACTGATGGCCCACAGCCTGCCGTCAGCCCGGGGCCAGGGGGAGCCGCTGACCGGACGGATCAACCCGCCGTCGGGCGCCACCTTCGCCGGGTTGCTGGTGGCTAATCCGGCAGAGAAGTATGTGCTGGCAACCGATGCGGGTTATGGTTTTGTGGCCAGCGCCGCGGACCTGATCAGCAAGAACCGTAATGGTAAATCTGTGGTCACCATTCCCAAAGGTGCCAGGCTGATCGAGCCGGTGTCGGTACCACCACGTCAGCAGGGGCTGTATCTGGCGGCGATTTCCAATGAAGGGCGAATGCTGGTCTTCCCCCTCGAGCAGTTGCCGGAACTGGCCCGGGGTAAGGGCAATAAGATTATCGGCATCCCGTCAGCCCGGGTTCAGAGCCGTGAAGAGTTCATGGTGGCGCTCACGGTCTTCGCTGAAGCGGATCAACTGGAGATCCGTGCCGGCAAGCGCAAGCTTGGCCTGCGCTTCGCGGATCTGGAGCACTACCGCGGTGAGCGTGGCCGGCGCGGTCACAAACTGCCCCGCGGGTTACAGCGGGTGGATGCCATCGAGGTAATATCAGCGGCCGGCCCGGATGAAGCCGACGGCGGAGACGACGACAGTGAGTGAACTGGTACTGATTAACGTGTCCGGCCGGGATAAGCCGGGCATGACTTCGGAAATCACCGGCATTATGGGCCGGTATGATGTGCGCATTCTGGATATCGGACAGGCGGTAATTCACGACTACCTGACCTGGGGTATCCTTGTTGAGATTCCGAACGAATCCCACGCATCGCCGGTGATCCGGGAGCTGCTGTTCCGGCTCCATGCGTTGGACCTGCAGGTTCGCTTCGCACCCATCACCAAAGATGAGTACGCGCAGTGGGCCGAGGGGCGAAACCGGGCCTGTTACATCGTCACGCTGCTTTCCCGCAACATCAAGGCGGAGCAGATTGCCAGGGTTTCGGAAATCACCGCTCGCCACGGGCTGAATATCGACAATATCAGCCGCCTGTCGGCCCGGCCCTCCCTGAACGCCAGTGATAACCGCATTGCCTGCGTGGAGTTTTCCGTGCGGGGTACGCCAGCAGATCCGGAAGCGTTACGGTCGGACTTTCTCAGGATTGCCGGCGAAATGAACGTCGATATTGCCTTCCAGGAAGACTCCATTTTCCGTCGTAATCGCCGGCTGGTGGTGTTCGATATGGACTCGACCCTGATTGAGGCGGAGGTTATTGATGAGCTGGCGCTGGAGGCCGGGGTAGGGGGCCAGGTGTCGGAAATTACCGAGAGAGCCATGCGAGGCGAGCTGGACTTCAGTGCCAGCTTTGCCGAACGTCTGGCGTTACTCAAAGGTCTCGATGAGTCAGTGCTGGAGCACATTGCCGCCCGGCTGACCATGACTGAGGGCGCCGAGCACCTGATTCGAACCCTGCGTTCGCTGGGCTATCGCACGGCGATTCTGTCGGGTGGGTTTAACTATTTTGCCCATCACCTGCAGAAAAAGCTGGGTATCGACTATGTCTATGCCAACGAGCTCGAGATTGTGGATGGCAAAGTAACCGGCCGGGTGGTCGGCTCCGTGGTGGACGGCGCCCGCAAGGCGGAGTTGCTGCTGGAACTTGCAGAGAAGGAAAAGATCTCCCGGGAACAGGTAATCGCCGTGGGTGACGGTGCCAACGACCTGCCCATGCTGAGCCAGGCCGGGCTGGGCGTCGCCTTCCGCGCCAAGCCCGTGGTCAAGGAGACGGCCCGCCACGCCATTTCCACGCTTGGCCTGGATGCGATTCTGTTTCTCCTAGGTTATCGCGAGTCGGAAACCCGGCTGGCACTGTCTGGTGAGGCAGAAGGCCGGTAGCCATCGCTACCGGCCCGAGTCGGCCGGGGCCTACTGGTCGCCGAAGTCGTAGTTCATTTCCGGAACCGGCGCCTGCAGGTAGTAGCCCTGAATGTAGTTGACTCCTGCCTGCCAGAGCGTGGCCAGGACCGTGGCGCTCTCCACCAGCGGAATAATGGTGAGCTTGCCGCTGTTCTGCAGTGCCTGCACCATTTCGGTGATCTTTTCCTTGGCGTCGTCGCTCTTCTGGATTTCCTCGGTGAAGGAGCCGTCAATCTTGACGTAATCCACATCCACATGTTTGAGGGTGTTAAACGGGTTCAGTGCGCAGCCGAACTGGGACAGTGCGGTTTTACAGTGAAGCTCCCGCAGGGCACGGGTGAAGTCCCGGGCCTGTTTCAGGTGGTTGTTGGCGTCGCCTTCACGGATCTGGAAAATCAGTGAATCGCCGGGTAACCGCGCCGCTTTTAACGCCACGCTTAACCACTGACTGAACGTCTGATCCTGCAGGGTTTCTGCGGTAATGTTCAGGAACAGGCGGGTATCATGCCCGCGGCTGCGATGCTGGGAGAGGTGCTTGATGGTCTGTAACACCACCCAGCGGTCGATCCGGGTGGCCATATCCGACGGCCCCGCCGGAGGCAGAAAGTCGTAGGGCGACACTTCCGTGCCGTCCTTGTCCACCAGACGCACCAGGGCTTCGTAGTGTTCCTCGCCCTCGCCGCGCAGGTTAATGATCGGCTGGAACAGCAACCGGAACCGGTCCTCTTCCAGTGCCCGGGCAATGGCTTCCAGAGAGTTGGAGTCGTCCAGTTCTTCGTACCTGGCCGGGTTGTAGATCTCCAGCCCGTTACCGTTCTCATGTCCCGGTTTCTTCCGTACTGCGCCGTGGGCAACGTGCGCGCGCCCGAGCAGGTCGGCGGCCTTGGGCGCGTTCTCGGTGATCGCAGCCACGCCAATGGATACGGTGACCGGGGCAGAGCGGCCCTCGATATCAAACAGGTGGTCATCAACCGCGACGCGGATGCGCTCGCACAGCTCTGCCATGGCCTGCTCTTCGCAGGGCTGGGCCAGGAGACAGAAGGCGTCATCACTGATCCGTGCCAGGATCATGTCTTCGCTGACGTGTTTCTCCAGCAGCGCCGCAAAGTCCCGTAGCAGGATGTCAGTGCCGGCAATGCCGAGATCGTTTCGGAAGCCGGCGAACCCGTCCATGCCGATATAGGCAAGGGCCCCGGTCTGGTTTTTCTCGCCGGCAGTGGCGACCGCCCGGGTCAGCTGATCCATCAGGTACTGACGGTTGTACAGGCCGGTGAGCAGGTCCTGATTGCTGATCTCCCGCAGCTTTTCCTGCAGCTCCGCGTCGTCATGTTCGGGCTGGATTACCACCTGGACACAGGCTTCGCCATCGTAAGTGGCGGCGGAGACTGCCATGGTGATACTGATGTCCTGATCGTCGCTGCGCCGGGCGACCGCGTTCAGCGTCACGCCATCCTCGCGGCTTTCGGCAAAGGCTCTCATGAACTTACGCAGATCGTCCTGACTTTCAGGCGCCATCGTATCCAGCAGCGGGACAGAAAACAGGTCGTCGATTTCGTCGTAGCCAAGAAAGTCCATATAGGCCTGGTTGGCGTAGATGTGCATACCGTCGTTGACGTACGCGATGGCATCCTTGGAGCTTTCAAGCAGCAGCTGACAGCGGGCTTCGGCTTCCCGCAGGTGAGAATCCAGCGCGCGACGGCGGCGACGCTCTTCCAGGTTGTTCAGCTCACGGCGGATGATCAGTATCAGCCGTTCGCTTTCACTGGCCGGACAGGTGTCCTGGGCGCCGGCTTTCATGATGGCCAGCGAACGCAGCGGGTCTTCGCTTTCCGTCAGCAGGATAAAGGGGATGTCCTTGTCGAGCCGGCGGATGGTTGCCAGCGCGTCGTCTGGTGTGAACTCGGTGTGGTTGTCCCGTGCCAGGAACAGATCCCACTGGCCGGTGCGGATAGCTTCGTCCAGGTCTTCGTCGGAGGTCACCCGGTGTGCCCGGGTTGCACGGCCGGAATTCCGCAGCAGGCTGACCAGGGACTCGGCGTCGTTCTGGGAAGGGTCCATGATCAGCAGATGGACAGTGGTTTTTTGCTTCTGCATTCGCTGGCAGTCTCGCTGGTTGTCGAGGCCCTGCATTGGGGGCCTTAGTGCTACTGGGGCCGTCCCTGACACTGATTCGATCCCTGCCATAGCGCCTGGCGCTGGCCGAGGGGCAATAACCCTGAATGATGCAGGGGTTACCGTCCAATGACAAGCGTTCGCGAGCCATTGCGGGAGCTGTCACCCAGTTTCGGGAAGGGGTTATGGATGCGATGGTGGTTCAGCAGGTACAGCCACCGGAATGAAACCGCTAGAGATCGGGCCAGAGCGAGTCGAAATCGCCGTCATCCGGGGCAAACGGGTTCTTGCGGCGTTTCACGCCGGGTTCCGGTTCATCCGGACGCTTGTAGAGGCGCAGTTCGAACTGACTGACACTGCCGGTGCCTGCCAGCTGGCGCCCCAGCAGGCCCTGTTCCTGGCGGCCCTGATGCAGAAGGCTAATGCGATTGCCGCTCTGGAACGGCACTCTCGGGGTAACCAGGCTTTCCGGACGGTGGGTGCCGGGAATGGCCGGTAACAACAGTCCCCGCATAAACTCACTGCTGTTGCCGGTTTTCTGGATCAGCTGGACACCGCAGGGCGTCGCCCCCGGGCCGATGACTTCGATGCCTACTTGAGTACCTTCTCCCCGGACCTGACGAAGCCAGCGCACAATGGCAATGCTCCAGGGGTGACCCGGTTGCTCGCGAACGCCCAGTATCTCACCGGTCTGCAGGGTTACCGGGATGCTCGCAGCCCATACGACGCAGTAGCCGCCGGGGCTGGTGTTAACAATGCGGGTGCGGTAAGCCTTGGGCAGATTACGGCCCTGAAGGGTGTTATGGCTGGCGCCGGCCTTCTGGTAATGGATGGGTATATCCGCATGGCCCCGCAGCCGATCTTCGGAAACCCCCGCATCATGGGCTTCCGACCAGGCGTCGGTGCGCACGGGTTTCATAAAGCGGTTTTCCGGCTCGAGGGCAGCAGCGCTTTCGTTACCAATGACAAACTCCGGAAAGGGCTTCTGCCCGGCCACGAAGTAATGCACCGCGCTCAGCCCGGCACAGACTTCAAGCTGGCCGTCTGTCGCAAGCCGGTTGAAGTTGCGCTCGGTCAGCAGGGCCAGAGCCTGCGCGAGGTGAGCCAGCAGCGACTCACTGGCACCGTCCACAACCGGCAGGCCGGTAACCGGTGGCGGCGCGGGCCTGCGCCCGGCAGGTTTGGATGGCACCGGCTGGGGCTTCTGATGAAGGTGATCCTGAATCTGTGTCGCCAGCGCGCCAGTATCCAGGCCCCAAACGCGGTTCTCGCCCGCTGTGGCTCCCAGTGACCGGTAACGGGGTGGCTTGTCACTTTCCGTATCCACCACAAAAACCGCGGTTGCCGCCAGGTCGGGGGCACAACGGACGCGGTTCGCCCAGAGTTCGAACAGTTCGCCAGCCAGCTCCTGCTCCTTCTGCCGCAACTGGTTGCTTCGGGCGCAGCCCAGCAGCAGGGTCTGGTGATAGGCTTCTGCGACTGTGGAGGTGGGGCGTTGTCGGCGCTGGTCGTCCTGTACTTCCAGATCATGGAGTTCGTTGGCCCGGGCAAAGCGGAAGAGCTGGTGGGTTTCGAGCCAGCTGCCGGGCGGGCTGCCGGTATACAGTTGCAGGGCCCGGAGAATCGTTGCACTCAGTTCGCTCAGGGCCCGGTGACAGACCTGGGCCAGGACTTTGCGATGGCGGTCGATGTTGCCGCTATCGAGCATTTCCATCAGTGTCAGTTTGTAGCCGGAGGCCAGATGCATCTGCAGCGCCTGGGACAGGTTGGCGATCTTGCGCTGTTTCTCCGGCAGGGATACGGACATGCCCAGATAGTGGCGGGACAGCTCGGTGCAGACGAAACGGATGCGCGGTCGCATCAGTTCAAGGTATTGAAGGCGTGCCGCAGGCTGGCAGAGTAGCTGATTGACCTCAATGATGCCGTGATACAGCTGCCGGGACAGCTCGCCGAGGTTGGCCAGCGGCAGGTGATCCACCCAGTACCTGAAAGCCTTCGGCGTCGTATCGCAGAACGACAGGTGCGCGATCCTCGGCTCGGGTACGGTCAGTACGGGTTTCTGCATCGGTTTACCAGTCAAACCTGTCAATCATGCTGGGAATCCTCTGTGCACACCTGCAGAGTAACAGGGGATGGGGCCCGGTAAAATCTCACGGAATTACATATTGTTATGGTTATTTGAATAAACTTAAAGTAGCAAAGCCCGTGTAGAAAGCCAGAAACCCATAACATGACAATGTTTAACGTTTGCGTCATGAAAACCCGTCAGGGTTCTCCATAGCGACATCCAGCAGGGTTTTACCTGGCCGATCCGGAACTTCCCGGACCAGTCTGGGGACGAGATAGCCGGCTAGCCGGGCCTGAAGCTCGCGGACCAGACCCCGGGCCTCGTCGTCACTGACATCAAAATGGTGAGCACCGGCCACCGGGTCGAAGGCGTGCAGGTAATAGGGCAGCACACCAGCGCCAAAGAGAGTCTCGCTCAGCTGCTCCAGCACGTCGGCATGGTCGTTGACATCCCGGAGAATCACGCTCTGGTTCAGCAGGGTCACGCCGGCGTCGCGCAGCTTCCTCATGGCGCCCCGCACATCGTCGTCGATCTCACGAGGGTGGTTCACATGAACCACCATCACCACGTCCAGCGGGCACTCACGGATCCAGGCAAGCAATGCCTTATCCACCCGCTGGGGGATCACAATGGGCAGGCGGGTGTGAATGCGCAGGCGGGTCAGCGATGGCACCGTCGCCAGCGCCTGGGCCCAGTCCGCGAGTAACCGGTCATTAGCCGCCAGGGGATCGCCACCGCTGAGAATCACCTCGTTGATTTCGGGGCTGGATTTCAGCGTTTCGATGACATGCTTTCGCTGCTCGGGCGACAACCGATGTTCAGTGTAAGGGAAGTGCCGGCGGAAACAGTAGCGACAGTTGATGGCGCACTGGCCGGTCACCATAAGCAGGGCGCGGCTGCGGTATTTCCGGATCAGGCCCGGCGCGGCTGTGGCGTCGCTTTCCTGCAGGGGGTCGCGGACATAACCGGCCTGCGCCTCGCCTTCGGCAGCCAGGGGCAATACCTGGCGCAGCAGCGGGTCATCCGGGTCGTTGGGGCGGATACGGGCCAGCCAGGGCTCGGGCACCCGCACCGGGAACGCCAGATGGCCGGCTTCGGCCTGTTGCGCCAGCGCCAGCTCGTTCAGACCGAGGCGTTGCAGCAAGGCAGCAGGGCTGGTTATCGAGTTGGCCAGCAGGCTTTGCCAGTCCGACGGAGTGTGATCTGGGTCGCCGGCTGGCCCCCGGGCTTCTACAGGAGAGGTGGTTCGCTGTATCATAGCGGACTTTCACATCTCAACAGCGTCATATCAGATGAGGGTTTCATGGCTTCCTATTCTACCAATGAATTCCGCAGCGGTCTTAAGGTTTTGCTGGACGGCGATCCCTGCGTGATTCTCGATAACGAGTTCGTAAAGCCCGGTAAGGGTCAGGCTTTCAACCGCGTGAAACTCCGTAACCTGATGACCAACCGGGTCTGGGAGCGTACCTTCAAGTCTGGGGAGAGCCTGGAGGCCGCCGACGTTATTGATCAGGATATGGAGTACCTGTACACCGACGGCGAGTTCTGGCACTTCATGAAGACAGACGGTTCCTTTGAACAGTTCGCGGCCGACGCCAAGGCAGTGGGCGACACCTTGAAATGGCTCAAGGAGCAGGACGTTTATACCATCACCCTGTACAACGGCGCACCGCTGACGGTGGCCCCGCCCAACTTTGTTGAGCTGGAAGTGGTGGAGACCGACCCAGGTATGAAAGGCGATACCGCCCAGGGCGGTTCCAAGCCTGCGACCCTGTCTACCGGCGCCGTGGTTCAGGTGCCGCTGTTTATCACCGTGGGTGAGGTATTGAAAGTAGATACCCGCACGGGCGACTACGTCAGCCGGGTCAAGAGCTGATCTGGGTCTGCTGTGAACCTTGATGGGTCGCTGCCCGACCCGGCGTCCACCTGGCAACCCACCGCCACACGCAAGATCCTCGAAAGCCGCGCGCGCCAGTTGCAATGGGTTCGTGGCTTTTTTGCCGAGCGGGGCGTGCTGGAGGTGGAAACGCCGATCCTGGCGCAGTGCGGTGTTACCGATCCCAATATCGACTGCATCGAAGCCTCGCCCATTCCGCTGGCAGGCTGGCCGCAGCCCCGTGGCTGGCTGCAGAGCTCTCCCGAGTATCATATGAAGCGCCTGCTGGCGGCAGGGGCGGGCAGCATCTATCAGGTCAGCCGGGTGTTCCGCGACGGTGAGCGCGGGCGCCGCCATAATCCGGAATTCTCCATGGTGGAATGGTATCGCCCCGGCTGGGACGACGACCAGTTGATGGATGAAGTGGCGGCCCTGGTGCAGGGCGTCCTGAACATTCCCGAGCCGGAACGGATTCCCTATCGTCAGTTGCTGATTCAGCACGCCGGACTCGATCCCATGATGGTTGATATGACCGGGTTACGGGAAGCCTGCTATCCGCTCGCCGGTGACCGGCAGCTGGTGGATGGGCTCGACCGTGACAGCTGTCTGGATCTGATCATGAGTTTCCAGGTGGAGCCCGCGCTGGGGCACGAACGACCGGTATTTGTCACCCGCTATCCGGCCAGCCAGGCTTCCCTGGCCCGTACCAGCCTGGATGACGGGCATCAGGTCGCCCACCGCTTTGAGTTGTACGTCAAGGGTATTGAACTGTGTAACGGCTACTGGGAACTCACGGATGCCGGTGAGCAGCGCCGACGGTTTGAGGCTGATAACATCCGCCGGCGGGAACTGGGAAAGCCGGAAATGCCCGTGGATGAGCGTTTGCTTGCGGCTCTGGAAGCCGGGCTGCCGGATTGCGCCGGCGTCGCCCTGGGACTGGACCGGCTGCTGATGCTCAAGTGCGGAGTTGACGATATCAGTCAGGTACTGGCGTTTCCCGCGGAGCGCTCCTGACCGCCGCCAGGGCCTCGCCAAGCCGGACTCGGTCCCGGGATTGCAGATCCTCACGCCAGCCGGTTGCGCCTTTCGGGAACACCAGAATCACCGTTGAGCCCAACCGGAAGCTGCCCATTTCTTCGCCCCGCTCGTACCAGATCGCCGGGGACTGATCCTGATAGTCAGACGACGTGACTTCGCGCCGTCCCGGCTTCGGCGAAACAACACCGGCCCAGCGGGTTTCAACACTGCCCACAATCATCGCACCGACCAATACCATGGCCATGGGACCGGCCTCGGTATCGAAGATGGACACGACCCGCTCGTTCCGGGCGAAGAGTCCCGGCACGGCATCAGCTGTTACCGGGTTTACGGAAAACAGACGCCCGGGCACATACACCATCTCCCGTAGCGTGCCCGCCATCGGCATATGGATGCGGTGGTAATCGTGGGGCGCCAGATAAATAGTGGCGAACTCACCGTCCTCAAAGGGTCTGGCCCGTTCAATATCCCCACCCAGTAATTCCACCAGGCTGAAGGACTGGCCCTTGGCCTGAAACACGCGGTCGTGGCTGACCTGCCCGAGCTGGCTGACGGTGCCATCCACCGGGCTGACGACAGTTTCCGGTCCCCCTGAGAGCGGGCGCAGGCCGGGCTTGAGTTCCCGGGTAAAGAACGCGTTGAACGTCGGGTAGCTGGTCAGATCTTCATTGGCGGCTTCGCTCATGTTTACGCCGTAGCGGCCGATAAACCAACGTATGACAGCAGTGAGAATGGAAGTGGGAGGGCGGCAATCCGCCAGCTTCCCGGCCAGCCGGGAGATCAGCAACTGCGGCACCACATACTGTATCAATACAAAAAGCCGGTCGAGCATGAATCAGAAACCTTTCGTTGTCGGGCGGGTGAGTTTAGCAAAACCAGCTTATCGGTAGAAAACATTTATCGGTTTTACGGTTACAAAATGACATTGCTATCGTGGTGAGATAGCGAATAATCGTTGCCAGGGCCGCGGAATCCCCGGGCAGTTTCAATAAATCTATCAAAAGCAGACGGTCAGTTATCCATGGGTTTAATAGTCGGTAGTCTTATCGTTCTGGTCAGCGTGCTGGCAGGTTACATGCTGCATGGCGGTAACCTGATGGTGTTGTGGCAGCCGACCGAGGTGTTGATCATCGGCGGCGCGGCGCTGGGGTCGTTTATCATCGCCAACCCCTTGGGCACCATCAAGGATGTGTTTAGTGGTGTCATACGCCTGATTACCGGATCGCCCTACAACAAGGCTTTTTATATGGATCTGCTGAGCCTGTTGTACGACATCTTTGATAAGTCCCGCAAGCAGGGTGTCATGGCTATCGAGGAGGATATTGATAACCCGGGCGAGAGCCAGATTTTTACCCGCTACCCGGCAGTAACGAAATCCACCCATCTTACCGCATTCATTACCGACTACCTGCGCATTATCAGCTCGGGCAATATGGCTCCCCATGAGCTTGAAGGCCTGATGGATCAGGAACTGGACACCCGCCAGCATGAGCTGGAAGAGCCGGCCCACGCCGTCAACAAGATTGCCGATGCGTTGCCGGGGCTGGGCATTGTGGCGGCCGTGCTGGGTATCGTTATCACCATGAACTTCATGTCGGAAGGGCCGGAAAAAATCGGTATGAGTGTGGCCGCGGCACTGGTCGGTACCTTTCTCGGGATCTGGATGGGTTATGGTTTTGTAGGCCCCACCTCCATTGCGCTGGAGCACCACGCCAAATACGAACTGCGCGCCTACGAATGCGCCAAGGCAGCCATTATTGCCACGGTATCCGGCCAGGCCCCGCAAATGGCGATAGAGTTCGGTCGCAAGGCACTGCCCAGCGAAAAACGACCCAGTTTCCAGGAGCTTAATGACCATGTCCGCTCCCGTTAAACTTCCGGGCACCGGCAGACGTCCGGAAAAGTGCAGGTGCGATCGTGTCTGATCAACCCATCATTATAAAGCGCGTCAAGAAGCGGGCAGCGGCACACCACGGCGGTTCCTGGAAAGTGGCCTTTGCGGATTTCGCGACGGCGATGATGGCCTTCTTTCTGGTGCTCTGGCTGACCACTACCGCTACCCCCGAGCAAAAACTGGCGGTGCAGGGTTACTTTCGCGACCCGGTGGGTTACAGCGAAGGTGGCAACCACAACCCCGTCGACCTGGGCGGCAGTGCATCGGTGGTCGAGTCCAGCAGCGCAGACCAGGCCGATAACCTGATAACGCTGGACGAGCAGCACATCGAGAGTCTCGCCGATCAGCTGGAATTACGGCAGATGGAAGAGCTGTTCCAGGACCTCAAGGAAGAAATCGAAAGTAACGAAACCCTCCGTGAGTTCCGCGACCAGCTGCTGATCGACATCACCGACGAAGGGCTCCGCATCCAGATCGTTGACCGGTCCCAGCGTCCCATGTTTGCCAGCGGCAGCGCCCAGCTCAAGGACTATTCACAGGACATCCTCTATGAGCTTGCAAAGCCGCTGAGTTCCGTGAGTAATAAGCTTTCCATCACCGGCCATACGGATGCGACGCCGTACGTCAGTCGCCCGGGCTATACCAACTGGGAGCTGTCGGCTGACCGCGCCAATGCGGCCCGCCGGGCGCTGGTCACCGGTGGGGTTCGTGTCCAGCAGATTGCCCGGGTTGTCGGCCTCAGCGATTCGGTAATGATCGACGAAGAGAATCCCTATGCGCCGGTCAACCGCCGCATCTCGATTATCGTACTGAACAAGAAAGCCGCCGGTGAAATTCAGGGGCGCGCCCGGCCGGGCAGCGAGCCACTGATTGATCTGACAAAGCCATCGCAAGAAGAGCAGGAAGCTGCGCGGGAGCAACTGGAAAGCGGTGAGTGGGCGAATCCGGATGAGCCGGTTCGGCCTGAAGAGCTGAACTGGTAACCGTAATTAAAGGTATTAGCTCAGTTTTAGCCCCCGGGCCTGCTGCTCTTCCATGGCCTGGAGGATCCGTCGGAAACTCTGCAGTCGCTGTGGGGTAACCTGACCCTGACGCACCGCTTCATCCAGCGCGCAACCGGGCTCGCCTTCGTGGCGACAGTCCCGGAACCGGCAATGGCCGGTGACTTCCCGAATCTCCCGGAACCCGTGTTCGATCTCCGCCGGCGTCATATGCCACAGGCCAAACTCACGGATACCGGGGGAGTCGATCAGGCGGCCCCCGCCATCCAGATGAAACAGTCTTGCCGTGGTGGTGGTGTGGGTGCCTTTGCCGGTACTCTCGGAGAGCGCGCCGACTTTCAGCTCCCGGTCTGGAACCAGCGTCTGGATAATCGAAGACTTGCCGACCCCCGACTGCCCGACAAAAACCGTAGTACGGTCCCTGACCAGGCCGCTTATGGCATCACCATGAACCTCAGGATGATGGGCGGAGGCTTCCACCACGTCGTAACCCAGTGACCGGTAGCGATCCAGCAGGGCTTCAATGTGGCTCCGGTTCTCATCGGTCACCAGGTCGGCTTTGTTCAACAGCAGCACAGCCGGGATTTCGGTGTTTTCGGCAGCCACCAGATAGCGGTCAATCAGGTTATCGTGGGGCTCTGGCTCCGGCGCAATCACCAGCACAATATGATCAATGTTCGCCGCCACCGGCTTCAACTGGCCGAAGTTGTCCGGGCGCTGTAGCAGGGAGTGGCGTTCCTGGCGCGCGACAATGACGCCGGTGGCATCCGCGCCTTCGCACCAGATAACCTTGTCGCCGGTGACTAGGCTGTCGATATTGGTGCGCACAAAACAGCGGAAAAGCTGCCCCCGATGTGTGCCCTCAAGGGCTTCTACATCAAGCTGTTGCCCATAATGGGCGATCACCAGCCCGGACTGCTCCGGCCCCAGCTCACCGGCTTCCCGCTGAGCGTTGATATCCTGCTCCCGTTTGCTGGCGCGGCGGGAGCGCTCGGCCTGGATTTTCTGGATACGGTGTTGCTGCTGCTTGCTGAGGCGGCGTTTCGCCATAGGCACCCTGATTGTTATGGACGTGGGGATGATTCATCATATCAGATCCCGTGCGCCGCACTGTTACTACATCTGATAATTACTGGAGACCTGCCAACATGGCCGACGCAAGCAATGATCGCCTGGTCTGGATCGACCTCGAGATGACCGGCCTGGATCCGGAAAAAGAAAAGATTATCGAGATCGCCACCATTGTCACTGATGCCAATCTCAATGTTGTCGCCGAAGGCCCGGTTCTGGCCATTCATCAGAGCGATGAGGTGCTCAATGGCATGGATGAGTGGTGCACGCGCACCCACGGTGAGAGTGGTCTGACTCAGCGGGTTAAAGACAGTTCGGTGTCAGAATCGGCGGCGGAGGATCAGACGCTGGCTTTTCTGGCGGAGCATCTGAAGCCGGGGGTGTCGCCCCTGTGTGGTAATAGCGTGGGGCAGGATCGCCGCTTTCTGGTGAAGTATATGCCCCGGCTGGAGGCATTTTTCCACTACCGCAATCTGGACGTCAGTACGGTGAAGGAGCTGGCCCGCCGGTGGCGGCCGGATGTGCTTGAGGGTGTTCAGAAGAAGGGCACGCACCTGGCTTTGGATGATATTCGCGATTCTATTGCTGAGTTGCAGCATTATCGGAACACGTTTTTCCGCTTGTCTTCGTGAGTTTGATGGTTTGGGTTTGAGTGGGGCGGCGGCCGGCTTTTGAGTGGGCGGTCTCGGTTTGGTGGGGCGGAGGGCCGGGCAGGTCTTTTCGGGATACGCTGTGGATACGTCCATGTACGCTCGGCTCCACCATCCCTGGCTGCGCACGATCCCGAAAAGACCTGCCCGACCCTCCGTTGGGATCCTTTTGCTGGCCGCCGGGCACGATCAAACATGCAGACACCGGGATCAAGGCACGCAAGTGAGGAGCAAGCCGTAAGCCAGAGCGACGGCCATACGGGCAATCGCAAAGGTGGCTGAACTACCCATGAAATTCCGGTAGAATTCCGCCTCAAGTTTCAGCCATTGACCAACACGAGTAAAAGGGTCCCATGGAAATCAATCCCATCGTTACGAAGATCAAAGAACTTCGTGAGCGCACTGAAGCGCTCAGGGGGTATCTTTGACTACGATCAACGCAGCGAACGCCTGACAGAAGTCGAACGCGAACTGGAACAGCCCACCGTCTGGGACGACCCCGAGCGGGCCCAGGCTCTGGGAAAAGAGCGTTCCGACCTTGAACTGATCGTACGCACCATCGACACTCTCACCACCGGTCTCGAAGACGCCGAAAGTCTGCTCGAAATGGCCGCTGAGGAGGAAGACGAAGGCACCGTCGCCGACATCGAGAACGACCTCGAAGAACTCGACAAAGACCTCGAAAAACTCGAATTCCGCCGCATGTTCTCCGGCGAGATGGACAGCAACAACGCCTACCTCGACATCCAGGCCGGCTCCGGTGGTACCGAAGCCCAGGACTGGGCCAATATGCTCCTGCGCATGTACCTGCGCTGGGCCGAGCGCCGGGGTTTTAAGGCGGAGATCGTTGAATTGCAGGGTGGGGAAGTGGCCGGCGTTAAAAGCGCGACCGTTCATATCCAGGGAGATCATGCCTACGGCTGGCTGCGCACCGAAACCGGCGTTCACCGCCTGGTGCGTAAATCGCCCTTTGACTCTGGCAACCGCCGACACACCTCATTTTCATCGGTGTTTGTCGCGCCGGAAGTGGACGACAGCATTGAAATCGAAATCAACCCGGCGGACCTCCGGGTGGACGTATACCGTGCCTCTGGCGCTGGTGGTCAGCACGTTAACCGGACCGAATCTGCGGTACGGCTGACCCACAACCCCACCGGCATCGTTGTCGCCTGTCAGGCGGGGCGCAGTCAGCATCAGAACAAGGACCAGGCCATGAAACAGCTCAAGGCCAAACTGTTCGAACATGAGATGCAACTGCGTAATGCCGAGAAACAGAAGCAGGAAGACGCCAAGTCGGATATTGGCTGGGGCAGCCAGATCCGCTCCTACGTGCTGGACGACGGCCGTATCAAGGACCTGCGCACCAGGATTGAAACCAGCAACACCCAGAACGTACTGGATGGCGATATCGACCGGTTTATTGAAGCCAGCCTCAAGATGGCGCTGTAATCAGCGCCATTCTCTGTTCATATCCGGAACCCCCCGACTTACTTTGTGAGCCAAGATGACTGACCACAACCTGAATGCCACACATACCGAGGACAACAAGCTGATCGCCGAGCGCCGGGCCAAACTGGCCGAGCTGCGTCAACAGGGCAATCCCTTCCCCAATGACTTCCGCCGTGATGCCACCGCTGCCGAGCTGCAGGCCAGATATGGCGATAAATCGAAGGAAGAGCTGGAGTCCATGGGCATCAGGGTTGCCATTGCCGGCCGTATGATGCTGGATCGCAAGGCGTTCAAAGTGGTTCAGGATATGACTGGCCGCATTCAGGTGTATGCGTCCAAAGATGTCCAGAAGGACACCCGGCACTGGGACCTGGGGGATATCATTGGCGTGCGTGGGACCCTGGCCAGATCCGGCAAGGGCGATCTGTACGTCACCATGGAAGAGTACGTACTGCTCACCAAGTCCCTGCGCCCGTTGCCGGAAAAGCACAAGGGCCTGACCGACACTGAGGCCCGCTACCGTCACCGGTACGTGGACCTGATGATGAACGAGGATAGCCGCCGGGTGTTCCATGCCCGCTCGAAAATCATCAACGTTATGCGCCAGTATTTCGCCGACCGTGACTTTATGGAAGTCGAAACCCCCATGCTGCAGGTGATTCCCGGCGGTGCCACCGCACGGCCATTCGTCACCCATCACAATGCGCTGGGCATCGACATGTACCTGCGGATCGCCCCCGAGCTGTTCCTCAAGCGGCTGGTGGTAGGCGGGTTCGAGCGGGTTTTTGAGATCAACCGTAACTTCCGAAACGAAGGGCTCTCCACCCGGCACAACCCCGAGTTCACCATGGTGGAGTTCTATCAGGCCTACGCGGATTACTACGACCTGATGGACCTGACCGAAGACATGCTCCGCACCATCGCTCAGAAGGTGCTGGGAACCACGGTAGTGACGAACACCCGCGCCCTGGCGGACGGTGCCCAGGAAACCATCGAATACGACTTCGGCAAACCTTTCGAGCGGATGACCGTGGTGGACGCCATCCTGCGCTTCAACCCGGACATCACCCGGGAACAACTGGCTGATGACGCGCAGGCCCGTAAGGTAGCGGCTGACCTGGGTATCCAGGTCAAAGCCGGTTGGGGTCTGGGCCGGGTACAGATTGAAATCTTCGAGGCCACGGCAGAGCACCGTCTGATGCAGCCTACCTTCATCACCGAGTACCCCAAGGAAGTGTCACCCCTGGCCCGCAGTAAAGACAGCGATCCGTTCGTGACTGAACGCTTTGAGTTCTTTGTGGGCGGCCGGGAAATCGCCAACGGCTTCTCCGAGCTTAACGATGCCGAAGACCAGGCCGAACGCTTCCGCGCCCAGGTAGCGGAAAAAGAGGCCGGCGACGACGAAGCCATGTTCTATGACGAAGACTACGTCATGGCCCTGGAATACGGCATGCCGCCTACCGCTGGCGAAGGGATTGGTATCGACCGGCTGGCGATGCTGCTGACAGACTCGCCATCCATCCGTGACGTCATCCTGTTCCCGGCCATGCGCCCGGAACAGAAACAGGATCCGAAAAACCCAGCAGGAGAATAAATCCATGCACCCCGCCGAAATCCTGGCCCGGGAACTCAAACCCGGGCGCGGCTGGGACCAGTGGCTGGCGGGCGAATTCCGCCAGCCCTACATGCAGCAACTGGCGGAATTCCTGGCCAGCGAAGAAGCCGCCGGCAAAGTGCTGTTCCCGGAACGCCGCCACTGCTTCAACGCCCTCAACACCACCCCGCTGGACCAGGTAAAAGTCGTCATCATCGGCCAGGACCCCTACCACGGCCCCGGCCAGGCCCACGGCCTCTGCTTCTCCGTTCGTCCCGGCGTAAAAATACCGCCGTCCCTGGTCAACATGTTCAAGGAAATCCGCGACGACCTCGGCATCGAGCCCCCCGACCACGGCTGCCTGCAAACCTGGGCCGAGCAGGGCGTACTACTCATCAACGCCGTCCTGACCGTAGAGCAGGCCAACGCCGGCGCCCATCAGGGCAAAGGCTGGGAACGCTTCACCGACAAAATCATTGAGACGGTCAACCAGCACCGGAAAGGCGTCGTCTTCCTGCTCTGGGGCAACTACGCCCGCAAAAAAGGCCTGATCATCGACCGCAACCGCCATCTCATCCTCGAAGGCCCACACCCATCCCCCCTGAGCGCCTTCCGGGGCTTCTTCGGCTGCAAACACTTCTCAAAAGCCAACGAATGGTTAATACAGCAAGGCGAGACCCCAATAGACTGGTCATTGCCGGGCAAGGAAGCGTTAATCGAGCGATATACGAAAGGAAAGGGAAACGACGTCAAATAGCAGAAAATCAAAAAGGCAATCGCACAGGCCCAGCAGTCCTAACACCACAAATTCCAAAAGCGGCCAGCAAAAAAGTCAGAAGGGTGTGGAGGTGGGGGGAGTTTCTGCAGGGAAAAGGTGTCTGAGCGAAGCGAGTTCTT
>CAZHAY010000018.1:0-33044 GCA_964530545.1 uncultured Marinobacter sp.
GCTGGGCTATTCGCCGCGGGAAATCGCTCTGCTGTTCGTTTTTTACGAATTCTTCGGGGTGGTGACCAACCTGGTGGGGGGGTACCTGGGGGCGCGCTGGGGCCTGAACCGTACCATGAACATCGGCTTGTTCCTGCAGATTGTCGCATTGGCTATGCTGGCGGTACCGGCGGCCATACTCACGGTGCCCTGGGTGATGGCGGCCCAGGCCCTGTCGGGCATCGCCAAGGACCTGAACAAGATGTCGGCCAAGAGCGGCATCAAATTGCTGGTGCCGGATGAACAGCAGGGCACCCTGTACAAGTGGGTGGCGATCCTCACCGGCTCAAAGAATACCCTGAAAGGTGTCGGGTTCTTCCTGGGCGGCGTGCTGCTGATGACCGCCGGCTTTAAGGGCGCGGTGATCCTTATGGCAGTGGTGCTGGGGCTGGTCTGGCTGGCCAGTCTTTTCCTGCTGGGGCAGGACCTGGGCAAGAGCAGGGCCAGGCCGAAGTTCAGCGAAATCCTGTCCAAGAGCCGGGCCATCAACGTGCTGTCGGCGGCGCGAATGTTCCTGTTCGGCGCCCGTGATGTGTGGTTTGTGGTGGCCCTTCCGGTATACATGGCGACGGTATTCGGCTGGGACCACTGGCAGGTGGGCGGCTTTATGGCCAGCTGGATCATCGGCTATGGCCTCATTCAGACGATCGCGCCGCGCATTACCGGCCATTCGGATGGCCGGTCCGGCGCGGTGACCTGGGCTGCCTTGCTGGCGCTGATTCCCGCTGGTATTGCTGGCGGTCTGATGGCTGGCTGGTCCCCGCAAGTGGTCGTTGTTGGCGGCCTGTTACTGTTCGGTGTGCTCTTCGCCATCAACTCGTCCCTGCACAGCTACCTCATTGTCAGCTATGCCCGTGGCGACGGGGTATCGCTGGATGTGGGCTTCTACTATATGTCTAACGCCGCTGGCCGGTTGCTGGGCACGATCTTGTCCGGCTGGGTTTATCAGGTTTACGGGCTGGAAGCCTGTCTGTGGATTTCGGCGGCTCTGGTGGCCATGGCGTCGTTGTTGTCGTTTATGCTGCCAGAGCAGCGCCCGGTAACGGTTGCACAGTAACGGCGATGAACTGCCCGGGTGACGATGAGTCTGGTCGATGAACTTTACGCCACACCCTGACGGGCGAATCCGGGAGTCTTTGGCGCCTTTCTGCTGCTGGGCCTGACCTCCTTTGCCTTGCCTGAAGGCTTCCTGTTCCGGCAGGATGTCAGTTTGGAACAACAGCACAAAGACGCGGAGGAGTTATGTCTGAATCCACTGTAGGTGTGAATAAAGTGGTTGTCATTACCGGTGCCAATCGTGGCATTGGCCTGGAACTGGCCCGGCATTATGCGGGCGAGGGCTGTGAGGTAATCGGCGTATGTCGGCAGTCCTCGGACGAGCTGGGGGAAGTCGCCAGCCAAGTCATTGACGGGGTGGATGTCACCACTGATGCCGGTATTGAAAAGCTCACATCGGCCCTTGCGGGCAAGTCCATTAGTTTGCTGGTCAACAACGCAGGGCTGTTGCAGGATGAACAGCTGGGCGACATTGATTTCGATTCCATTCGCACCCAGATGGAGATCAACGCCTATGCGCCACTGCGCGTGGCGGAGGCGCTGGTGCCGCTGATGGGGCAGGGCAGTAAGATTGCCAATATCACCAGCCGCATGGGCTCCATTGCTGATAACGATTCCGGCGGCCGCTACGGGTATCGCGCCTCCAAGGCGGCCCTCAACGCCTTTGGTAAATCCCTGGCGATGGACCTGAAGCCACGGGGCATTGCCGTGGCCCAGCTGCACCCCGGTTTTGTGAAGACCCGTATGGTGGGTTTTGGTGGTTTGATCACCCCGGAAGAATCGGCCGCTGGGATTGCGGAGAGAGTCGCGGGCCTGAGCCTCGAGAATACCGGGTCGTTCTGGCACAGCAACGGCGAGCAGTTACCCTGGTGATTGGGTGAAAGCAGGCCATTCCGATATTACGACCGTAGCAAGTACCCGTGCCGGCCCGTGGTCTGTCGGGTTGTCCGTCAGGGTGCAACGAGCCGGCGGGTATTGGTTGCGTTACTGCGCGGGAACTTCGCGAATACGACCGTGTTCGTCTATAGCGACGTAAACGAACAGGCCTTCCGTTACCTTGCGCGGCGGCTTGTTGTTACGGTCCCGGGTCCACACCTCGACCTGAATTTTCATAGAGCTGCGGCCGATATCCACCAGTTCGCAGTAACAGCCCACCTGCGCGCCAATGCGCAAGGGCGAGAGAAATTCCATCCGGTCCATCGCCACCGTTGCGGTGCGGCCCTGGGACACCCGTCCGGCCAGAGTACCGGCCGCGGTGTCCATCTGCTGCACCAGCCAGCCAGCATAGACATCGCCGTTGGCGTTGGTGTCGCCCGGCAGGGGCACTACCTGAATCATCAGCTCGCCACGGGGGATTGGCCGGTCGTCATCATAGTCTGTCATTTCACACTACCTGTGTTGTTGTTTGCTGAGCATGGTATTCATCGTGAATAAGGGTGCAAGTGAATTTGGCCTGTTAACTGGAAATAATTTCAGCAGGTGTAACAGAGTTGTCATAGACTGGCCGTAATCTGCGCTCATCGGATGACCCGAAACCTATAACCCGATGGAGACACAACGTGATCAAACTGAAGACCGCTTTCGCCAGTCTTGCTGTGGCAGGCAGCCTCGCAGCCCTCGCCACCCCGGCCATGGCCCGGGACACCATCAGCATTGTCGGTTCCTCAACCGTTTATCCGTTTGCGACCGTTGTCGCTGAGCGTTTTGGCCGTAACTCGGACTTTTCGACGCCCAAGCTGGAGTCCACCGGTTCTGGTGGCGGCCTTAAACTTTTCTGTGAAGGCGTCGGCACGGTTCACCCCGACATCTCCAACGCTTCCCGCCGCATGAAGAAGTCCGAGTTCGATCTGTGTCAGCGCAATGGTGTTGAAGACATTACCGAGATCCGCATTGGTGCAGACGGCATTGTCATCGCCCACTCCAAAGACGCGGAAAAGATGGATCTGTCCCTGGATCAGATTTTCCTGGCACTGGCCAAAGAAGTACCCAACCCGGATGGCGGCAATGAGCTGGTAGCCAACCCGTACCAGACCTGGAGCGAGATCGACCCCAGCCTGCCGGACATCGAAATCAGTGTGATGGGACCGCCGCCGACTTCCGGTACCCGCGATGCCTTTGTGGAAATCGCCATGGAAGGAGGCTGTAAGCAGTTTGACGTCATCGCCACGTTGGAAGATGAGGATGAAAACCGCTTCAAGAGCGTCTGTCACAGCATGCGTGAAGACGGACCGTTCATCGAAGCAGGCGAAAACGATAACCTGATCGTGCAGCGTCTGGCTCGTGACAAGGACATTCTGGGTATCTTCGGCTACAGCTTCCTGATGGAAAACAGTGGTCAGATTCAGGCGGTCACTATTGATGGTGTCGAGCCGACGCCGGAGAACATCTCCGCTGAGGACTACCCGGTAGCCCGCTCACTGTTCTTCTATGTCAAGAAAGCCCACGTCGGTGTCGTGCCGGGTATCGAGGAGTACGTGGCTGAGTTCACCAACGAAAGCACCTGGGGCGACAACGGTTATCTGGTAGACGTTGGCCTGATTCCCAATCCGCGTAATGAGCGTGTGGAAATTGCCAGGCGCGCTAAAACCCTGGAGCCGATGACCGGTAACGAGCTGTAAGTTATCGCCAGACTGAGCAAAAACCGATGAAAGAAGGGAGCGCGGACCGGGTGTCCGCGTTCCTTCTATTAGAATGCCTCGGATAAGAATACCCGTTTTAAAAAACAGACAGGCGTCCACGCCTGCAGTACCAAACGCGTCATTAAACAACCTCAGAGACTGATATGCAGACGGCAAATCTACTTCCTCTGGTTCTGATTCTGGCAGCTGTAGCCTTCTGGCTGTCATTTCAGCGATCCAGAGCCGTCGCGGCGCCCCTTGGTGGCGTCCGGCATCTGAAAGCCCTGCCTACCCATTACGCAGCCCGTGCCGCCTTATGGAGTGCCATCCCCGGTCTGGTCCTGCTGGGCCTGTGGGCCGGCTTTGAAGGCAAGGTCATTCACGGCATCGTAATGGCATCCCTGCCGGAAGGCATGGCGCCGGACTCTCCCGGTAAGGCCAGCCTGTTATTTACCCAGATCAGCAACGTTGCCCGGGGCAGCCTCAACCCGGATCTGGTGCCGGAGGCTGTGGCGCAGGCCGCGGCCCTGCTCGAGAACCTGCGGGAACAGAGCAGGCTTTTCAAAACCCTGCTGGTCATCCTCGTTACCGTGCTGGGTGCCGCTTTTGCCTGGTTCCGGGTCGCCCCTCACGTGAACGCCCGCAACAGTGTCGAAGCGACAATGCGGCGGATTTTTTTCGTGTGTGCGGCGGTGGCGGTACTGACCACCCTGGGCATCGTGTTCTCGGTCATTTTCGAAACCATACGCTTCTTCGGCCGGGTGCCCATCACCGACTTCCTGTTCGGTACCAGCTGGAGCCCGCAAACCGCCCTGCGTCCGGATCAGATCGGTTCGGATGGCGCATTCGGTGTAATCCCCCTGTTCACCGGCACCCTGCTGATCTCCGCCATTGCACTGCTGGTGGCAGTACCTACCGGCCTGCTGTCGGCGATCTATCTGTCAGAGTATGCCGGCCGTCGTGCCCGTTCCGTTATCAAGCCGATGCTGGAGCTGCTCGCCGGTATTCCGACCGTGGTGTACGGCTTTTTCGCCGCGTTGACGGTGGCGCCGTTCATTCGCGACCTGGCGGAGAGTATCGGTCTTTCCGCGTCTTCCCAGAGTGCCCTGGCCGCTGGCCTGGTCATGGGTGTCATGATCATCCCGTTTGTGTCGTCCCTGTCGGATGATGTGATCAACGCCGTGCCCCAGAGCCTGCGGGACGGTTCTCTCGCCCTGGGCGCGACCCAGTCGGAAACCATGAAAAAGGTGATCTTCCCGGCGGCGCTGCCCGGCATAATGGGTGGCATTTTGCTGGCGGCCTCCCGGGCCATTGGCGAGACCATGATCGTGGTGATGGCGGCGGGCCTGGCGGCTAACCTGACGGCCAATCCGCTCGAGTCGGTGACCACAGTCACCGTTCAGATTGCCACGCTGCTGGTCGGCGACCAGGAGTTTAACAGTGCCAAGACCCTTTCTGCGTTCGCGCTGGGTATGCTGCTGTTTATCGTCACCCTGGCCCTGAACGTGATCGCCCTGAAAGTCGTCCGGAAATATCGGGAGCAGTATGAATAACCCAACGTCCCAGGCGGAGCTGATCCGCCGCTCGCTCAAGCGCCGCTATCGCAAGGAACGGCGCTTCCGGCTCTACGGTATGATTGCGGTGGCGATAGCGCTGCTGTCTCTGCTCATTCTGTTTGCCGACATTATCCAGAAAGGCCATACCGGCTTTCTGAAGACCACCATCACTCTTGAAGTCGAGCTGGATGGCGATCTTATGTACCTCACCGATCCCACCGACCGTGACGAGATGGCCATGGCGGATTTCACCTCACCCATTCTAGCCGCGCTGAAAACCTACTTTCCGGATGTGGAGGGCCGGGCGGCTGAGCGGGAACTGTCGCGACTGGCGGGCACTTACGCGGCCACCGATCTTCGGGATCTGCTGCGGGCGGAACCGGGGCTTCTGGGGACGACGCAGAGGCTGGAATTCCTCGCCCACGATACGGTCTCAGTCTATGTCAAGCATGCGGATAACCCCCGCTATACGGTGCGATTGTCCGACCAGCAGAGGCAATGGGTGGATGAACTGCGGGCCAGGGGCGTGATCGACACCAGCTTTAACGACGTCCTGTTCCAGAACGGCGACTCCAGGGAGCCCGCTAATGCTGGTGTCCTCGGCGCCATTGTGGGCTCCATGCTGACCATGCTGGTGACACTGGTGCTGTCGTTTCCGGTGGGGGTCGCGGCTGCCATCTATCTGGAGGAGTTTGCGCCCCGCAACTGGCTGACGGACTTTATCGAGGTCAACATCAATAACCTGGCGGCAGTGCCGTCCATTATCTTCGGTCTGTTGGGGCTGGCGGTGTTTATCGGGGCGTTTGGGATGCCTCGTTCCGTGCCAGTGGTCGGGGGTCTGGTGCTGGCGCTGATGACGGTACCTACCATCATCATCTCGAGCCGGGCGGCCATCAAGAGCGTGCCGCCGTCGATCCGGGAAGCGGCGGAAGGCATCGGTGCTTCCCGTATGCAGGTGGTTCTGCACCATGTGCTGCCGCTGGCCATGCCTGGCATGCTGACCGGGTCCATTATAGGTATGGCCCAGGCCCTGGGGGAAACCGCACCCTTGCTGCTGATCGGCATGGTGGCGTTTATTGTCGACATCCCTGATGGGCTGTTCGACGCGGCCACAGTGCTTCCCGTCCAGATCTTCCTGTGGGCGAGCAGCGCCGAGCAGGGTTTCATCGAACTCGCGTCAGCCGGCATCATGGTGCTGCTGACCTTTATGATCAGTATGAACGCACTGGCGATCTGGCTGCGGAAGCGGCTTGAGCGCCGGTGGTAGGAGAACACATGAATAACGCCAGTTCCAATATACCGGATGACATCACCAAAACGGAAAAGGCCGCGATGCAGACCGGTGCCCCGGTCAGTGAGGACCGCCATGAAGCCGCGTCCCTTGAAGACGGCAAAACCGTTGGTATTCCGTTCAGTGATAATCCCAAATTCCAGCTTCGTAACGTGGAAGTGTCCTACGGCGAGACTCCGGCGATCCGTAACATCAGCCTGGACATTGCCCGCAACGAGGTGATCGCGTTTATCGGGCCGTCCGGCTGCGGAAAATCGACCTTCCTGCGCTGTCTGAACCGGATGAACGACAGTATCGATAGCTGTCGTGTGAGGGGCTCGCTGTTGCTGGATGAGGAGGATATCTACGACCCCCGACGGGACGTGGTGGAACTTCGGGCCCGGGTAGGCATGGTCTTCCAGAAGCCCAATCCCTTTCCCAAGTCCATCTACGACAACGTGGCCTACGGCCCGCGAATCCATGGGCTTGCCAACCGCAAATCCGACCTGGATGACATTGTGGAAGGCAGTCTGCGCAAAGCCGGTCTGTGGGGAGAGGTCAAGGACCGGCTGGACGCCACTGCCACCGGTATGTCCGGGGGTCAGCAGCAGCGTCTGTGTATTGCCCGTGCCATCGCCGTAAGCCCGGAAGTGATCCTGATGGACGAGCCCTGCTCAGCCCTGGATCCGATCGCTACCGCGAAGGTTGAAGAGCTGATTGCAGAAATGTCTGAGAGCTACACGATTGTAATCGTGACCCACTCCATGCAGCAGGCGGCCCGGGTATCTCACCGCACAGCCTACTTCCATCTGGGGCATCTGGTGGAAGTCAACGAGACCAACCGGGTGTTCACCGCGCCGGAGCATGAGCTGACCGAATCCTATATTACCGGCCGTTTCGGCTGATTCTGGGCTTTTTCAGGAGTAGAAAAATGTCGTCGGATAAAGAGAATGTGTACGGAAATCATATTTCCAACCAGTTCAATGAAGACCTCTCCCGTCTCAAGAACGACTTTCTCAAGATGGGCGGGCTGGTGGAGCAGCAGACGGCCGATGCGGTCAACGCGCTGATAGATGGCGACACCCACGCGGCTGATGAAATCCGTGCCCGGGACAAGGTGGTGGACCGGATGGAAATGGATCTGGACGAGGAGGCCACCCGGCTGATCGCCCGTCGCCAGCCGGCAGCCCGCGACCTGCGGTTTGTGGTCTCGGTGATCAAGATGGTCGCCGATCTTGAGCGGGTAGGAGATGAGGCCAAAAAGATCGCCAAGTTTGCGCTGAAACTGGCGGAGGAAGGCCATGCGCCGCGAGGGTACGTTGAGGTTCGGCATATTGCCAACCACGTAACCGCCATGTTGCACGACGCGCTGGATGCCTTTTCGCGGCTCGATTCCGAGCAGGCCCTGCGCATCATGAAGGCTGACAAGCAGGTCGACGAGGAATATCAGGCGGCGGCCCGTACCCTGTTGACCTTCATGATGGAAGACCCCCGCAATATTTCCCGGTGCCTGGCCATCATGTGGGTGCTGCGGTCCCTGGAGCGGGTGGGCGACCACGCCTGTAATATTGCCGAAAACGTCATCTATATGGTGGAAGGGGAGGATGTGCGTCATACGTCCCTGGAGGACGCCGAGCGTATCGTCACGGGAGAATGACGGCGTAAACTTCCTTCACCAATATATTTTCCCGGTATATGCTTATAACCAATAAAGCATGATGCCGGGAAGATCGCCATGTCTGCTACCGTTGGTCAGTCCCTATGAATCTGACCCGCTTTCTGCCAATACTGAACTGGTTACCGCACTATAACCGTTCAACCCTGACCCATGACCTGCTGGCCGCGGTGATTGTCACCGTGATGCTGATTCCCCAGTCCCTGGCCTATGCGCTGCTGGCGGGCCTGCCTCCGCAGATGGGTTTGTACGCCAGCATTCTTCCCCTCGTGCTCTATGCGGTGTTCGGCTCCAGCCGCACGCTGTCTGTCGGCCCTGTGGCGGTCATATCCCTGATGACTGCCGCCGCACTGGGCAAGCTGTTTGAACCGGGTTCGGATGAGTATCTGGCCGGCGCCATTCTGCTGGCCGTCATGTCCGGCGGCATGCTGCTGGTTATGGGGCTGTTCCGGCTGGGATTCCTCGCCAACTTCCTCAGCCATCCGGTGATATCCGGATTTATTACCGCCTCGGGCATCGTCATCATCACCAGCCAGCTGGGCTTTCTGGCGGGGCTGGAGGTGAAAGGCAGTAATCTGCCGGCGCTGTTATCCGGGCTTTATCATCAGCTGACGGATAGCCACGGGCCGACACTGATCATGGGTATCGGCGTGCTGGCATTTCTGATTTTTGCACGGCTCTGGCTGCAGCCTCTGCTGATACGCCTTGGTCTCCCGTCCACGGCAGCGGGACTGCTTTCCCGGACCGCGCCGATCATCGCGGTGGTCACCACCACGCTGGTGACCTGGCTGTTACGACTGGACCAGAGCGGTGTTGCGGTGGTCGGCGAGGTGCCGGGTGGTCTGCCAGCATTGGTTATGCCGGCTATGGATCTGGCTCTGTGGCAAAAGGTGGCGATGAGTGCTGCGCTGATCAGCGTGGTTGGTTTTGTGGAGTCGGTATCCGTGGGGCAGACCCTGGCGGCCAAGCGCCGGCAGCGCATTGACCCGGACCAGGAGCTGGTGGGACTGGGCACGGCCAACCTGGCAGCAGGTTTTTCGGGCGGGATGCCAGTGACGGGCGGTTTTTCCCGCTCCATCGTGAATTTCGACGCGGGGGCGGAAACCCCTGCGGCGGGCGTCTACGCGGCCGTTGGCATTGCGCTGGCAACCCTGCTGCTGACGCCGGCCATTGCCATGTTGCCGGTCGTGACCCTGGCCGCCACAATAATCGTCGCGGTTGCCACGCTGATTGATCTTCCGGCGTTTGTTCGCACCTGGCGGTACTCCCGGCCGGATTTCCTGGCGATGCTTGCGACAGTTGTGCTGACCCTGGTCCACAGCATCGAAGTCGGCATACTGGCAGGCGTCCTGCTATCCGTCTGGCTGTTTCTATACCGGACCAGCCGCCCCCATAGCGCCATCGTCGGTCGGGTGCAGGGTACTGAGCACTTCCGCAATGTGGATCGATATGCGGTGGAAACACGACCGGACCTGGCCATGCTGCGGGTGGATGAAAGCTTGTATTTTGCCAATGCCCGCTTTCTGGAAGACCGGGTGCTGGAACTGGTGAGTGATCAGCCCGAGCTTAAACACCTGGTGTTGGTCTGCGCGGCGGTAAACCTCATTGATGCGTCAGCGCTGGAGAGCCTGGAAGCCATTAACGAACGGCTGCGGGACGGCGGCGTCCGGCTTCATCTGTCAGAAGTGAAAGGGCCGGTGATGGACCGGTTGCGACGAACCGCACTGCTGGAACACCTGTCGGGGCGGGTCTATCTGACCAGCTATCAGGCCTGGCAGGCGCTGGCTGTACCCGCCCGGCACCCGTAAACAGGAGCCGGGCGGGTCAGTGGCGGCCGGGATCAGATCAGGCCCATGGCGTCCATGGCGCGGGCGACCTTGATAAAGCCGGTGATGTTGGCGCCCAGTACGTAGTTGCCGGGGGCACCGAACTCTTCAGCAGTCTCGAAGGTGCTCTTGTGGATCTCGATCATGATGTCCTCAAGACGCTTTTCGGTATAGCTGAACGTCCACGAATCACGGCTGGCATTCTGTTGCATTTCCAGCGCACTGGTGGCTACACCGCCGGCGTTGGCGGCCTTGCCCGGGCCATAGGCCACCTTCGCACTCTGGAAGATCTCAACCCCTTCCGGTGTGGTGGGCATGTTGGCGCCTTCGGCAACCGCGATACAGCCGTTCTCAACCAACGTCTTCGCGTCAGTACCGTTGAGCTCGTTCTGGGTCGCACAGGGCAGCGCGACGTCACAGGGAATCGACCAGATCTTGCCGTTTTCCACGTAGCGGGCATGCTTGTGCACTTCGGTATAGGCACTGATGCGGCGGCGCTCTACTTCCTTCAGCCGCTTTACCGTAGCCAGATCAATGCCGTTCTCGTCGACCACAATACCGCTGGAGTCAGAACAGGCGATGACCCTGGCGCCCAGCTGGTGGGCCTTCTCAATGGCGTAGATCGCCACGTTTCCGGAACCGGAAACCACCACGGTTTTGCCCTCCAGGGAGTCGCCCCGGGCTTTGAGCATTTCCTGGGTAAAGAACACGGTGCCGTACCCGGTCGCTTCGGTACGGGCCCGGCTGCCACCCCAGTCGAGGCCCTTGCCAGTCAACACGCCCGACTCATAGCGGTTGGTGATGCGCTTGTACTGGCCGAACATGTAGCCGATTTCACGGCCGCCCACGCCAATGTCCCCGGCTGGTACATCGGTGTATTCGCCCAGGTGCCGGTACAGTTCGGTCATCAGGCTCTGGCAGAAGCGCATGATTTCAGAATCCGATCTGCCTTTGGGGTTGAAGTCGCTTCCACCCTTACCACCACCGATGGGCAGGCCAGTCAGAGCGTTCTTGAAGATCTGTTCGAAGCCAAGAAATTTGATGATGCCAAGATACACGGACGGATGGAATCGCATGCCGCCCTTGTAGGGGCCCAGCGCACTGTTGAACTCGACACGGAACGCCCGGTTGATATGGATTTCGCCCTTGTCATCCTGCCAGGGAACGCGGAAGATAATCTGGCGCTCTGGTTCACAAATGCGCTGAATGACTTTCTTCTCGGCAAATTCCGGGTACTTCACCAGTACCGGACCGAGGGTCTCCAGCACCTCGTGAACGGCTTGATGGAACTCAGATTCGCCCGGGTTCCTGTGCAGGACATCCTGATAAATGGGCTCAAGCTTTTCGTCCAGGCGTGCTGCCATAGATGTCTCCAAGATTGGTGGAGTTAATGGTGGATAATACTTATGGGAACCCACTATTTCACCATGATAGAGCGTCTATGGCAATAAATGATTGATTCAGGTCAGGGTCTGCTTTCCCTGTGTCACAGGGTGTGACAGCATTCCGCAAGATTTTTCGATAACCGGAATCACCCACGGGGCCTGACTATGGGCTTGACTGACGACCTTCTGCCTGGCTGGCTGTTATTCCTCACGGCACTCCTGTTCATCGGTATTCTGGCACGGGCTATTCGCTCTACCGACTGGCAGCAATTCCGCCAGCACCCGCGGCTGCAGCACTCCCTGTTCGGGGCGGCGGTTGTGCTGGGTTTTCTCTGGCAGATGCGGGCCGGTCTGACCCCGGGGTTGAGCATTCATATCTTCGGCATGACGGCCGTCACGCTGATACTCGGGTGGGCGCTTGCGGTGCTGTGCGGACTGCTGGCGCTGGTAATGGTGGTAGTTACTGGCCGCGAGCCGGTGGCGCTGTTTGCGGTGAACGGTCTGGTAACGGTGATGGTGCCGGTGCTGGTCAGCCATGCCATTCTGCGCTGGGAGCGGCGGCGCAACTTCCGAAACTTTTTCGCCTATATTTTCTTCTGCGGTTTCTTCGGTGCCGGCGCTTCCGTGCTGGTGGCCGGTCTCACCATGGTTGGGCTGCTGTGGCTGACTGGCGTGTACGACTGGTACCACCTGCAGCACGACTATGTGCGCTATCTGCCCCTCTTTGTGCTACCGGAAGCCTTTGTGAATGGCACTGTAGTCACTGGCCTGATGGTGTTTCACCCGGAATTACTGACGACTCTGGATGAACGCCGGTACCGCTAGCTGCGCACGGCCCTGCCACTGCCGCACCCAGTCGAGCACATCGCCGGCGGGCATGGGCCGGGCCAGTCCGAAGCCCTGAATCTGATCACACCCCAGGGTCGCCAGCAGTTCCGCATGCTGAGCGGTTTCCACGCCCTCGGCCAAGACCAGGCGACTGAAGCGCTGAGCCATGTAGACCACGCTTTCGACGATGGCGCGATCGCTGTCGTCCTCAAGCATGCGCAGCGTGAAGCTCCGGTCGATCTTGATGGTGTCTACAGGAAGGCTGCGGAAATAACTGAGGGACGAGAACCCGGTTCCGAAGTCATCCAGCGCAATCCGGACTCCGAGGGCGCGGCACTCGTTCAGTACCTGGCCGGCCTGCTGCATATCATCCAGTGCGGTAGATTCGAGAATTTCCAGAGTGACCAGGGTCGGGTCGGGATGGTCCTGCAGGCAGTGACGCAGCTCGCGGACAAAGCAGGGTGCCAACAGGTGTGACGCACTGATATTAATGCTCACCCCCAGGAAGAGCCCCTGGCGGAACCAATCCGCCTGCTGAGCCAGTGCCCGTCGCAACACCCAGCCGCCAAAACCCTCTTCCAGATGACTGCCTTCAATGAAGGGCAGGAATAGGCCCGGCGCCAGCAGACCGCGTTCCGGATGCTGCCAGCGTACCAGTGCTTCGAATCCCACCAGCGCGCCGCTCTGTAACTGCACCTGGGGCTGGTAATACAGTTCGAACTCGTCCTGTCGCAGCGCCCGTGCCAGTTCGGTCAGTTGCTGGCGGCGGCGCTGGAAGCTCTGGTCCAGGGACGGGTCGAAGAAATGGTAGTTGTTACGGCCCTTTTCTTTCGCTGAGTACATGGCCTGGTCAGCGTGGCGCACCAGACGCTCGCTGTCGGCGCGGTCCCTGGGATACAGGGTAATGCCCATGCTGGCGGTTAAATGCGTTGTGCCGGGCCCGGTAGACAAGGGTTGGCGAACCGCGGCCAGGATACGCTGGTAGATTCGCTCGTCACCGACGTTGCGCAAAAGCAGAACGAATTCATCGCCCCCCACCCGGGCCAGGGTATCGGCATTCCGTATGGCCAGCCGCAGACGGCCGGCGATGGTGACCAGTGCGCGATCGCCCAGGTTCTGTCCCACCTGGTCATTGACGGTTTTGAAGCCGTCCAGGTCGAGATAGCAGACCGCCAGCGGCTGCCGGGTCTGATCACTATGCTCCATCTCAAGCTGGAGACGGTTGATCATGAGTTGCCGGTTCGGCAGGCCGGTGAGTTCGTCATAGTGCGCCGCCCGCTCCAGAGCCTCGGCATGGTTCTTCAGATCGGTAATGTCCGAGAAACTGGCGACGAAATAATAGGCGCCGGGCCGTTCAAGCTGTACCTGGTTGATGGTCAGGTGTTCCGGGTAGATCTCGCCGTTCTTGCGTCTGTTCCAGATCTCCCCCTTCCAGTGGCCGTGCTTCTGCAGCGAACGCCACATGTCCTGATAGAACTCCGGTGACTGCCTGCCCGACCTGAGCATGCCCGGGTCCCGGCCGAGGGCCTCTTCCCGTGAGTAGCCGGTAATGCTGGTAAAGGCCGGGTTGACGTCAATGATCCGGTTGTCCGCATCCGAGATCATGATGGCATCCTGGCTGCGCTCGAACACGATGGAGGTGACTTTGAGGCGTCGCTCCATGGACTTGCGCCGGGTGATGTCACCCAGCACGATCATAAAGCCACCATTGCCGGGGGCTTCCCCGGCAATGGGGTTGCCAACGGCCCGAAGCCACAGGGTACTACCGTTCTTGAGGTAGACCGGCAGATCTTCGTCAAACCCCTGGCCTGCATCGAGGGCGGAACAGATGGTGTCGACGACGGAAGCATCCGGCTCGTTTTCGGAATCGATCAGGAATTCGCGGGGGTGGCGACCCAGAACGTCGCTGAGATGAAAGCCCGTCATCTGCTCAAAAGCGGTGTTGATCCACACCACCTCCTGGCTGGCGTTGGTGATCAGTACGCCATTACTGGTCTGACGGGCGACGGCAGTGAGCATGGCGGTCAGTTCATCGGCAGAATTGGCAGGCAGATCATTCATACATCGGCTCGGACCATAGTGAAGCTGCAGAAAACACACTGCCTTGTGGTCATTACATTTTTCCTGTGACCGGCAACTGATCGATTATCCTTATCCTGCCCGTTCCGGACAACGACACAAACCCTACATAGGCGGAAGCGCCGGAGTTAAACCGAGAACTGTCATTCCCGCCAGCGGGAATGTTTGCTGAGCTTGCGCTGCAGGGTGCGCCGGTGCATGTTCAGGGCCCGGGCCGTGGCGGATATGTTTCCGTTGTTCCCGGCCAGTACCCGCTGGATGTGTTCCCACTCCAGTTCCTCCACCGAGGGAGGCTGACTTCGCAGGGCCGGTTGTTGCTGGTCCGGCTCAAAGCCGCCAATAATCTGGTCGGCGGTGACCGGCTTGCACAGGTAGTTCACGGCGCCCCTGCGCATGGCCTCCACTGCCGTTGCGATACTGCCGTAACCGGTCAGCATCAGTACTTCCAGCCCCGGCTGTGCCGCCAGCAGCTTCGGCAACAACTGCAGACCGCTCTCACCGGCCAGGTTCAGGTCCAGCACGCAGCGACTGGCCCCCGACCGGGCTAACTGACTGAGAGCGCTCTGCTCATCCCGGGCCTCGACACAGCGAATGCCCCGTCGTGCCAGGGAACGGCTTAGCACCGTGGTGAACGTCGCGTCGTCATCCACCAGCAGCCAGGGTGTATCAGTCATGGCTGGGCTCCGGGACGGCCGCCGGCAGGGCAATGATCATGGTGGTTCCGCGTTGCGGGCCGGTACTGCGAGTCTGTGCGGTCAGATGTCCTCCCAGTCGCTGAATGGTGGCGTTGGACAGAAACAGGCCAACACCCAGGCCCTGCTCGGACGCGACCGGGTGCTGTCCCGGAAGGGTGGCATTGATACCTTCACCATAATCCACAATGCTCAGGTTTACCTTATCCCCGGACGCGCATGTGCTGATTTCAATACCAGGCGGACTGGCTCGCAGGGCGTTGGCGATCAGGTTGAGCACCGCCTGATCCAGGGTTGCGTCCACCTGCAGGGCGACATCCGCCGGCGCGCCCGGCCACTGGATAGACGCGCTGGGCCATAACAGGGTGGCGGACTCCCGCAGACGGCCCAGCCAGTGCTTCAGTGAGACGGTTTCGGTAGCGGCTTCACGAGCCTGCTGTGCTGCGCTGGTCATCGTCTGCAACTGATCCCGGCACAGGATGAGTTGCTGCTCCAGCAGGTCGAGGTCCGGCTGGAACGGTCCGGTCCCGGGACTGAGTTTCAGGTCTTCTACCACCAGGGTCATGGTATTGAGAGGCGTGCCCAGGCGATGGGCCACGTTGGCGGCGGTCAGGCCCAGGGCGATTATCTGTTCGTCCCTCAGCCGGTCTTCACGGCTCCTTGCAAGGGCCAGTTGCTGTTCACGCAGGCGCACCGCAAGTGAGCCTACCACAACCAGCATGATCGTTGCCGTAAGCGCGAAGGTGCCCCACATGCCCATCAGGTGCAGGTGCATGTAATCCCCATGGCTGAGACCAGCCGGGGGCGGTGTCGGAAACAGGATCAGCAGCGTATAGACCAGAATGGCCAGCAGCGTGATCACCAGGCTTTGCCGCAAAGGAATCAGTACCAGTCCGGTAACCAGGGGCAACAGCAGTAGCGATACCAGCGGATTGGTAAAGCCCCCGGTCAGGGCCAGCCAGATACCCAGAGCCATCAGATCCGCGGCCAGCGAAAACGTCACTGGTAATGCGAACCGGGGCGGGTGCCGGGTCATCCAGAGCCAGCTGGCGGCTGCAAACACCGCGTGGGCGAGGGTGACCAGTAATGGCGCAGGGCCGGCCAGCGGCGGTGCCAGGAACCAGAGCGTGGTGAGGGCGAGCCATTCCATGGTGACCATGGACAGCCGCATCAGCAACAGATAGCGGGCCGATTGGCGGAAACCCACCTGGGACAGGGTATGCAGTTTCATGGGCCGATTATAGGGTTATTAAGGGGCAGTCTGGCGCGACATTCTGCCTCATCGCCATGGTATGGTGACAGTGGTCAGCAAAACCTTTGCCTGAAACGGATGGTTACCTGGTGCAAGAGATCCCCACTACGTTAACGTTAAACCCGTGGCGAACAGCAGACCACCTGCACTGGTTGTGCCGTGCGCCCCAGTTGGTTCGCAGTGGGCAGTCCTTCAGTCTTGCTGAGCATCTTCCCGCTGACCTGCCGGCGCAGCTTGACCGCTGGTCGACGGATCCGGCCCGGCGACCTGCGATACTGAATGAGCCTTTTCCCCGTCGGCTTGGCTACTATTTTGAGCGCCTCTACCAGGCCGTGATGACCGATCTGCTGGGTTGGAAGTTGCTGGCGAAGAATGTCCAGGTGCGGGACGAATCCGGGCGTACGGTAGGTGAACTCGATTTTCTGTTGCGTAATCCGGTCAGCGGCCAGTTGGAGCATCATGAAATTGCGGTGAAGTTCTATCTGGCTTACGGCAGTCCGGACACGCTCTGGTACGGACCGAACAGCCAGGACCGGCTGGACCGCAAGGTCGGACGTTTACTGGAGCATCAGAGTCGCCTGACGCAACGGCCGGAAACCCGGCAGGCACTGGCCAGCCTGGGTATCACCGAACCGGTGACGGCGCGTATTTTTATGCCTGGCTACCTGTTTTATCCGGCTCAGGGGGCGGCGGAGGTGCCGGACTTTGTGCCGGAGAATCACCTGCGGGGCAGCTGGCTGTACCTTCATCAGATCCATCAGCACGATACGCGCCGTTGGGTGCCGTTGCAGAAGCCCCACTGGCTGGGTGGCTGGATTCAGGCTGACGAACCGGATCCTGAACATGCTGCCTCGCTGATAAAGGCGATGTCCGATCAAGGTCAGCCTCGTCTGTTTGCGGTTCTGCGCCCGCAACCCAATGGCCTGTGGACCGAGGTGGAGCGGCTTTTTGTGGTGCCGGATCATTGGCCGTCAGCAGTGGATTCGCCCGCTTCCTTGGAATGTGCTCGCCCTGTGTTAGGCTGAAACTCGGACACCGGCTATCATAGGAGGACGCCATGGAACTGTCTGTACAGCTCAGTTTTTACCCCTTCACTGATAATCACAAGCCCCCCATCAAGGATGTGGTTGACCGCCTGGAACGCAGTGGTCTGGACGTCCGGGCCAACCGCATGAGTACTCAGGTATTTGGCGAGTACGATCAGGTGATGAGAGTGCTTTCCGACACCATGAAGTGGGCCTTTGAGCAGTATGGTGGGGCCGTGTTCGTGGCCAATTTCGTCAACGGTGACCGGCGCCCGGAGAACTGATCCCGGGACTACGCCGGCCAGCGCCGGCGTGCGTCATGAAACAGCGGGCAAAAGCCGCTGCTGCGGTCTTAGCCGAACAGTTTCACCGCCAGTTCAGCCACATGCTTGCCCTGGAACCGGGCGATGCTCAACTCCCGTTCGTCAGGCTGTCGGGAGCCGTCTCCGCCGGCGATGGTCGACGCGCCGTAGGGCGTTCCGCCGCCCACTTGCGAAATGTCGAACAGTTCAGGGGTACCGTAGCCGGTGGGAACCAGCACCATACCGTGGTGCGCCAGGGTTACCCAGGTTGTGGTAATCGTCTGCTCCTGGCCACCACCGGTACCGGTGGAAGTAAACACGCTGGCCAGTTTGCCGAACAGCTTGCCTTCACTCCAGAGACCGCCGGTCTGATCGAAAAATGTGCGCATCTGCCCCGACATATTGCCGAAGCGGGTCGGCGTACCCACGATAATGGCATCATAGTCTGCCAGTTCTGCCGGGCTTGCCGCATCGTATGCCTGATCGGTCTTGCCGCCCGCCTTGGCGAATATTTCCGGGTCCATGGTTTCCGGAACCCGCTTCACGGTCACGCTGGCGCCGTCGACGCCTTCTGCGCCTTCCGCAACGGCTTTGGCCATGGTTTCCACATGGCCGTACATTGAATAATAGAGCACCAGAACCTTTGCCATAACAATCTCCTTACCATCGGTCACTGAGGACGTTGCTGTACGACATTCACTCTAGTGCAGCCTGTAGCCCAGTGAAACCGGAAGATTTCGACGCGCATGATCAAAACAATTGATGATCAGGAGCCGCCGTCGGCATCCGCGTCGCTTTCCAGCGGATAGAAGATCTGCACCACGGTTTCTGCGCCTTTCATGTGGGTTGACATGCGAGCGTCCGTTGGGCGGATGCGGATATTGGGTGTCAGGTAGGTGTCGGGATCGTCTACGGTGGTGTCCGGTTCCACGTGCTGCAGGATCTGGATCTGTTCGCCGGTGGTATCTGTAATGGTGGTGTAATCCGGCAGCGCCTTCTGATACCAGGCGGTCACTTCTTCCGGCGATTTCCTGGTCAGGAAGATCGCCAGCGGCAGGCTCTGTACCGGGCCGCTGGCAGAACTCACATCAATGCCTTCAGTGGCATGGATCAGCAGTTTGCTTTCGGGGATGACGGGCAGGGTAACCCGTTCCTCGTCACCTTCGGTAATGTCGCTGAGGGTGGAATGCGCAAAAGTCACACTGGCCGCCAGCGCTAGCAGGCAGGCCATTAACGGTCGCAGAAAGGGCATCATTTCCTCTCTTCTGATAACTGATCAGTGAAATAGAGGCCCAGGTTGCCCTGGGCCCGTGTCTCTGGTGCTTCAGAGCTGGCAGCGCCCGGCGCCGGCGTTGGTGCCGACCTGTGCACGTACCTGGCTGGTCGGCAGCAGGTCATACTGGTAGGGCGGGGTGAAGCTTGTGGTAGAGGTCACCCGGGGTCCTGCGATGACGCAGTCGTTGCCCGATTCCCATTCCACATCAATAAACTCGTTACCGCGGGTATCCCAGTAACCGGGCTGACTACTGTAGCAGGATACGATCGGGTTACGGCTGCTCTCGAATACGTTGTTATCAATGCGTATCTGCGCGCCCATACGGCTGTTGATGCCGGTATCGAGAATATTGCGATAGTAGTTGTTATAGATGTGGGTATCGCCAAAGCGGTTCAGTGGCGTACGGGAATAGGTGTTCTCCCAGAGGTTGAAAGCGTAGGTGATCCGGCGGTTATTGTTACGGTCACTGTCGCTGTGGCCTGCCAGGGCGGTTTTCCAGCTGTCGTGGAGGTGGTTCCAGGTGATGGAAATATTGTTGGCGTCTTTCTTGGCGTCAACCAGGCCGTCGTAGTAGTCCTTGTCCACATCCAGGCTGTTATGGATAGTGTTGTGGTCAATCCAGATATTGCTGGACGGTCCTTCGATGCCGATGCCGTCACCATCGCCTTCACGAACGTAGCGGATGGTCAGATTGCGTACGATGATGTTGTTGGCGCGCCAGATCTTGATGCCGATACCGTCGAGAACGCCCCGGTTACCAACACCGATAATGGACACATCGCTAATATCCTTCACATCCAGTTTGTTCGCGCCGGAGTTGGACAGGTTGATGGTGCCATTTACCCGAATTGTCAGCGGGGTGTTGTCGGCTTTGTTTTTCAGGGCATCGATCAGCTGCCGGCCGGTGCTGACCGTGACCGTGGTACCGCCAGCGCCGCCGGTGGTGCCCCCGCCGAGCGACGCATAACCAACGGGTTCACTGAGGCAGGCGGTTGGGTTGCCGGTACCGGGCTGCTCTGCGCCAGGGTCGCCATCACCGGGGGTGCCGGGATCGGTGGGCTCATCCGGTTGCCCGGGCTGGTCGGGATTCGTGCCGACGTTCACAAACTGCCATTGCTGGTTGGCGTGACCGGTATCCGGCCACTGGCGGATATCGCCGCCATTGCTGCTGCTCCACTCCCAGACGTCGAGAGCCAGGCCGCTGTGCCGCGACAGGATCTTGAAATGACCGTTGCCGGTTTCCTCAATACGCCATTGCTGCTGGGCACCACCGTTCCAGCTCCACTGGCGGATTTCTCCGCCGGGTTCCCGGCTCCAGTTGTACACGTCAATGGACTTGCCGCTGTGGGCGGGGCGAATGGAGTAATAGCCGTTACCCAGGTCGGTGACGTCGAAATGCTGGTTTCGGGCACTGGCGCCCAGGGCCTGCCACTGTTGCACATTGGCGCCGTCGGAGGTGCTGTTCCCGGCTACGTCCAGGGCCAGGCCACTGTGCTGTGACAGAATCTGGTAGCGGCCGTCTTCAATGGCGGCAAAAACGCTGGCGGTAGTGGTGCCGAGAATAAACAGGGTAGCCCCCTGCAGGAGGCGGGTGCGGAAAGTGCTGCTGATGGTCATGGGATCTCCCTATCAGGTTTTAACGAGCTGTGTTCCAGCCCGGGGACTTCCTGCTCCCGATCACTGGTCGCGGACGGTGCGGTTGCGCGGCGAGGACCTGCATGTTTTATAAGCACCGTTGCAGACATGATGGCGTCACCATGCACCGGCTGACACCGACCGGTTGGCAATTTTCCATTCTGTAAGTGCCGGTTAAGGCATTCGCCTGGAGCGGATTTCAATCACGGTTACTTCAGAAACGCGAACCGCGGCCGATGAGAGAGTCAGGGTCAGTATGGAAAAGACCGATAGCTGATGACCGTCCGTGAGGCATTAAACATGGGTTTGCATTCCCGTTACAAAAAGCTTCCAAACGGGCGTTTGATCGCACAGTAAGCCAGAGGCGCCGGCTTTATACTGATCTGCAACACCCAGTAGCAGTACACATGAGAGGCGGGAGTTATTCTATGCAGTCGTCAACCCCAACCGGCATTACCCAGGCGAAACCACCGTCCCAAACAGCCCGAACCGGGGGTGGCTATCGCTGGGTACCGGGCCCGGCGGCCATTCTTCTCGTTCTGCTGCAGTTGGTGCTGATCGTAACGGTCGCCCTGACCGCAGGCGGAACCGCCGCCGTGGTGGCGCTGGTGCTCGGCGGTGCGGTACTGATCCTGGGCTGGTACCTTGGCCTGGGTTCCCGGCAGGCGCCGGCCATCGGGCAGGTGCTGAGGCAATCACTGGGGGAGCAGATCGATATCTCACCGGCACTTACCCAGGATGCTGCCGACGATGACGATCTGCGTGCCTACGGGGATGTGACCAAGCGCCTGCGGGACATGATCCTGGCGTTTCAGCACCAGAGCATCATCATCTCCCTGTCGACGGCGAAAAGCCGTTTGATGGCGGAGAAGGCCAGCCGCGAAGCCTCGGGGCAGCTTGAGCTTTCTGACCAGATTTTCCAGGCCAGTGACGAGACCACTACCGCCTTGCAGGACGTCTCTGGCCGTGCTTCTGTCATCACCGATATGAATACCCGCAATCTGGAAGTGGCCCGGGAATCCAGCCAGCAACTGGGTGAAGCGCGTTTTCAGGTGGAAACCATCAACAATGCCATGGGGGAGTTCCAGGGCAACATTGCCCGGCTGGAGGAATCGTCCGGTCAGATCCGCAGGATTCTGGGTACCGTCCAGGATTTTTCCGAGCAGACCAACATGCTGGCCCTGAACGCAGCCATTGAAGCTGCCCGTGCCGGTGAGCATGGGCGGGGTTTTGCGGTGGTTGCGGACGAAGTGCGCAATCTTTCCGCCCGGGTGGGTGAAGCCGCCAGCCAGATTGGCAGCCTGCTGGAAGAAATGATCAACGCCATGGCGGGCGCCGGTAATCAGGCCCAGTCCATCATGACCCAGAGTGCCACCGCGGGCGAATCGGTCCGTTCAGCGGCGGAGCAGTTCAGCACCATGGTGAACGATTTCACCCAGGCCCATGAAGACCTGCTAATGGTCAGCAGTTCGCTGGAAGAATTGACGGCCACCAATGCCGAAACCCACCGCCATGCCAGTGAGATCCGTAACAGCGGTGAACAGATTCGTAATGGCATGGTGGGGATTTTCGACCAGTCCGATTCGCTCAGGGACAACACCAACCTGGTGCTTCAGGCCCTGTGCCGATTCCAACTCGGCGAAGGCCCCCTGGAAGCCATGGTGCAGAAGCTGTTCGCCCGCCGTGACGAGCTGGAGCAGATCCTGGAGGAGCTCGGCCAGCAGGGTTATGACGTGTATGACTTCAACTACAAGGAAATTCCCGGCACCGGTGGCCAGAAGTTTGATACCAGCTGGGCCGATGCCCTGGGTAAACGCCTCCAGCCTCTGCTGGATAAGTGGGACCAGGGAGGCAAGGACGGGATTGTCTATACGCTGCCCACCGACCAGAATGGCTATCTGCCGGCGGCCCGGACCGCCAGCGCCCAGCCCATGACCGGTGATCCCCGGGTCGATGCCGCCCGTAGCGTTCACAAGCGGATAACGGTGCGGGGTCAGGAGCTGGAAAACCTGCGCAAGTGTACCTTCCTGAGTATGGGCACCTTTGTGCTGCCCGGCACTGAGACGATCGTGCTGGTGATTTTCGTGCCGATTCAGGTCAAGGGCAAGCGCTGGGGTGCGATGACGTCCGGCATTCTTCCCCAGGCGCTTGGCGTCGATTCCTGACCACAAACCCGCCCCCGGCCGTGCCCGGGGCGAGGGTGAGCCGGGCACACTTCCCATGAACCGGCGTATAAGGCCATAAGCTGTTAAGATGCGGGTTTTCATTTCGGAGCCGGATCATGGGCCCTCTGTTTGAACAGATCGACAGTCAGCCGTCCCCCTTAGGGGAGATTACCTTGCGTCGTCGCCGGATACCGGCACTGGGCGACCGGGATATCTATGAGGTTAAACTCGGCGAAGAATTCCTCATGTCCAGCATGTTTGTGGACGCCGAAGTGGCGCTGGCGGACCTGACCCTGGACATCACGCCAGGTGACGATCTGGCGGTGGTGGTAGGCGGTCTGGGTCTGGGCTATACGGCAGATGCGGCCCTGCGGAATGATCGGGTGGGTGAGCTGCTGGTGGTGGACGCTCTTGGTGCCGTGATCCGCTGGCACGAGCAGGAAAAAGTCCCCCTGGGCCAGGTATTGAACGACGACCCCCGCTGTCGTTACGTTCACGGCAGCTTTTTTGACCTGGCCGACCCCGACAGGGGCTTTGACCCTGAACAGCCGGGGCGCCGGTTTGATGCCATTCTGCTGGATATCGACCATTCCCCCCGGGCCCTGCTGAATGACTCCAATCAGTCCTTCTACACGGTCGAATCCCTTACCCGGATGGCGCGCCAGCTCAAACCGGGCGGCATGTTTGGTATGTGGTCCAACGATCCCCCCGATGACCCGTTTCTGACCGTGCTGGATGAGGTTCTTGTTGCGCCGGAGGCGAGGGTCGTTTCATTCTATAATCCCTTCCAGAACCGTGAGGCCAGCAATACGATATATCTGGCCCGGGCGGTGGGAGAAGCCGAGCATGACTGACCAGGCCATCGACTGGACCCATGTGCTGGCGGCCGTCTGGCGCCGGCATCGCCACGGGCTGCGTGCCATCCGGCGGCTGGACCCGATCCGCTGGGACCAGCTATATGGCATCGGGCGGCAGCAGGAGGCGTTGGCCCGGAACACCGAGCGTTTCCTGACGGGCGAGCCGTCCAATAACGCCTTGCTCTGGGGCTCCCGGGGCACCGGCAAGTCATCCCTGGTGAAGGCCACGCTGAACCGCTACGCCGACCAGGGCCTGAGAATGATCGAGGTCGATAAGGACGACCTGGTGAATCTGACCGAGATCGTCGACGATATCAGCGAACAGCCCTGGCGCTTTGTTATCTATTGCGACGATCTGTCTTTCGAAGCGGGGGAGTCCGGTTACAAGGCGCTAAAGAGCGTTCTTGAGGGCTCCCTGGAGTTGCCGCCGGAAAACGTCCGTGTGTACGCCAGCTCCAACCGGCGTCACCTGATGCCGGAGTTCATGGCCGACAACCAGCAAAGCCAGGTACGCGGCGGGGAGCTGCATCCGGCAGAAGCGATTGAGGAGCAGGTCTCCCTGGCGGACAGGTTCGGTCTGCAGCTATCGTTTTATCCGTTTCCAAAGGACGTTTACCTGCAGGCAGTGGACGCGCTTTTCCCTGAAGTCACGGATCGGGACACCCTGCATCTACACGCCCTGCGCTTCGCCACCAGCCGTGGTGGCCGCAGCGGGCGCACGGCGCAACAGTTCTATCGTCAGTTCAGCGGAGACTTCGACTGACGGATGCTCGAAAGCTGCTGTTAACGTCGCTGTCATAGCGCCGGCATGGAAACCTCAAATCGCACCCCCGCCGTGCCGTCCTGGCGGTGGTTGCTGGCCATCACCTGACCGTCGTGGTGGTCGGCGATCAGCCGCACAATTAACAGCCCCTGTCCCAGATGACCCTCGCCGCTGCCGTCCCGGACGGATATAAACGGGTTGAAGATTTCTCCAGCCAGGCCACTGGGCAGGCTGGAGCCTTCGTTAAACACTGCCAATTGCAGCCGGTCGTTCCGGCGCTCCACGGTGACCAGAATCAGGCCTCCCGCCGGCGTAAAGTCCCGGGCGTTATCCACCAGTTTGTCGAGCAGTTGCACCATCAGTTCCGGCGAACCGTGGACGCGGCAGCCGGCGGCGGGGCCCTGATAGCGGAGAGTATGGTCCGGGTCCAGGGTCTGGTAGGCCGCAGTGGCCTCCGCGACGACGGGTGCCAGGTCGAAGGGCTCCAGGTCCGCCTGATCAAAACTCTGTTCCAGCCGCGCGGCTTCGCTCATGCCCTGCAGGATCTGGCTGAGGCGATCGGTCGCCTGCCGGGCCCGGTCCCGGTAGCTGGCCTGCTCCTGTGGGGTGGCGGCATGCTCCAGGTTGTCCAGTGACGACCGGATCACCGCCACCGGGGTTTTCAACTCGTGGGACAGGCGGCGGGAGAAGCTCTCCAGATAGGCAGTGTAGCCCTGCAGCCGGTCCACCATGTGCCCGAACTGACGGTTAAGCTCACCCAGTTCATCCGACATGCGGCTGGGGGGAATGCGGCCAGATATGCGCCCATCGGGGTCGACAGTGGCGTTGACCGCCCGCTGCAGCCGGGCGATGCGCCAGGACAGCCAGCTGGCGTAGCCCAGCATGACCAGCATCAGCCCGATAATCAGCAAAGCGCTGCGGGCGATGACCGACCCCAGGGTGCTGCCTGCCAGTGCCAGGATTTCATCAAGGGACTGCATCAGTGCCAGTTGCCGGCCGTCTTCCGTGACTGCGGTGGCCAGCAGGTACACGTGGCTATCCTGTTGTACCAGCCCGGCGGAACCTGGCGGCAGGGCATGGGGTCTGGCGTCGTTGAACAGGCGGGGCTCTGGCTGATACAGGCGCACCAGCGCCCTCAGCCCGTTGAGCGTGGCCTGTTCCAGAATTTCCAGGGTGGAGAGCTGCTCAAACCGGCGGCGCTGGTCCGGCGCCGGGACATTGCTGAGGGCGATCAGGGAGCCAGAAGGCTCACTGACGAACACCCGCTGACCGGGGAACATCAGGGTAGACAGGCGGGCCTCAAGACCGGCATCCCGGCCTGTGACCACCGGGAGCGGGTCCATGGCGGTGCCGGTGCTCAGGTAGGTGCCATTGTGCTCAGAGTCGGGCCAGACCACCTCAAACCCAAGCTGGTCCCCCGGGTTCAGACGGGGCAGACGCAGTTCCACCTGATAGCCGCCGCTAATGACACGCCACTGGCCGACCACCCGGTGATCCCGGCGGGAGAGACTGTAGGGAAAGCGCCCCACCACCTGGCCCTGGGTAGGAGTGCTGAGAATCCGCTCGGTCACCAAGGGGTTGTCGTGGGGATTGGTACGCCAACGCAGCCGCAGGAATTCATGGGGTTTATCAGGGGCGGCCGGGTCGAGATAGACCGGCTCGGGATGGCTGACGTGGATCAGCAGATAGGAATGGCGTTCACCGATGGCAGCCTGCCAGCGAATATCCGGCTGACCCGCTAATCGCTGCCAGGGTAGATCGCCATTCAGAAAGCCCGGCCAGTCGTCGCCGTAGCCGTCCAGATGGATCTGCTGGTCCGTCTGATGCATGAAAACCGTTGGATCATCCGGGCCCAGCGGGGGTTGATCCCGCAGTTCCGCCGCAGTCACGTCAGCCATGCGTCGCGCCTGGCCCCGCAGTTGTTCTTCTGCCTGATCTCGCAGGGCCTGGTCCAGTTCCAGCACAAATTGCAGCCCGGCCCAGGGGATCATCAGCATCAACAGGCTTGCCAGCAGCAGCTGCCGTTTCAGAGTCAATCGCTAGACCTCATGGGCGTGCCAGCGGTAGCCCATACCGTAGGCGGTCTGGATGCCGTCGAAGTCCGGGTCCAGTTGCTGGAACTTGCGGCGGATACGCTTGATATGGGAAGTCACCGTATTGTCGTCCAGCACTGTGCTGGCGGCCTGCATCAGCTGTTCCCGGTTGCGTACATGCCCGGGGTGCCGGGCCAGGGCGTGCAGCATCCAGAACTCGGTGACGGTCAGGTCCACCGGTTCCCCGTTCCAGGCTACAGTCATGCGATCCACATTAATGGTCAGGCGGCCTCGGCGGATAACTTCATCCGGCTGTTGCAGGGCCTCGGCCCAGGCGTCTGCCCGACGCAGCAGGGCGGTTATCCGGGCCAGCAGGTGGTCCAGGCTCATGTCCTTGGTGACGTAATCGTCGGCGCCCAGTCGCAGCCCGTGCACCGAATCGATATCGCTGTCCCGGGCGGTGAGGAAAATGATTGGCACCGTGGCTGACAGGCGACGCAGATCGTTGCACAGCTCGAAACCGCCCTCCGGCTCATGGCCAAGGCCCACATCAATCACCGCCAGATCCGGCAGGCGGAGTTTCAGTGCCTGCCAGGCACTGGCCCGGTCGCCATAGGCCGCTACCTGATAGCCGCGGCGCTCGAAAGCATCCCGGTAGTTTTCCCGAATGGCGGTTTCGTCTTCCACCAGCACAATCTGTTTTTTCATGATTCAGCGTCACGTCTTTACGGTAAAGCCAATGTAACGGTCCCCGTAACCGTCCACAAGCGAACCCGTCCCCGGTGGGGACCACTGCCACAATTCATCATTTTTTACCCGGTTACCCGCCAGATTGCGACACAGAATCGTCTTTTCAGAGGGTTTCAATAGGGGGCATCAAACGTAAGGCCACCTGGCCAACCGATCCAACCTGGAGGGAATCTTTTATGTTGCCTGTTCAGCCTTTACCCAGTTACCGAAATCGTAACCGCGCCCGGGGCCTGACCCGCCGACAGCTGCGCTGGATGGAGAATATCAGCCTGTGGCTGGCGGTGATGCTGCTGTTGCTGGTGCAGCCCCTGTTTGCAGAAGCTTCGGAGCAACAGGTGGCTTATGGCAGTGGTCAGTTCCACTTTATGGGGGAAGGCCATCGCCAGCCAGCGCCGGTTCTGACCACCGACTACCAGGTCACGGTAACCGGACTGATTGCCGAAACCCGTCTGCAGCAGCGCTTCGGTAACGATTCTGATCAGTGGCAGGAGGGCGTCTATACCTTCCCGTTGCCAGACAATGCCACTGTCCACGCCATGATACTGCGTGCAGGCGAGCGGGAGATTGTCGGTGAGATCCGGGAACGGGAGCAGGCACGCCAGGAGTACGAGACCGCCCGGCAGGAAGGCCGGCAGGCGGCCCGGGTGGAGCAGCAGCGTCCCAATTTATTCACGACCCGGCTGGCCAATATTCCGCCTGGCGAAGCCGTGACGGTGGAACTGCACTTTCAGCAACCCGTCGCATACGACAGCGGTGAGTTCAGTCTTCGTCTTCCCGCCACCCTGACGCCCCGTTACATTCCCGGCGTGCCGCAAACAACGGCCCAGACCGAATGGAGTGGTGGCTGGGCAACCGCCACCGTGGACGTCGCCGACGCACACCAGATCACCCCACCCCAGGTCGAGCACCATGAAGTTGCCGAGGGCAGCCACAACATGACCATTGCGGTCGAGTTGCGGACCGGCATTCCTGTGGCGCAGGTAGCCAGCGCCAGCCATCAGATCACCGAGGTCCGGGATGGCGGGACCGTCAGAATCACACCCGCCGCCGGGGCATTGCCAATGGACCGGGACTTTCGGTTGAGCTGGCAGCCGGTGCGCGGACAGGAGCCGGCGGCAGCAGTGTTCCACGAGCAATGGCAGGGTGAAGACTACGTGCTGGCCATGCTGGTGCCCGGCGATTCCGGGAGAGAGGCGCTGACCCGGGAACTGGTGCTGGTGATCGATACCTCCGGCTCCATGGGCGGCGAGTCGATCCGCCAGGCGCGGGAAGCACTCCTGGGGGCGCTGGATACGCTGTCGCCGGAGGACAGCTTCAATATCATCCAGTTTAACAGTGACACCCGGCAACTGTTCCCGGTGTCCAGGACTGCCACCGCGGACAACCTGGCCCGTGCCCGTCATTATGTACGTCAGCTTGAGGCCCGGGGTGGTACGGAAATGGCCCCGGCAATTGAGGCAGCGTTGTCCGCCGAGCGCACTGAGGTTGGTAGAGACCTCCGTCAGGTGGTGTTTGTGACCGACGGTGCGGTCGGTAATGAGCAGGCCCTGTTCGGCCAGATTCAGCAGCAGATCGGTAACAGCCGTCTGTTCACCGTGGCCATTGGTTCCGCACCGAATATGCACTTTATGCGACAGGCGGCCCGCTACGGGCGCGGTACCTACACCACCATCGGCAATCTGTCCGAAGTCGGCCATCAGCTTGCGACACTGTTTCAGAAAATGCAGTCACCCGCGTTGACCGATATTGAAGTAGCTTGGCCAGATGACTTTGATGCTGAAAGCCAGGTTCCTGAGCGGGTGGGTGACCTGTATCTGGGGGAGCCGATGATGCTGGTCGCCCGGGGCAGTGCCCCCCGGGGTGAGCTGACGGTTAGCGGCAGTCTGTCCGGTGGCCAGCCCTGGCAGCGGACGCTGGCGTTAGACAACGCCGGACCGGGTTCTGGCATTCACCGCCTTTGGGCGCGGGGGCAGGTGGACCACGCGCTGGATCAGCGGCTGGCTGGCCTGCCGGAAGACTCGGTGCGCGAGCAGGTGCTGAGCCTCGGGCTGGCCCATGGTCTGGTCACGCCTTTTACCAGTTTCGTGGCGATTGATACCACACCGGTCAGACCTGAAAACGAAGCCCTGGCGCGCTCAGCGGTACCGTCCCTGATGCCGGCCGGCAGCGAGCGGCAGCGTATCAGCTATCCGCAAACCGCCACGTCAGCGCCCTTGCTGATGCTGACCGGCACGCTGGGTCTGGCTCTGGCGGGGATCCTGGCACTGTTCCGTCGTTTGCGGAGGGCGTGATCATGGGCCGGATGACGCTGATGCTGGTCACACTCTCTGCCGGGCTCCTTATGGCCGGACTGTGGATTCCGCTAAAAGCGGTGGTGGCGCAGGAGCTGCTCACGCTGGCCTGGGCCCGCACCCAGGCGGAGCAGCAGCAAACGCCGCCATGGCCCTGGGCCGACACCTGGCCGGTGGCGAAGCTGCAACTGCCCGGGCGGTCCCCGGCGCTGGTGGTGCTGTCCGGCGGTCATGGGCAAAGTCTGGCCTTTGGCCCGGGCCAGGTCACCGGCCCCGAGCCGGGCGGGCGGCCCACCACACCGGTGATTATTGCCGGGCACCGTGACACCCACTTTCGCCCCCTGAAACATATCCAGACCGAAGACGAGCTTCGCCTGCAGTTTTCCGATGGGGTATGGCGGCGCTATCGCGTCGCCACGGTGCGGGTGGTCGACAGCCGCCAGGAGCAGATTGACCTGAGTCGCTTTGACCAGAACTCGCTGGTACTGGTCACCTGTTATCCCTTCGATTCACTGAACGCGGGTGGGCCGCTGCGGTTCGTGGTAGAGGCCACACGAGACTTCCCTCTGGCGTTATCCGGCGGTGCCTGACGTGGTTGCATGCAGTTGAATTTCAGGGCAATCTCCGAGGGAGAATTGAAAACAGGGGCACTGCGACCCTAGGTGCGGTGTAACGGCTGGCAGTGGCCAGCGCAATCAGGAAGGCCAGATGTATGTTGATGCCTGTCACGGCTGTCTATGCTGCAGTAACAGCCCTGCTACTGCTGTTTCTTTCGCTTCAGGTCTCGAAGTACCGGCTTAAATACCGCCAGGGGCTGGGTTCCAATGAAGATGTCAGGTTTCAGGTAGCGGTCCGGGCACAAGCCAATCTGGTGGAATACGCGCCGGTGGCGCTGATTCTGATGGGGATTGGCGAGCTCAACGGGGTGCATCCCCAGTGGATCTACTGGATCGGGCTGGCCTTTGTCGGCGGCCGGATTCTCCACGCGTTTGGCATGATTCGCGGCGTTGGCGAGCGTCACCATGCCCGGGTTCTGGGCATTGTACTGACCTGGACCAGCATCGCGGTAATGGCCGTTTTGCTGATCTGGAACGTGATAAAGGTTCAGTTATAGATTTAAGGCAGGGTGTGAAGCGATTCGACTGGGCGGTGTCCGGCGCTGGTTTTGACAGACCAGCGCCGGCGTATATCAGACCACCAGAGCCAGGGAATTCGTCCGGCCTGGTGGAGAGCTGTCTTCTTCTTCCTCACTGAAAAATGCTTGTTCAGATGAGCAGGTTTTCGCTTCCTCATGCTTGACCCTGGCATCCTCTTCTGGAACCTGTGTTCTGGTCTGGGCTGCTTCGAGCGCGGCGGCGCGGGCAATCAGCTCAGGGTTATCCAGTACGAGTACGGTCATGTCGTCTTCCTTATCTCATTGGGTCAGGCTATTGTTCTTATTCCCGCATACTATCGTTTGTATCCGGGAGCTTGGCAATACCTCGCGGTGATTCATCCGATGGGTGTGAACTGATTCTATGACAGTGTTGTGACGTCGGTATGACATAGGTGACTCCTCTTTCGGACCGGGCGACTGAGGTTTCGTCCGGTTTTTTGTCATGTCGTATTACAACGTAAAATGCTGTCGCGGCCGTGGTAGAAACTGGACCATCCGGCGACAGATTGTGACCAAAAGTGGCGACCCATGATTATCCTTCCTGCAGAACGGAAACTGGACTGGAAGCATCCCCCCTGGATGACTCTGGCATTGATGCTGACTTGCCTGCTGGTGTTTCTGTTCTATCAGGCCAAGGACCCCCGGCTTATGGGGCAGGCCATCAACAGCTACCTTAACGCTGATCTGGATGAGCTGGAGCTGCCCCTGTACCGGGACTATCTGGAAAGGCTTCAGTTAAGGGGCGACGCTGAATCTGGCGAACGGCTCGATTATCTGCACTATCTCATTGAGGACGACGAACGGGCCGGGGTGGCCATCACCCTGCTCACCGATCCGGCGTTCATGGACTACCTGATCGAAAACCAGACCCTGGTGATGACCACTGCCGAAAGGGAATACTGGACCGCCCACCGTGTGCCCATTCAGGAGCAGTATATTGATCAGCTGAGCATCAACGAAGCGGGACTTATCCCGGCAGAATCCTCCCTGTACAGCTTTGTCACTTACCAGTTTCTGCACGGTGGCTGGGGCCACATCATTGGCAACCTGGTGTTTCTCTTCCTGCTGGGTTACACCATTGAAAAGGCGCTGGGGCCGGGCCGGTATCTGCTGGCGTATCTGTTCTGCGGCGCGGTCGCCGGGGTCGTTCACAACCTGTTCCATTGGGGCGATACGGTGCCGCTGGTGGGCGCGTCCGGGTCCATTTCCGGCCTGATGGGCATGTATGTGGCCTTCTACGGCTTGCAGCGGATCCGCTTCTTCTACTTTATCGGTATCTACTTCAATTATTTCCGGGCCCCGGCGCTGCTGCTTCTGCCGGTGTGGCTGGGCAAGGAAGTTTATGATCACCTGATGAGCGAGGGCAGCGGCGTTGCCTACCTGGCCCATGCCGGGGGTCTGCTGGCCGGAGCAGCGCTGATACTGTTATTGGGCAAAGGCTGGTTTCAGGCCCGCGAGACGTTTTACGAGCCGGAAGAAGAGGCCCGGGACCAGGCGTTCGCTGCAGCCTACGGGAGTGCCCTGGAAGCCCTGGCCCGGATGGACTTTGAATCGGCCCGCAATCGTTTTGAAGCGCTCTGGCAAGACAATCCGGATCGACCGGTGGCGCTGGAGCACCTCTATCAATTAGCCAAATTGCGCCCGGACCTGTCCGGCTACCGGGAGCGTACCGGCGAGCTGCTGGACACCTACCTGCGCCTGCAGCAGCCCGGCAATCTGGTGAAAGTCTGGCAGGAATACCAGGAGCTGGCCGAAAGTCACCAGCCCCTGACGCCGGATCAGCACAACCGGGTGCTGTTCGCCGCCCTGCGGGACGATGATCTGCGTACCGCCGAAAAGGCGTTTGCTCAATTACGGAAACACGGCTCCCCGGAGCAGGTACGGGAAGCCAGTCAGTTGCTGGCTGCCGAGTTCGGCAAGCGCCGGATGGAGCCCAAGGCGGCTGAATACCGCCAGCAGGCTGAGCAACTCTGAGAGCGCGATGTCGCCAGCGATCGTTTCGCTCGCCGTACAGCGGTGTATTGATGAATTTACTGATAACTCTCTATTTCAAATAAAGATTTTAGAAACTTCCTGAATCTTTTCGGCCGAAAGCATGACAGGTTGCTTCTGGATAGGGCATTATCTGGTTCGGTTATCCGTTTTACATTTTTACCTAGCGGAACTGAATTTCAACGTGACACCGACAGCGGCGCCGTTAATAACGTCGGCCGAGACAAGGCCCCGACGCTGCTGCCCCAAGGAGAACAGGCATGACTGATCTGGAAACCTTCCGTCAGGAAACCCGGGCGTGGCTTGAAGAGAACTGCCCCCAGAGCATGCGATCCCCCTTTCGAAGCGAAAAGGACGCTTGCTGGGGTGGTCGTAACTTCCAGTACCAGAGCGAAGACCAGCGTCTGTGGCTGGAGCGAATGGGAGAGCGAGGCTGGACCGCGCCCGAGTGGCCGACGGAATACGGCGGCGGAGGCCTCAGCCGTGACGAACACAAGATTCTGCTGGAAGAAATGGCCCGCAT
>CAZHAY010000018.1:33144-34780 GCA_964530545.1 uncultured Marinobacter sp.
AAACTGATCTCCGGCGAGTCTCCGTTCTGCGAAACCTTCCTTGATAACGTCCGGGTTGAGAAGGACCAGGTGGTGGGTGAAGTGGATAAGGGCTGGACTATCGCCAAATACCTGCTGACCCACGAACGCAGCATGATCGGCAATATGGGCAGTACTGCGGCCGGTCAGAAAACCCTGGCCGAGCTGGCTGTTCACGCCATTGGCCTGGAAGACGGCAAGCTGGCGGACCCGATGCTGCGTACCGAGGTGGCGAGCTGGGTCATTGACTCCATTGGTTACGAACTGACGGCCGAGCGGGCCCGGGATGAAGCGAAGGCCGGGCAGGGCATCGGCAACGTGTCAGCCATGCTCAAGTACGCCGGCACCGAGCTGAACAAGCGCCGTTACGAGCTGCTGGTGGCTGCCTATGGCAGCGAAGGCCTGTTATGGGAAGGGGACGACCGCCCCGCCGGCGCACTGCCACAGCAGTGGCTGCGAACCAAAGGTAACTCCATTGAAGGGGGAACTACCGAGGTTCAGCTCAACATCATCGCCAAAAACATTCTCGGACTGGGCTAAGGCGGAGAAGATCCATGCAAAAGCTTGTATTGAGTGAAGAACAACAGATGCTGAAAGATGCCGCTCGCGGCCTGTTCAGCGAGCAGGCGCCGGTGTCCCAGTTGCGTAAACTGCGGGACGACAAAGACCCGCTGGGTTACGTGCCGGAATTCTGGAACCAGGCCGTCGAGCTGGGCCTGGCCGGCACCCTGATTCCGGAAAGCCATGGCGGTTCCGAGTTTGGCCATGTGGGCATGGGCCAGGTGATGGAAGAAGGTGGCCGAACGCTGGCGGCCTCACCGCTGTTCGCCTCCGGGGTTCTCGGCGCCTGTGCGCTCATGCTGGCGGGCAACGACCGTCAGAAGGAAACCCTGAAAGGCATCGCCGACGGCAGCCATCTGATGGCCCTGGCCATCGACGAAGCCGGCCGGCATCAGCCCCTGCGGGTTGAAACCAGAGCGGAAACCCGTGACGGCGGCTTTGTGCTCAACGGCCGCAAGACCTTCGTGGTGGACGGCCATATTGCTAATACACTGATTGTGTCTGCCCGTACCAATGGCAGTGAGCAGGACGAAGCCGGGGTTACCCTGTTTCTGGTGGATCCGAAAGCCGAAGGCGTTACTGTCGAACGCACGACCTTCCCGGATGGCCGCAACTACGCGAAGGTGACCCTGGAGAACGTCGCCGTCGGTAGCGATGCGGTACTGGGCGAGCAGGACCAGGCCGCCGCCCCGCTGCAGAAACTGCTGGATATCGGTAATGCCCATCTGGCGGCGGAGTTGCTGGGACTGTCCAGCGAAGCCTTCGACCGCGCCGTCGCTTATATGAAAGAGCGCAAGCAGTTTGGCGTCTACATCTCCTCATTCCAGGCGCTGCAGCACCGCGCCGCTCATATGTGGAGCGAGCTGGAGCAGGTCAAGTCCATGGTGCTCAAGGCCTTTATGGCACTGGATGCCAACGACGACCAGGCGTCCCTGCTGGCCAGCGCCGCCAAGGCCAAGGCCAGTCAGGTGGCCGAGCTGGTGACCAACGAGGGCGTACAGCTGCACGGCGGCATGGGCATGACCGATGAATTCGACATCGGCCTGTTCATGAAGCG
>CAZHAY010000019.1:0-34337 GCA_964530545.1 uncultured Marinobacter sp.
AGGACTCCGCCCTTTCACGGCGGCAACAGGGGTTCGAACCCCCTAGGGGACGCCAATTTGGTAACTCGGTTTAGTCCACCGGGTTATCGCAGAGAAACCGCCTTCAGGCGGTTTTTTTGTTTCTCGGATTTGTGGTTTTCCGATTATTGACTTTGTAGTGCGGAGTGGGTCTTCCGGCTTCTCTGCGGGATTATTGGATGTGTGCCGGGACCGGGGCTGGGGACACCTTTCCGGACGCGCCACGCGAGTACGTCCCTGTAGGGCTCCGTCGCGCCATCCCTGGCGCTCCAGGGTCCGGAAAGATGTCCCCAGCCCCACTCCTTATGAGCGCTTGAGATAACTCCGACTGTTTGAGTGCACGGCTGTGGTTTTGAGGAAGACAGGCTGTGATTAAGTAGACTGGTTGTGACTAAGTAAATTGGTCGTGATTAAGTAAGCTGGCCGCGTCCTTCGACAAACAACCTGAAAAAACTCGTAAAACCAATATCTCAGTTGTTAATCTCGAGGTATCTAAAAAGATCCGGAGGAGCTGGTGTGGGAAGACTTTTTTGAACCCTGGAGCGCCAGGGATGGCGCGACGGAGCCCTACAGGGACGTACTTGCGTGGCGTGTTCAAAAAAGTCTTACCATTCCAGCTCCTGAGCACCAAACTGGAAGGCCTGTCTTTAAAAAGCACCAAGCTAACTCCGCAGTAAAACGAAGCCAGGGAGGGCTAGCGAACAGCAATAGCCCCTTTACCAACCCCTTCAAAAGCCCGAACCCGAACCTCATCTCCAGGCCGCGACGCCTTAATCTCATCAGCCAGATAAGCCGCAATCAGCTCAACCGTAGTATCTGTCTCCAGAAACCACACCCGCTGGCGGGGCAGGGTAAGCGTAAACTCTCCCTGCTCGGCATCGTATTGAAAGCGCACATACTCAGTACCATCCGCATCCGACCAGCTCTCGCTTAGATCGTCCCGGGTGGCAATGTAAATGTCCCGCCACTGCTCTGCCCAGTGCCGTTCCAGGTTCGTATCCCGTTGGCCATTGATATGGATATGGATCTGCGAACGGTGCCCGTGGGCGATGCGCTGGCAGTTGCCCAGGTGTTTCTTGAGGCCATGAACGTAATGATAGTAAGCGCCCTCAATCTGCTCTTCCCGAAGAGAAACCTGAACGTCGGTGACGTTGGCCGGGAGTACGGCTTTCAGTTCCTGCTCCAGCAGACGCGCTACCGCCGGGCGAGTGACTTCGTTGTGGTCGAGATAGACCACCGACTGCTCAGGCCCTTTGTGATGAATCTGCGTGCCGTTAGTCAGGGTCCAGCTAAGGTGAGCACCGGTTTTACCGCGTTTGAGGCACTCGGAATGAGCAGGAACCACCAGCCGGTGGTCAACCTGCTCATCGATCAGACGCTTGATGGTCCGTTTGACGTTGCTGAAGTCGAACACCATGCCCTGTTCATCCAGCTCACCGCCCAGCACGATGTCGGTAATCCAGCTTTCACCCACCAGCCCGCGGTCCGGGTCCAGATACGCGAAGTCGATGACGGTGAGGTTGTCGATAAACAGGTGGTTCATGGAAACATCCGGCAGGAAGACTGCGACCGAGGGTTGAGAACTGGTCGCATTCTACCAAAATTCCGTGCCGTTGGGTGAGCCTGCAGCGGGCAGTGGGGTCAGCAAAAGCCGAACCTGCGCGCTACGGCCCGGATCAGAAAGGTAGCAAGCCGTTCATCCAGGCCAGGCTGGTGCCGGCGATAGCAAGACTGCCGAGCAGAATGCCGAGATAGACGTTACGGGCGGACTTGCGGCGACGGCTGCTCGACAGCTCGTCCAGATGCCGCGCCACCTGTTCGGCCTGCTGACGGGCCGCATCGGCGGACTGTTGCAGCGTATCCGTCTGCAGGGTTTTCCAGAAATCCTGGTCCTGATCCCGCTGGCGATCGAGTTCTTCCCGCAGGTAGGTGTTGCGGTCGCCCACCAGCTTCTCGATGGTCTGGGTGAGTTCCCGCCGTTGCTGGGTGAGAAGTTTCTTCAACAGTTCGTTAACGTCACGGGTCACCACCTTGGCGATGGCCCGCTGATGCACGTCCAGAATGGCTTCCAGGGCAGCGAGTTTTTCGTTGATCAGCGTCGTGTTGAGAGTGTTGTGCTCATCCATGCCCTGGCGCAGGTAGGCAACCTGCTCGTCGAACAGCGCAGTAAGGCGTTCGTGAAGCTGCTCGCTGATCTGGGACTTAACTTCGGCGCGGGCGGCCATCGCCACCTGGTCTTCGGTAAGCAGTGGAATCTCCGGATCGTTGGCCGGCATCAGCTGGCTTTCTTCACTGACCGTTACCGGCTCGGCCGCGGGCAGGGAGCTCAGTTTTTCCAGTACCCGGGTGACGCCATCCCGTGCGGGTGGTTTGGACAGGATCACGTCCACGCCCATGGCGCGGGCAGTTTCCTCAAACTCGGTGGATTTGCCAGAGGTACACATGACGATGGGGATGTGTGCCGTCGCCGGATTGTTGCGAATGGCCTTGGCCGCTTCGACGCCGTTCATACCCGGCATCAGGTGATCCAGGAAGATCACATCGGGGCGCTCGCTGTTGCTCAGCAGGTCGAGCGCTTCCTCGGCGGAGGAAGCCGTACGGACTTCCATATTGCTGCCTTTAAGCAGTTTGCTGAGGGTAAAGCGGGCAACTTTTGAATCATCCACCAGCAAGGCGTTCTTGATGTTCATCCGGGTTTCCTCGTCAATCCACAGCCTGACTGAAGTGTACCCGGCGCAGATACAAAAGTTTACAGAATGGTAGGGTTATTGTTGCTGAATCAAACCCGGGTCACACTTCGTCCGGCGGAACCAGTCCCTGGCTCTGAGACCACGCCCGCATATGAATGTCCACTTCCTGTTCAAAAGGTGACCGAAACGGATTGATCACCACATCGAACAGGAAGAAGAACAGCCCGATGGACAGCCAGCCAGCGGCCAGGGTGCTGATGGTCCGTGCCTGCACCTCAGGATTGGACATGATGAAGGCTTCCAGGTGAGGGAGCAGTGACTGAACCATCACCACCGGGTTGAACTCGGCCATGACAAAGGGCACCCAGAAGGCGAGCACAACGGGAAAGAACCCGAACGACCAGGCAGCCCGGAGTATCACGTAGCCTGCCAGTTTGCGCAGGTAGCGCTGCCGCAGTCCGGGATTGCGGCGAACCCGGGCCAGGTAGCGCCGGCGTTCCTTGTGGTAGTCGCTGGCGTCGGGCACCCGTGGGCTGCCGGGGTAGGAGACAGGCTGTGTGGTCGTTTCAGTGACGATCATGGTTACCTCGGCTTCTGGCACAACTGCGGCTATCCTTCCTCAGGAAGCACACGGATTGTTCAGGATACCGTGATAAGCTAGGTAACACTATATTTTGCAAGACAGGAACCGTGCATGACCGTAACCAGTGAGTCCAGCGTACACCCGGCCTTTGAGCGGGTTCGCAGTCACCCGATCGCAGCCCTGAACCTGACCATGGAGGAGTACGTGCACCGTAAGACCGGGGCGCGGCACCTGCATATGGCGACGGATAACGACGAGAACGTGTTCTTCGTAGCCTTACGCACCTTCCCCATGGACTCCACCGGGGTCGCCCACATTCTTGAGCACACGGCTTTGTGCGGCAGTGAGCGCTATCCGGTCCGGGACCCGTTCTTCATGATGATCCGGCGTTCGCTCAACACCTTTATGAACGCCTTTACCAGCAGCGACTGGACCGCCTATCCGTTCGCCAGCAAGAACCGCAAGGACTTCGATAACCTGCTATCGGTTTACCTGGACTCGGTGTTTTTCTCCAAGCTGGATCCGCTGGATTTTGCCCAGGAAGGCCACCGTCTTGAGTTTGAAACGCCGGACGACCCGAACACGCCGCTGGTCTACCGGGGTGTGGTCTACAACGAAATGAAAGGGGCCATGAGTGCCCCTACTTCACAGCTGTGGCAGAACCTGACCAGTCACCTGTTCCCCACCACTACCTATCATTACAACAGTGGTGGTGAGCCGGATCATATCGTCGACCTGCGCTACGACGATCTGGTGGCCTTCTATCGTCATCACTATCACCCCAGCAACGCAATTTTCTGCACCTACGGGGATATTCCGGCCAGGGAGCACCACGAGCGCTTTGAAGAACTGGCGCTGTCCCGGTTCGATGCCCTGGAAGTCGATCTGCCCGTGGGGGACGAAAAGCGCATGTTCTCCCCCGTGCGTGTTGAGCAGGGCTACGCAGTCAGTGCCGGTGAGCCGGTAGAGCGCAAGACCCACCTGGTCATGGGCTGGCTGTTGGGTCACAGCTTTGACCTGCAGCAGAATCTGGAGGCACAACTGGTGTCCAGTATCCTGCTGGAAAATAGCGCCTCGCCCCTGATGCACGCGCTGGAAACCACGGATATCGCGGCCGCGCCGTCACCCATGTGCGGATTGGAAGACTCCAACCGGGAAATGACCTTTGTCTGCGGTGTGGAGGGGTCTGAGCCAGAGCGTCGGGAAGACCTGGAAAAACTGGTCGAAGGCGTGCTGGAGAAAGTCGCCCGGGAAGGGGTTTCCCAAGAGCGCCTGGACGCTATTCTCCATCAACTGGAACTTCACCAGCGGGAAATCGCCGGCGGTGGCTACCCTTATGGCCTGCAGCTGATCATGACTGCCATCTCTCCCATGGTTCACGGCGGTGATCCGGTGGAACTGCTGGATCTGGAGCCCGTGCTGGAAACCATGCGTGAGAAAATCCGCGACCCTGACTACGTACCCGGTCTGATCCGTCGTTTGCTGATCGACAATCCCCACCGGGTTACCCTCACGTTGCGTCCGGATGACCAGCTTGAGGCCCGACGTCAGGAGGCGGTACGCCAGGCGCTGGCGGCGCGCAAGGAACAGCTGACTGATGAAGAAAAGCAGCAGATTGTGGCCAGGGCCCAGGCGCTGGAGGCCCGTCAGTTGCAGAAGGACGATGATTCCATTCTGCCCCGGGTAGGGCTGGACGACGTGCCGCTGGATATTCATACCCCGGAAGGGCGTCAGGTTGACGGTCATCCGGCAACTCTCTACGCCCAAGGCACGAACGGCTTGGTTTATGAGCAGGCCATTTTCCAGCTGCCGGCGCTGTCTCCGGAGGAGCTGCTTCTGCTCCCCCTGTATACCTACGTGCTGACGGAAGTCGGCTGTGGTGAACTGGATTACCTGCAGATGCAGGACCGGATCTCAGCCTGCAGCGGTGGCATTGGCGCCAGTATTTCCGTTCGAGGTACGGTAGACGATGTCCAGAGCGTCAGCGGCTACATGATTCTCAGCGGCAAGGCCCTGGCCCGCAATCGTGAAGCGCTTTCCAGCCTGTTGCGGGATGTCTATGACAAGGCTCGCTTTGATGAGAAAGGCCGCATCCGGGAACTGGTGGCCCAGATCCGGGCCCGCCGCGAGCAGGCAGTCACCGGCAGTGGCCATAGTCTGGCCATGGGCGCGGCATCCCAGGGGCATAGCCCCGGTGCCTGGCTGTCCTTCCGTCTGGCCGGGCTTGAAGGCATCAAAGGCACCAAGGCCCTCGACGATACCCTGGACGACAGTGCGGCCCTGGATAAGTTGTGCCAGGAGCTTGCCGCTCTGCACGATAAGTTCCGCGCCCAGCCACGCCAGTTCCTGCTGGTGGCCGAGCAGGAACATCTGGATGCGATGGCCAGAGGCGTTGCTGACCTGTGGCCGGAAGCCGCTGGTTCAGCGGGGCAGGACTGGCAGGTAGAGCCGGTGAGCTATGACACCCGCGAGGCCTGGCTCACCGCCACACAGGTGAATTTCTGCGCCCGTGCCTATCCAACGGTGGCCCCGGATCACCCGGATTCGGCACCGCTAACGGTTCTCGGCGGGTTCCTGCGCAATGGCTATCTGCACCGGGCCATTCGTGAGAAGGGCGGCGCCTATGGCGGCGGGGCAGGGCAGGACAATGTTAACGGCACCTTCCGGTTCTTCTCCTACCGTGACCCGCGTCTGGCCGAGACCCTGGACGACTTCGATAACGCCCTGACATGGCTGCACAAAGAGGCCCACGATCCACAGGCACTGGAAGAGGCGATTCTTGGCGTTATCAGTCAGCTGGACAAGCCCCGGTCACCGGCCGGTGAAGCCCGGCACGCTTTTTACAACCGGTTGTTCGGTCGTACCCCGGAGCAGCAGGCCCGGTTCCGTCAGCGAATTCTGTCAGTGACCATGGATGATCTGAAACGGGTCGCCCAGGAATGGCTGCAGCCGGAAAGGGCGAGCACGGCGGTGGTAACGAGCCATGATAACCGCGCGCTTGTGGATGGTCTTGGGCTGGAGATTCGTGAGCTGTAAATCCCCTCCCGGTTGGTGAGAGGTCCGTGGAACCGCTATCAATACGGCGGTTCCGTGGATCGCTGCTGAAATGAGGCTCAGATTAACGTACCCGTTTCAGGCCCGTAGCCACCATGATGCGGGTTGAAATTTCTTCGACGGAGTAGGCGGTTGTATTCATAAAAGGGATACGCTCGCGCCGATACATGGTCTCGATCTCCTCAACCTCGTGCATACACTGTTTCATCGACGAGTAGCGGGAGTTGGGCCGTCGCTCGTTGCGAATCACCGCCAGTCGCTCCGGGTCGATGGTCAGCCCGAAAATCTTGTCCCGGTGGGGGCGCAGCACTTCCGGTAGCTGCTGATCATCCAGATCATCCTCGGTAATCGGATAGTTGGCGGCTTTCACCCCGTACTGGAGCGCCAGGTACAGACAGGTCGGCGTTTTGCCGGAACGGGACGCGCCCACCAGAATCAGGTCTGCTTCATCATAATGTCGTGTCCGTGCGCCATCATCGTTATCCAGGGCGAAGTTCACCGCGTCGATACGCTTCTCATAGGAATCGCCATTATAGATGGAGTGAGACTTGCCGACGGTATAGGAAGAGGAGGCTTGCAGCTCCTGCTCCAGTGGGTCCAGAAAGGTGCCGAAGATATCGACCATAAAACCATTAGCCTGCCGGATAATGGCGCGGATGTCCTTTTTAACAATGGTATCGAAGATCAGCGGCGGGGCTCCATCCAGCTCAGCGGCAGCATTAATGCGTTCCACCAGTGCTTCGGCCCGCCCTGGCTCATCCACGTAGGGGACCGTTACCCGTTCGAACTCAATTTTCTCAAATTGCGCCAGCAGGCTGTTGCCAAGAGCCTCTGCGGTAAGACCCGTGCCGTCAGAGATGAAAAAGACTGTGCGTTTCATGAGCAGAGGTTCCCTAGGTAATAGTCGCAAGTTACAGTATGATACACGCCAATTTTGATGGCGGGGAGCAACCTTATCATCCCCGGGGCTCTGCTGTGCAGCCTCGTTGCAGTTCGTTGTGGGTGATTTACAGTGGGCGAGCGCTCCTCTATTCTTTGCAGTTTGCTCGAATGAACCGAGGGAGACACGCTTTGGAAGATTACATTATCTGGTTTGAATATCTGGGCATGGCAGACGTTGAGCGGGTAGGGGGCAAGAACGCTTCCCTTGGCGAAATGATCAGCAATCTTGCCAATGCCGGCGTGTCCGTACCAGGTGGTTTTGCAACGACAGCTCATGCTTACCGTGAATTCCTCGCCAAGGACGGACTGCGGGACCGCATTGATGCGGCGCTGGATGCGCTTGATATAAACGATGTGAATGAGCTGGCGCGGGTCGGTGCAGAGATTCGGCAGTGGGTGCTTGAGCAGCCTTTCCCTGAAGAGCTGGAAAAGCATCTGGAGACTGCCTTTACCGAGCTGCAGAATGGCAACAGTAACCTGGCCGTAGCCGTTCGTTCATCGGCAACTGCAGAGGACCTGCCGGACGCGTCGTTCGCCGGCCAGCAGGAGACTTTCCTTAATGTGGTCGGGTTCGAGCAGGTAAAAACGTCCGTTAAGGAAGTCTTCGCCTCCCTGTTCAACGACCGGGCGATCTCCTACCGGGTTCACCAGGGTTTTGATCACAAGCTGGTCGCCCTGTCCGCCGGTATCCAGAAAATGGTCCGGAGTGAAACGGCAGCCAGCGGCGTGATGTTCACCCTGGATACCGAGTCTGGTTTCCGGGGCGTTGTCTTTGTAACGGCGTCCTACGGTCTGGGTGAGACCGTCGTTCAGGGTGCTGTGAACCCGGACGAGTTCTACGTGCATAAATCGACGCTGGAAGCAGGCCGGCCCGCCGTATTACGCCGGAACCTGGGTAGCAAGGCCATCAAGATGGTCTACGCCGACAAAGGGGCTGACCATTTCGTCGATACGGTGAAGGTTGAGCAGGATGATCGCAACCGTTTCTGCATCTCCGACGAGGAAGTGAGTGAGCTGGCCCGCCAGGCACTGATCATCGAAAGGCACTACCAGCGGCCGATGGACATTGAGTGGGCAAAGGATGGCGATGACGGCAAGATCTACATCGTTCAGGCCCGTCCTGAGACCGTCAAAAGCCGTACCGCGGCCAACGTAATGGAGCGTTACCTGCTGAAAGAGCAGGGCACGGTGATTATCGAAGGCCGTAGTATCGGACATAAGATTGGTAGTGGCGCTGTCCGCGTTGTTGACAGCGTCAAGGACATGGACAAGGTTCAGGCAGGTGACGTGCTGGTGACTGACATGACCGATCCGGACTGGGAGCCGGTCATGAAGCGGGCCGCTGCCATTGTAACCGACCGGGGCGGCCGTACCTGCCACGCTGCAATTATTGCCCGCGAGCTGGGCATCCCGGCCGTCGTCGGTTGTGGCGATGCCACCGAAGTGCTCAAGGAAGGCCAGGTGGTCACGGTTTCATGTGCTGAAGGTGATACCGGCCTGATCTACGAGGGCAGTCTGGACTTTGAACTGCGGGAGAATACCGTTGAGTCCATGCCGAACATCCCATTCAAGATCATGATGAACGTGGGTAACCCGGACCGGGCATTCGACTTCCAGGGGCTGCCTAACGAAGGAGTTGGTCTGGCACGCCTGGAGTTCATCATTAACCGGATGATCGGTGTGCACCCCAAGGCCTTGCTCAATTACGACAGCCTCCCCCGGGATATCCGTCAGACCGTTGAGAAGCGTTTTGCGGGCTACGCTTCTCCGGTGGATTTCTACGTGGACAAACTGGTCGAGGGGATTTCTACCCTGGCTGCGGCCTTCCATCCGAAAAAAGTCATTGTGCGCCTGTCGGACTTCAAGTCCAACGAATACGCCAACCTGATCGGCGGAACACTCTACGAACCGGACGAAGAAAACCCCATGCTTGGCTTCCGGGGAGCCTCCCGGTACATCTCGGACACCTTCCGGGACTGCTTTGAACTGGAATGCCGTGCGCTGAAGAAAGTCCGTGATGAAATGGGCTTCACCAACGTAGAGATCATGGTGCCGTTTGTGCGCACCGTGGGCGAGGCCAGCCAGGTTGTGGATCTGCTGGCGGAGAATGGCCTGAAGCGGGGTGAGAACGGACTGCGCCTGATCATGATGTGTGAGCTCCCGGCCAACGCCCTGCTGGCGGACCAGTTCCTGGAGCACTTTGACGGTTTCTCCATCGGCTCCAATGACCTGACCCAGCTGACCCTGGGTCTGGACCGGGACTCGGGCATCATTGCGCACCTGTTCGACGAGCGGAATGACGCCGTCAAGGCGCTGCTGTCGAATGCCATCCAGGCCTGTAAGCGGGCCGGCAAGTACATCGGCATCTGCGGCCAGGGCCCGTCGGATCACCCGGATCTGGCCAAGTGGCTGATGGATGAAGGCATCGACACGGTGTCTCTCAACCCGGACTCCGTGCTGGATACCTGGTTCTTCCTGGCGGACGAAAAAATTGACTGAGGGCCCTGCGGGGCCCACTAAAAGGAGACGGACTACGTGAACATCGTAACCCCCGATATCTGTGACGATCATCCAGAGGTTCAGGTGGTTGAGCCGGGTTTTCGTAACTTTGGCGGCGTTGAGGCCTTCGGCGGTGAAGTCGTCACTGTGAAATGTTTCGAAGACAATTCAATCGTCAAGGAACAGGTGGCAAAACCTGGCAACGGCTGCGTCATGGTCGTCGATGGAGGAGGGTCGAAGCGGGCGGCACTGCTGGGGGATATGCTGGCAGAGAAAGCCGCTTCCAACGGCTGGGCCGGGCTGATTATCTATGGCTGCATTCGCGATGTGGACGTTATCGGCAAAACCGAACTGGGCGTACAGGCGCTGGGTACTCACCCCCGCAAGACGGAAAAGAAGGGCGTCGGCGATCTGAACGTTCCCGTCACCTTTGGCGGGGTTACGTTCCGCCCCGGCCAGTATGTCTATGCGGACAACAACGGGATCGTCGTGTCTGAGAAAAAGCTCGGCTGATTGGCGCGACGCCTGCGACGTTAAAGCAGAAAGCCCCGGACGAGTGTATGACTCGCCGGGGCTTTCTGCGTATCTGTATCCGGTTTTAGTGCCGGACCTTCTCGATCATGACGCCCAGCAGGAAGGCATCGTTGCTGGGCTCCGTGCGTAGCACTCGCACTTCGGTTTCGAAGGGAGGGAACTGGTCACTGGTGGCCGGCAGCAGCGTGTGGAGCAGGGCACCTTCCGGAATATACTCAGCAACCTTCAGCTGCATGCCGGTACCGCTGAGATCCCGGCAGATACCGCTGAATGTCCGTCCGTTTCCATCCGTAATCTGAATCTCGGAATTAACCTGCATGCGGTGAAAGTCGCGCTTTTCCGAGTAATCCCTCATGGTCATCGACATGGCTACCTCTTCCTTGTTGTGGTCTGGAAGGCTGGGGTTGATCAGCCTTCTCTAAGTCCTTTTAGTGGCGCGGATCTGATTCGTCAAAGAATCAGACTCCGTAACCTGCTTATCAAACCATACAAATGCCAGTTCAAGTGTGAACAAGTCTTCAAAATCAGTACGTAATAAGAAGCGATGCAACCTGAATCTCAGGAAGGTGCAGAATAAGGCCTGACAGGTATCAGGCCCAGGAGTCACTCTTCTTGCTGGGTTTCAGCCATGGCAGGATAACGGCGAGGAACATGCCCAGAATCAGAAGGCCGGCGCCAAGCAGCATGAAGTCGGATTCCTTGCGGGCTTCCAGCCGCTCGACCTCTGCTGTGAGCACTTCCACTTCATTACGCAGATGCTGATTGCTTTCCTGCAGCTCCCGGTTGCGCCGGTCCAGATTGAGTGCATTGGCAGAGACCGCACGAATGTCTTCCAGTTCGGCGCTCAGGTCCTCAACCTGGTTTTCCAGCTGCTGCTCCCGGGAGGACAGCTGGTCACGCTCTCCGGAGACTTCGCTCATCCGGTTCTGCACTTGCTGCAGCTCGCTGCGGGCCTGCGCCAGTTCGCGGTTGGCAGCATCCAACCGGTCCCGGGCGATGGGCTGGTTGGTGAGGTAGCGGCTGGGCACCCAGCCTTCCAGACCCTGGTTTGTGCGAATCTTGCTGTAACCGGTTTCCCCCGACTGCTCCACCAGGGTCACCGCCGTGCCGCTGCGCAGCCCGTTATGCAGAATCCGATACTGGGTACCCTGGCCGCTACGAACCGGCGCGTAGAGGGTGTCATCGATATACACGGTGCGGGCGTGGGCGAGACCGCTGGTCAGCAGCGCCAACAGGGACAGGACCACAAGGCCGGACCTGGCGGTCATACGAAAGACAGTTACAGCATTAGCCATCACAGCGTTGATCCTGGCAGTTGTAAAGAAATGGGAAAATGGCGAGTTCCGTTTCCACACGACATATTGGCGCGCAGGCTCCCGGCCGGCAATTTTGTCACACCCGGAAAGCGGATCAAGTCACCGCCTATTAAAAAACGCTCATGGAGTCAGGCGTGTGATCGGGTGCCCGTCATGGCAGTACGACCTTGAATGGTTTTACGGAAACCCGGGAGTACACGCCGGCGGCCACGTAAGGGTCCGAGTCGGCCCAGTTCCGGGCGTCTTCCAGCGAATCAAATTCTGCAATCACCAGGCTACCGGTAAAGCCCGCATCGCCGGGCTCTGGCGTGTCCAGCGCCGGGTGGGGGCCAGCAACCAGCAAACGGCCCTGGTCCCGCAATGCTTCCAGCCGCGCCAGATGATCCGGCCGGGCGCCGGCTCGCAAGGGCAGGCTGTTGGCGACGTCTTCACTGATAATGGCATAGTACATGGGGTTCTGGGCCTCCGGCTGTCCCTGGAACGGCGAATGGGCGGGAACGTGGTAGACTGTCCGCCAACGCCTTGAACCCGCTCAGGATATCCCGTGACTATACCTCAGGCTAATCGCCAATGCATCGACCTCCATTGCCACAGCACTGCCTCGGATGGCACGCTCGCGCCCGCTGAGCTGGTCGCCCGTGCGGCGGAGCAGGGGGTCACCCATCTCGCCCTGACCGATCACGATACCCTGGCTGGCGTTGACGAAGCCCGGAAGGCGGCCGCTGTCCACGGCTTAAGTCTGATCAATGGTATCGAGTTGTCCTGCGTCTGGCATAAGCAGACCATTCATGTGCTCGGCCTGGATATGCGGGACCAGGATCCAACCTTTGCCGGTCACGTGGCTCAGCAGCAGGCAAACCGCTGGCAGCGGGCGGCGGCCATTGCTGACAAGCTGATCCGGCATGTGTCGGACTGTGCCCCTGATATTCTCGAGCAGGCGACAGTGCAGGCAGGTGGGGAAGTACCCGGGCGGCCTCATTTTGCACGTGTGCTGGTGGCCCAGGGGGCAGTCAAGGATAACAATCAGGCCTTTCGCCGCTACCTGGGCACCGGCAAGCCCGGCGACATCAAGGCCTTCTGGCCGGAACTGGAAGAGGTCGTGAAGTGGATCACCGGCGCTGGCGGCATTGCGGTGCTGGCGCACCCCCGCAAGTATAAACTGACCGCTACCAGGCTACGGCGGCTGGTAGCGGACTTTATGGAAGCTGGCGGCAAGGGCATTGAGGTGATCACCTCGGGGCAGTCCAGCGGAGATACAGGATTTCTGGCGGAGCTGTGTCGTCGCCATTCAATGCTGGCATCCCAGGGCAGTGATTTTCACTTCCCCGGTGCCAGCTGGTGTGAGCTTGGTCGTATTCCAGCGCTGCCGGAGGGCCTGACACCCGTGTGGGAGCGCTTCCGCAGTCCGGTCGGCCTGTAACTGATGGCCTGAACCGGCTGCGCCCGCCCCGGGTCTCAGTCGGGTGCGTGGAAGTGCAGGTACAGGTCGGTCAGTGCGTCTGGAAGGGCGTCCGCCATTTCCTGAGCCACTTTTTCGTCTTCACGGGCCTTGCGGAAGTCTTCGTCGTCAAACAGACCTGACAGGGTCAGCATGGGCACCAGCAACTCGGCCGTGCCGGCCTCGTCGCCCTGCAGCCAATCGTCTTCATGTTCCAGGAAGCTGTCCACAAACCCGGCGCACCAGTTTTCCAGGGCGTTCATGGGATCGCCGTCTTCCGGTTCTGGCAGTTCCAGCGACTGGCCCATATCCAGAGAGTGAGCCAGGCTCTGGGACAACTGACTGGTCAGGCGGGCGAACTCCGCCGGTACGTCATCCGGGGCCACGGATTCCTGGCCGGTCGCCAGCCGGAAAATCTCGGCGGCATCCAGAGGGTGTGGGCCGACAACGCTGGCACAAACCACGCCGTGGAGTCCGAAGAAGTCCAGTGAATCCTCTCCCCAGGGTTCGGCGAAGAGAATTTCTTCCAGTACTTCGATTTCATCATTATTCAGCATTCAACTGCTCCCGGAGCAATGCCATGGTGGGGCTCCCCGTTACACTGGTGTGTAGCCGGGGAGCTTGCAACGCTTACTGGTCGGAGTTGTCGGCTCCGTCACTCTCTTCGCCGGTCGTTTTACCGGAAGCGGCGCCCTCGCCGGCGGCTGCTGCTTTCCGGGCGGCCTCGGCAGCTCGTTGGCGTTTGCGGACTTCCCGCGGGTCATTATAGGCACGGCCCGGGGTTACCGGCACCTGCAGTGCAGTCTCGGCTGTTTCTGCGGGTTTCTCCTGTTCAGGCTTGTCCGTACTGGCCTGATCCGCGGACTTTGCAACCGATGGCGGGAGACCTTCGGGGTCACTGCTCACCGGTTTCGCGACGGGCGTAGCTTCGGTGCCCGGTGCGGGTGTGGTGTCACCGCGCTTGTCCTCAACTGGTGCCGCTGGCGCTGGTTTAGTGGCCGCTTTCTCTGGCTCAGCCGTTGGTCTGGCTGGCTGGTCAGCGACCTCCTCCTGCTGCTGGGCTGGAGAAGTTTCGGCCGGCTCTTTATCCGCCTTTGGTTCCCGTGCTGCTGGCACCTGTGCCGATGGCGCGGTTTGCGGGGCAACTGAAGCCTGCTCTGGCTCCCGTACCCTGGCCGGTGCTGGGCTAGGGTTGTCGTTCTGCTCCGCAGGCTCGCTGGCAGGGGCTTCGTTAACGGGGGTTTCGCTAACAGGGGCAGCCCCGGCATCGGATTCCGGCGCATCCGCGGCTGTTACCGGTGTTTCGCCGGCGGCGGCCGTTCTGTTGCGTTCGTCACGGTTGCCACGATCATCGTTATTACTGCCCCGCGGCTTGCGACCCCGCCCCCGGCCTTTGCCGGCGGGCGATTCTTCATTGGCGACGTTGGCGATTTTTTCGGCTGCCTCTCCGCCTGTTTCTTCTCCGTCCTCTGCTGCCTGTGCCTGCGGACGCTCATGCTGTTCCCCCTGGCTCTCGCCAGACGGTCCGGCTTGCTGTTCCGGCTGCGCCTTCGGCTCTTCCGCAGCTTCCATGGGAAGGGCGGTTTCCGGTATGAAAGTCGGCTCTTTCGCTACTTCGACGTTTGGTTTCGGTGCTGTTTTTTCGCTGGTGGCTTTCACACCGGTTGCGTCGGTGCTGGTGTCCCGCTCGACCGGTTCGCCCTGGTGCTTCTCCATACGCTCTGCCTTTCGGGTGGCAGGGGTACTGGCAGGGTTCTCCGCCGGTGATCCGTCTCTGTTCCGGCCGCGACGTGCGCGTCTCGGCCGGGAAACCTTGCTGTCGGATGACTTGTCGTCACCCTTGTCCTGGTTGCGCTCCGGACCCTTGCCGGACGGCTTCGTATCCGTCTGGGCCGGGTTGCGGTCACGACCTCTGGCAGGCGCTTTGTCGTCACCTCTGCCGCTTTTCTGGCCTTGAGTGCTGCGGTCGCCGTCGGCTTTGGCACTGTCTTTTTGAGCACTTTCCTTTTGGGTGCTGTCCTTGGGGACATTGTCGCGACTTTCAGTGGACTGGCGGTTGTCCTGCTGGGGCTGGCGGCTTTCGCCAGACCGTCGGTTGCGCCCGCCACGATTGCCGCGGCTGTTCCGGCTGCGTCCATTGCGGTTGTCATCTTCACGGGTCTGACCGGAGGTTTCGCGGCGGCGTTCAGTGTTCTGACCGGCCTCCGGGCCGGTGCGGTCATCCCGGGCTACGCGGGTCTTGCGTCGATCCTGGCGGCCCTGCTGGCGGTTGCCGCTGGTGCCCTGTTGCTGTGGCTGGCGAGCCTGCTGGCCCTCAGTCTCATCGGTATCACCTGCAAAGAAGCTGGCCAGCTTGCGGGAAAGCTTGCGGAACATGCCTTCTTCCGCTGCATCCTCTGTGCGAGGGGTAGCGGCCGCCGGGGCCGGGGCCGGAGCGGGTGCCGCCGGGCGGATATTCTTAACGGCGGCTTCTTCGCGCGGTGCCGCTTCCCGATTTACATGTACATCTGCCTGCTCTTCCTGTTGGGCGGCGTAGTCTTCGGCCATCTGATAGCTGCTGACTTTTTCGCCCGCCTCGTCTTCGCGAACCCGCAGGATTTCGAAGTGGGGTGTCTCCAGATGCGGTGCCGGTACAACCAGGACCTCTACCTGTTGCCGGGCTTCAATGTCAGCCAGCTGTTTGCGCTTTTCGTTCAGCAGGAAGGTGGCAACGGACACTGGCACAACCGCGCGCACTTCGCCGGTTTTGTCCTTGGACGCTTCTTCGAAAATCAGACGCATGATGCTCAGCGCGAGGGATTCAATGCCGCGGATGGTGCCCTGGCCACTACAGCGGGGGCAGACCTCGCTGCGGGTTTCGCCGAGGGAAGGCCGAAGCCGCTGGCGGGACATTTCCAGCAGGCCGAAGCGGGAAATCTTGCCCACCTGCACCCGGGCCCGGTCCAGCTCAAGGGCCTGACGCATGCGCTGTTCCACTTCCCGCTGGTTGCGGGCCGGCGTCATGTCGATGAAATCGATAACGATCAGCCCGCCCATGTCCCGCAGGCGCAATTGCCGGGCAATCTCATCAGCGGCTTCCAGGTTCGTCTGCAGCGCGGTCTCTTCGATATCATGGCCGCGGGTCGCCCGGGATGAGTTGATGTCGATGGACACCAGTGCCTCGGTGGGGTCGATGACGATGGAGCCGCCGGAGGGCAGCTTCACTTCCCGCTGGAAGGCAGTTTCGATCTGAGCCTCGATCTGGTAGCGGCTGAACAGGGGAATCTCGTCGGCGTAGAGCTTGATTTTGTTCTCGAACGTGGGCATCACCTGGCGCACGAAACCGAGGACGTTTTCGTAGACTTCTGCCGAGTCAATCAGCACCTCGCCGATATCCTGGCGGAGGTAGTCCCGTACCGCTCGGATGATTACGTTGCTTTCCTGGTGAAGCAGGCGCGGTGCCTTGTGTTCATCGGCGGCGCCGGTAATGGCTTCCCAGGTGGCGACCAGGTAGTTCAGGTCCCACTGAAGTTCTTCAGCGGTGCGCCCGATACCGGCGGTGCGCACAATGATGCCCATGGACTTGGGTACATCCACATCGTTCAGAGCATCCTTGAGCTGGGCCCGTTCGTCGCCCTCAATCCGGCGTGAAATACCGCCGGCGCGAGGGTTGTTGGGCATCAGCACCAGATAACGACCCGCCAGGGAGATGAACGACGTCAGGGCTGCGCCCTTGTTGCCGCGTTCTTCCTTGTCTACCTGGACAATAATTTCCTGTCCTTCAGAGACGGCGTCCTTGATATTGACCTTGCCTTCGATCTGGCCCGGCGGCTTGCGGAAATAATCCCGGGAAATTTCCTTCAGTGGCAGAAAGCCATGGCGCTCGGCACCAAAGTCAACAAAGGCGGCTTCAAGGCTGGGCTCGACCCGGGTGATACGGCCTTTATAGATGTTGGCCTTTTTCTGTTCCCGGGTGGAGGATTCGATATCCAGGTCGAACAGACGCTGGCCATCGACCAGCGCGACGCGCAACTCTTCAGGATGAGTTGCATTGATGAGCATTCTTTTCATGGAAAAGACGATTCCTGTCGTTAGTTAGACAGGAAACCGCGGGTCTTCACGAAGCGCAGCTCCAGCAGCCGGAACGCCCGGCGCCAGGGGATCAGACCATGAAGGCCGGTCTGTATCCCGGTCCCTTCAGGCCACTGCATACGCTCGTCCTGTTACCAGACAGGGGAGGGCGGTATGGAGTCAGTCTCTGTGGACACATGCTACTTGTCTTTTGGTTCACACGGGTGCCTGGGTCTCACGTCGTATTGGTTAGCTGACGGCCCGGCCCTGCGTGGTGATAGAAATCTTCGCGTTACCCGCAGGGTTTCCTGCGTGGTTACTGTCATTTAAAAGCCCGCTCTGAACCTGTGACATTCCGGTTACCCGATTCTGGTAACGGAGCAGGTGGCCTGCCATGTTCGGCGCGCACTTCGGGCCTGGTATTGCCAATGCCCCCGACCGACAGATTGGCTGGCCGGTCGGGTTGCGGATGTGGTTCTGCCTGCGGCACACGCCGACCGGCGACACCCCATCCGAATTACTCTGTCTGCTTTGCCGTCTCGGTGCCCCTCAGACCACCCTGCTGTCAGGGCATCGGGCATTCAAACTCCCGGCCAGTCTCTGTATACTTCCACCGCTCTGGAGTCGCTCCGGCGGTTGGCGAGCTGGCCAGACCGTAGACATACGGAAAAGCTTGCCGGAATATAGCAGTAAAGCCCCGTACCATCAATCCCGCATTAGTCAGGACACAGCCTTTCCTATGGCGTCATCAAAAAGCAGCCAGCCCAAGGCTTCCCTGCAACCCTCCGGAGCGTCCGGCAGCTCTGCCGGTGTTCAGTGGATCACGGTCGAACCGGACATGGCCGGTCAGCGTCTGGATAACTTTCTGATGGCGCGCCTGCGGGGTGTTCCCAAAGGGAAAATATACAATATTGTCCGTAAGGGTGAGGTGCGGATAAACCGGGGCCGGGCGCGCCCGGATACCCGGCTGGCCGCAGGCGACGAAGTGCGCATACCACCGGTGGTGCGGCCCCAGAAACCCGTCAGTGCCGTCCCGGGGGATCGGGTCCAGGCGGTGATGGAAAATGCTGTGGTGTATGAGAGCGACGATCTGCTGGTGGTTAATAAGCCCTCGGGGATTGCCGTTCACGGCGGCAGCGGCCTTAGCTTCGGACTGATCGAAGTGCTTCGCGCCGCCCGTCCGGAAGCCCGTTTTCTGGAGCTGGTCCACCGCCTCGACCGGGATACTTCGGGGTTGGTGATGGTCGCCCGCAAACGTTCGGCGCTGCGCTTGCTGCAGGAAGAGTTCCGCCAGCGACAGGTACGCAAGCACTACCATGCGCTCGTCAGCGGACACTGGCCGTCATCTGTCAGGGACGTGAACGAACCCCTGCTGCGTTACGAAATGCCCAACGGCGAACGGCGGGTGAAAGTGTCTCCTGAAGGCAAGGCGTCACTGACGCGCTACCGCGTCCTCGACACCTGGCCCGGGTACACGCTGGTACAGGCGTCCCCTGTGACCGGTCGTACCCACCAGATCCGGGTTCACTGTGCCTGCACCGGGCATCCAATCGCCGGCGATGACAAGTACATGGATGCTGCGGGTCAGCGGGCGTTTCGGCAGCGGGGCGGAAACCGGCTGATGCTGCATGCGAGGGCTCTGGAATTCCGCCTGCCGGGGAGCGGGGACTGGATTCATCTTGAGGCTCCCTACGATGAGGCCTTCAGTCAGGTGTTACAAACGCTGGCCCGGTAGCGGCTGTTCGGTAATGGTGTCAGGAGGGCAGTATCAGTGAGCTATAAAGTGGTGATCTTCGACTGGGACGGTACGCTCGTGGATTCCGTGGAGCATATTGCCAGCAGCCTGCATCAGGCGTCGGTCGAGCTGGGCTTTCCAGCCCGCGAGCTGAGCGCCTACCGGGATATTATCGGCCTGGGCATGGTGGAGGCTCTGCAGGCGTTGTACCCCGAAGCAGCGCCACAGGAGCTGCAGGCCATCCGTGAAGGCTATGCCCGCTACTTTTTTGCACGGAAGACCACCCCTCAGAACGTATTTGACGGTATGGCAGAGGTGGTGGCGGATCTCAAGAAGGACAATCGACGGGTGGCGGTGGCTACGGGCAAGAGTAGGCGTGGCCTGGATCCCGCCCTGATTTCGAGCGGGCTCGGGCCCTACTTTGACGTGACCCGGTGCGCGGATGAGACCCGGTCCAAGCCGGACCCGCGGATGCTGGTTGAAATACTCGAGCACTTTGACGCAGATCCGGTAGACGCCGTTATGATCGGTGATACTCGCTATGACCTGGATATGGCGCAACGTATCGCCATGCCGGCGATTGGGGTGGAGTGGGGCGTTCACCAGCGCGACGAGCTGGGCAGGTACGCCCCGGTCTGTGTGACCGGCAGCGTCCGCGAACTGCGCGATGCCCTGGGACTGTAGGCTAGCGGGAAGCGTCAACCGAAATCAGAACACCAAACGGAGAGGTAGTGCATGTCTGAATGGAATTCGTCAGGAAACTGGAACGACCCGCCCCGGCCCAAAGCCGAACCCCGGCCAGCCAGTAGCGCGGCGGTATCCCCGGCTGCGACGGACTCTGTGGTGCTGGACAAGCTGGTCAGTGCGTTAACCGAAGAGCAGCGCCGCAGTCGTCGCTGGGGTATCTTTTTCAAGTTTCTGACCTTCGGTTATCTGATTGCCCTTCTGTTCCTGTTCCGGGCTCCGCTGATGGGTAGCCTGGACACCAGTCGGGCAACTGACCACACCGCCGTGGTGGAGGTTAACGGCGCTATCGCCTCTGATACCCATGCCAGTGCGGATAATCTTGTGGGCGCCTTACGCCGGGCCTTTGAGGCGGAAAACGCGCGGGCGGTCGTACTGCGTATCAACAGCCCCGGCGGCAGCCCGGTACAGGCGGGGTATGTCTATGATGAGATTTTGCGCCTGCGGGACGAGAATCCCGGCAAGAAAGTCTATGCCGTGATCAGCGATATTGGTGCGTCCGGCGCTTATTATATTGCCGCGGCCGCGGATGAAATCTACGCCAACCGGGCCAGTCTGGTGGGTTCCATTGGTGTGATTTCCGGTGGTTTTGGCTTTACAGGGCTGATGGATAAAGCGGGTATCGAGCGCCGGCTGTATACCGCCGGCGAGAACAAGGCTTTTCTGGATCCTTTTTCACCGGAGGAGCCGGCTGAAGTGGCGTTCTGGGAAGACGTGCTGGAAAACACCCACGCCCAGTTCATCGAGCACGTTCGCAAGGGGCGTGGTGACCGTCTGGCCGATGACCAGCGCTTATACAGCGGCCTGATCTGGACCGGCGAGCAGGCGCTGGAGCTGGGACTGGTGGACGGCCTCGGCAGTACTTCCTGGGTGGCGCGGGAACTGGTCGGTGCAGAGGAGATTGTGGATTACACCTCGCGGCCGTCACCGCTGCGGCAGTTTACCGATGCCCTGGGGGTATCCATCATCGGGGCGCTTCAGACGGTGTGGCTCGACAGTCGTTACGAACTGCGCTGATGGGCAAGCACATCAATGCCTCGTGCCCGTAGCGCATCGATAAGTGCGATCAAGGGCAGGCCCACCAGGGTATTGGGGTCGCGTCCCTCAAGGCGGTCGAACAGCACAATGCCCAGGCCTTCCATGCGAAAGCTGCCCGCGCACTGATAGGGTTGTTCGATCGTCAGATATTGGTCGATTTCGCTGCTGGTCAGCGTCCTGAAGTGCACGACGAACCACTCGCAGAGACTCGTCGTGTGCCCGGATCGGGTATCATGGAGGGCGAGCCCGGTATAGAAGGTAACCGCCCGTCCGCTGCAGCGGGCGAGTTGCCGGCAGGCCTTTTCATGGTTCCCGGGCTTGCCGAGTATGGTGTGGCCGTCGTCCAGCGCCGCTACCTGATCAGAGCCGATAATCAGGTGCTGCGGAAACTGATCCGCGAGGGCTGCTGCTTTTGCCCTCGCCAGTCGCTCTACCAGTTGCGGAGCGGACTCGTCCGGCAAGGGTGACTCGTCAATATCCGGGGAGGCGCTCTGGAACGGCAGGCCAAGCCGTTGCAACAGAGCCTTTCGCCAGGGGGATGAAGACGCCAGTACAAGAGGTGGCAGCGGGGCTAAAGGTGTATCCATATATAAAGTTTCTATACTATAAAAGGCTTCCGGTATCAGTGCCCAAGCCTTAATGGTTTGCGGATTACCCGTCAACATGGGCATTTTCCGCAATTATGGCCCGTTACTGGTGGCGGAATGAAGGAATTCTTTGACAGGGCGCGGTTGCGCCCCTAGAATTGCGCGCCTATGTCAAACGCCGAATTACCCAGGTCTGTAGACCCACACCGCATGGCGGAAGCAGGAACTGAGCTGACGGGAATGGTTCCGCTGGTCCGGCTGAAGCGTTTTCAGTCGGCCGTGCTGTCTGTCCCCGAAGGTGGTGTATGCCAGGTACGTCTGGCATTCAGTAAGGACAGCCAGCGTCGTCGCATTGTGCAGGGCAGTCTGGAAGCGGAAGTTGAGCTTCAGTGTCAGCGTTGTCTCGGCGGCATGATGGCATCGGTGTCGTCCTCCTTTGAGCTCGGGGTTGTCTCGAGTGATGAGCGGGCCAGACAGTTGCCGTCAGAGCTGGAGCCTTTCATTGCCGGGGAAGACTCAGCTGACCTCTGGGCTCTGGTAGAAGACGAGCTGTTGCTGGCGCTGCCTGCCTATCCGCTTCATGAGCGGGAAGACTGCCCGGCAACATCTGAGCTGGAAGCGTTGGAGCGCAATGCTGATGAGGCTGGTGACGAGTCCGAAGTGGGCGAGCGGCGGGAAAACCCGTTCAAGGTTCTTGAAGGGTTGAAGAAAACCAAACATTAGGAATCAGCCCGACAGACAGTCGCCCGGGGCGACTTTCTGTTATGCGTGTTCCACAAGCTAGATTCACGTGCCGGTGGTGGCACATCGTTTAAAGATCAGGAGTACAGTCATGGCTGTTCAGAAAAACCGTAAAACCCGCTCCAAGCGTGGCATGCGTCGTGCTCACGATGCCCTGAGCAATCCGACGCTGTCTGTCGACCAGACGACCGGCGAAATCCATCGTCGTCATCACGTGTCGCCTGACGGCTTCTACCGTGGCAAGCAGGTCATCGAAGCTCGCGACGAGTGAGTGTGACGTCGGAACACCGCTCAGGTAGTCCGGCTCATACCCTGATGAGATAGTCTGGTGACCTCCGTAATTCTCGCGATCGATGCCATGAGCGGCGATCGTGGCCCGGAAGTCGCCGTGGCGGCGGCCCTGGAGGCCGTTGCTGAAAACGAGGCCTTGAAGCTGATCCTGGTGGGAAACCCGGCCCAGCTCAAGGCCTTGTTGCATTCAGGGCATCCCCGGGTCCGGGTTGAGCCGGCCATGGACGTGGTACGGATGAATGAGCGCCCCTCCCACGCCCTCAGGCATAAACAGAACGCCTCCATGGCGGTGGCTCTGCGTCTGGTTCGGGATGGTGATGCTCAGGGGTGTGTCAGCGCTGGCAATACCGGTGCGTTGATGGCCTTCGGGCGCTCGCTGCTGAAAATGTACCCAGGCATCGAACGCCCCGCGATTACCAAGCTGATTCCATCGCTGCGGGGCCAGTGCCAGTTACTGGACCTCGGGGCCAATGTGGATGCTTCGGCTGAAAACCTGTATCAGTTTGCGCTGATGGGTTCGCTGATGGCGTCTGCGGTCAGCGGCATAGCAGAGCCCCGGGTGGCGCTGCTGAACGTGGGTGAAGAAGAGATCAAGGGTAACGAGCAGGTGCGGCTGGCGTCCCATATGCTGGCGCAGTGCGAGACCTTGAACTATATCGGCTACGTTGAAGGCAGCGATTTGTTCCGGGACGTGGCGGACGTGGTGGTCTGCGACGGTTTCGTCGGTAATGTTGCCCTTAAGACGGGGGAAGGGGTGGCTGGCCTGCTGATTGAGATGCTGGAAAAAAGCTTTACCCGCGACCTTTACAGTCGCCTGGTAGGTTTCATGGCCAAGCCAATTATGGGGCGACTGCTGCGGGAGATGGATCCGGCCCGCTATAACGGCGCCAGCCTCCTGGGTTTGCAGGGGGTCGTGGTAAAAAGCCATGGTAATGCCAATGAGGTCGCCATGAAAGCCGCGATTCGCCAGGCAGTGCAGGAAGTACAGCTCGAGGTGCCCCGGCGAATTAACGAACGGCTGGACGACCTTGTATTATAAATGGCGCGCTGCGGGCAGGGCAGAGTCATCTTCGTCACCCCCGCTTCATGGTCCTTATAAAAGATTGCTTGTACTATTGGCTAATCAAACTGAACCACTAACCACGGTAAAATTTTCGTCATGAAAACAGCTTTTATCTTTCCGGGACAAGGTTCTCAGTCAGTAGGAATGCTCAAGGCTGCTTCTGAAGCCTGGCCGGTTGTCGAGCAGACCTTCGCCGAAGCATCCAATGTGCTGGGCTATGACCTGTGGGACCTCTGTCAGAATGGTCCGGCGGAAGAACTCAACCAGACCATGGTCACCCAGCCTGCCCTGCTGACGGCGAGCATTGCCCTGTGGCGACAGTGGTTTATCGCCGGCGGGCCAGCGCCAGACTACCTGGCTGGGCATAGCCTGGGGGAGTACAGCGCCCTGGTCGCCGCTGAAAGTCTCGATTTCAGCGACGCGATCCGGCTGGTGCGCCTGCGTGGCGAACTGATGCAGACCGCTGTTCCCGTGGGCGAAGGCAGCATGGCGGCGATTCTTGGCCTGGAAGATGACCAGGTTATCGCAGCCTGTGAAGAAGCCGCCCAGGGGGATGTGGTTTCAGCCGTGAACTTCAACTCGCCGGGTCAGGTGGTGATTGCCGGTAACAAGGCAGCGGTCGAGCGTGCGATTGCCGCCTGTAACGACCTGGGTGCCCGCAAGGCCATGCCACTGCCGGTCAGTGTGCCATCCCACTGTGCCCTTATGAAGGGTGCGGCAGAAGAGCTTGCCAACGCGCTGGATGAGGCCAGTTTTGGCAATGCGCTGACCCCGGTTGTGCAGAATGTGAGCGCTGAAGTGGTTCAGGATGCGGAACAGCTCAAGGCCAACCTGGTACAGCAGCTGTATTCTCCCGTGCGCTGGACTGACTCCATCCGCCTGCTGGCTGAGGAAAATGTGACCGTGGCCGCTGAGTGTGGCGCGGGCAAGGTTCTGGCTGGGCTGGTCAAGCGCATTGACCGCAGCGTTACCGTTTACAGTCTTGAGACGACGGACGCAATGGAAAACGCTCTGGAGGCGTTCCGGAAAGACTGATCCTGAAGCACCGGCCGATCCGGCCGGCGTTCTCCAATTTGAAGGTTGATGGAAGGGAGCATTCCATGTCTCTTGAAGGCAAGATCGCACTGGTTACCGGTGCTACCCGCGGTATTGGCAAAGCCATTGCTGAGAATCTGGGCCGGCAGGGTGCCACTGTGGTCGGGACCGCCACCACCGAGAATGGTGCTGAGCAGATTTCGGCCAATCTGCGGGACGCGGGCATCCAGGGCTTCGGCATGGTGATGAATGTGGCAGACCCCGCCAGTATTGAGGCAGGGCTCAAAAAAATGATCAGTGACGTGGGTGCGCCACTGATTCTGGTCAATAATGCCGGCATTACCCGGGATAGCCTGTTACTACGGCTGAAGGACGAGGACTGGTCAGCGGTCATCGACACCAACCTCTCCAGCGTCTACCGTTTGAGCAAAGCGGTGTTGCGTGGTATGGCGAAGGCGCGCTGGGGCCGTATTATCAACATCAGTTCCGTTGTGGCAGGCATGGGCAACCCCGGGCAGGGCAACTACTGTGCGGCCAAGGCCGGTGTCGAAGGCTTTACCCGCAGTCTGGCCCGTGAAATGTCCAACCGGGGCATTACCGCCAACTGTGTCGCTCCAGGTTTTATCGACACCGACATGACCCGGCAGCTGGATGAAGGTCAGCGTGACGCCATGCTGGCAAATATTCCGGCGGGCCGTCTGGGCGCACCGGAAGAAGTGGCGGCAGTGGTTGGCTTTCTGGCGTCCGGTGCCGCGGGTTATGTGACCGGCGACACCATCAACGTCAATGGCGGCATGTATATGGGATAGAGGCCCATCCGGCCTGAATCCCGGGAGCTTTATCTTCGTCCCTGCTTGTCTGCAGGTGGGGTTTACCATAAACTGGCAATCTTTCATTGCCTGGTTGACAAAAAGTGAGGAAATTATGAGTACAGTTGAAGAGCGCGTTAAGAAGATTGTTTGTGAACAGTTGGGCGTAAAAGAGTCCGAAGTTCAGAACTCTTCTTCTTTTGTAGAGGACCTGGGCGCTGACTCACTGGACACTGTAGAGCTGGTTATGGCTCTCGAAGAGGAATTTGAAACCGAAATTCCTGACGAAGAAGCCGAGAAGCTGACCAGCGTTCAGGATGCGATTGATTACATCAACGCACATAGCTGATCGTCTGTAAGCCAGGCAAAAGCCGTCCTGCTGTAGAGCAGGGCGGCTTTTTTGTGTCTGGCCAGACCGGGGGCGGAGATATGATCATTACGGTGGTGCCGGATGACCAGCCCGATCACATGGGCGTGCCGGTGTCTGATCGGGGGCTTGCCTATGGGGATGGGCTGTTTGAGACCGTACTGGTGGTCGATGGCCAGCCACTCCTGCTGGAAGCCCACCGTCAGCGAATGCTGCGTGGCGCTGAGCGCCTCGCCATACCGATATCACCAGCAGAGTTGTGTGACGCGCTGGCCCGTGTCTGTGACCGACTCTCCAGCGCTCCGGGACGTCAGGTGCTCAAGGTGATACTGACCCGGGGCAGTGGCGGGCGGGGCTATAAGCCGCCGCAAGAAGCCGTGCCCCGGCTCATTATTACTCTGTCACCCGCGCCTGCACCGCCATCGCCGGAGGGAGTTGCCGTCGTCACGTCGGCCATACCTCTCACCGTGAACCCGGTGCTCGCCGGTATCAAGACCCTGAACCGACTGGAGCAGGTGATGGCAAGCCGGGATATCCCGGCCGACTGCTTTGAGGCCCTGATGGCGGGATCGGAAGGGGATCTCCGGGAAGGCACTCGCAGCGCCCTGTTGTACCGGTGGCAGGACCAGTGGTGGGCACCTCCACAGGACAAAGTTGCGGTGCACAGCGTTATGCTGGCCCATGTGGCGCGTGGGTTGGCCCGGCGCGACGAAGCGCTGAAGGAAGCCATGCTGTTCCCGGACCAGTTATGGAAGCCGGAGTTTTCCGGTCTGCTGTTGTTGAACAGCGTGATCGGAGCGGTACCGGTTCAGACTCTGGATGGACGCAGGTTGCCTCAGTCGGGGCAGCTTGCGACAATCGTCAGCCTTGCCAAACAACCTGAGGAATTGTGTTGATCAAGTCTTTCCTGATTGCTGTTGTTGCTTCGGTTCTGGTGGCGGTTTCCGGTGCTGCGCTGTGGGGCTGGCAGGGTCTGAAATCCCTCGAAATAGATGCTGGCCTTGAAGAGCCGATGCTCTATATGGTTCCCCGAGGGTCTTCCTTTAACGCCGTTGCCCGGGACCTGGAAGAGCTCAATCTGGTGGAACAGGCCGTCTGGCTCAAATTGCTGGCGCGGCTGGAGCCGGAAGTGACGGCCATCCAGGCTGGCGAGTATGAATTCAAACCGGGTATGTCCGCCCGGGATATTATTGGCCTGATGGTCAGCGGGCAGACCAAATCCCGTACTGTACAGTTTATTGAAGGCCGGCGTTTCCGCGACGCCCGCGCCGCCCTGGCCCGGGCCGACTATCTGGAGCAGCTGACGGCGGACTGGACCGATGAGCAGGTCATGGCGGCCCTGGGGGACGAGGGAGCCCATCCGGAAGGTCGCTTTTTCCCGGATACCTACGCCTATAGCCGGGGAGACTCCGACCTCGATATCCTGCGCCGGGCTTATGAACGCATGAGCGCCGTTCTGGCGGATGAATGGACCAACAGGGCCGATGATCTGCCCTACGGTAATCCCTACGAAGCTCTTATCATGGCCTCAATTATCGAGCGTGAGACCGGCGTGCCCGAAGAACGGCCGGATATCGCCGGGGTGTTCGTCCGCCGCCTCGAGCGGGGCATGCGACTGCAGACGGATCCCACGGTTATCTACGGGATGGGCGAGCGCTACGAAGGCCGGATTACCCGGCGGGATCTGCGGACCCATACTCCCTACAACACCTACCGTATCTCCGGTTTGCCGCCCACGCCCATTGCGTTACCCGGCCGGGCCGCGATCCATGCGGCCGTCCATCCGGCGGATGGCGACGCGCTGTTTTTTGTGGCCAAGGGGGACGGCAGCCATCAGTTTTCCCGCACCCTTGAAGACCATCAGCGGGCCGTCCGGCAATATCAGCTGAATCGCCGCGAAGACTACCGCTCGTTTCCAGCGCCGGTTATTGAAGCGGATGACGCTCAATGACCCGGGGCCGGTTTATTACGTTTGAAGGCACCGAAGGCGTCGGCAAGTCCACCCAGATTGAGACCGCCCGCGCAGCCCTGGCTGCGGCAGGGGTGGATGTGCTGGTCACCCGGGAACCCGGAGGCACGCCAATGGCAGAGGCGATTCGCGAACTGCTGCTGACGCCCCGGGATGAATCGGTGAACCCGCTGACCGAACTGCTGCTGATGTTTGCTGCCCGGGCCCAGCACCTGCACGAACGCATCCTTCCGGCCCTGGAGCAGGGCTGCTGGGTGCTCTGTGATCGCTTTACCGACGCCACTTATGCTTACCAGGGCGGTGGCAGAGGCGTTCCCATGGATCAGGTCGCCACACTTGAGCAACTGGTGCAGGGGGACCTGCGGCCGGATCACACCATTCTGCTGGATGCCCCGGTGGACATTGGTATGGCCCGAGCCCACGACCGCAGCGCGCCAGACCGGTTTGAACAGGAAAAGACCGACTTCTTCCAGCGTATTCGCGACTGCTACCTCCAGCGGGCAGAAGATCGGCCCCAGCGTTACCACATCGTTGACGCTTCCGGCTCCCTCGAGGACGTCAGCACGCAAATCACCAGCCTGGTGCTGAGCTTCCGCCACTGATTCTGCCCTGTGCTCCCTGGGTGTCAGGTAACGGTTCCTGTACGGCCGCCTGGCGACGTGCCTCCAGGCCGACTAAATTGAGAAGAACCCCTTCCAATCGGTGAGGCCTGGCTTATGTTTACTGCATCCGATGTTCTTGGGCCGGCGTTTCAGGGTCAGCCGAGATCCGCATTCTGGCAAGGCCTCGTAGATAACTACTCAGTCGATGAAGCGGGTTACGTTCATGAACTCATGGAGCTCGCCCGCAGTGACCCTGCTGAAAAAGAAGCGGTCACCGCGGCGGCAACTGACCTGATCCACAAGGTCCGCCAACAGAACGACTCTGTGCATATGGTGGATGCGCTGCTGCAGGAGTACAGCCTCGACACGGAAGAAGGGATTCTGCTGATGTGCCTGGCGGAAGCCCTTATGCGGATTCCCGACAGTCACACAGCGGATGCCCTGATTCACGACAAGCTCTCTACGGCGGATTGGAAAAAGCACGTAGGACGCAGCGAATCCACACTGGTCAACGCCTCTACCTGGGGCCTGCTGCTTACCGGGCGGGTGGTCCAGATGGACAGGCGACTGGACGGCTCACCTGCCAGTATCTGGCGCCGCCTGGTCAAGCGTAGCGGAGAGCCGGTGATTCGCAATGCCATGTACCGGGCCATGGCCATCATGGGCAAACAGTTCGTGCTGGGCCGCGATATCCGGGAAGCCCTGAAAAACGCACGGGAATACCGGGACAAGGGTTACAGCTATTCCTTTGATATGCTCGGCGAAGCGGCCATGACCCGGGATGACGCCGCTCGCTATCTGCAGTCCTATCGGGACGCCATCGCCACGGTCGGCGACGATCGCTACCCCACCGACAAAGTGCCGCGGCCATCCATTTCCATCAAGCTGTCCGCGCTGCACCCACGATATGAAGAGGCCCAGGAACAGCGGGTACTAACGGAACTGTACGACACGCTGGTTGAATTGCTGCAGTTTGCGCGGGAAAAAGATGTCGCGATTACGGTCGATGCCGAGGAAATGGACCGGCTCGAGTTGTCCCTCAGGCTTTTCGAAAAGGTCTACTGTCAAGGCGTTACCCGGGGCTGGCCGGGCTTTGGGCTGGTGGTCCAGGCGTATTCCAAGCGCGCCCTGCCGGCCCTGTGCTGGCTCAACAAGCTGGCCAGCGAGCAGGGCGATGAAATACCGGTACGGCTGGTGAAAGGGGCTTACTGGGATACGGAAATCAAGCTCAGCCAGCAGACGGGCACTGATGGCTATCCGGTGTTCACCCGTAAAGAGGCGACGGACACATCCTATCTGGCCTGCCTCCGCTTTCTGCTCAGTGATTACACAAAAGGCAACCTCTATCCGCAACTGGCCTCCCATAATGCGCACACCGTGGCGTCAGGGCTTGTCATGGCCCGTCATAAGGGTCGCCGATTCGAATTCCAGCGCCTGCACGGTATGGGCGACGTACTCTACAACACCCTTCTTGAGCAGGAAGATGTACCTGTGCGGATCTATGCTCCGGTCGGCGCCCACAAGGACTTGCTGCCTTACCTAGTGCGTCGCCTGCTGGAAAACGGCGCCAACTCTTCCTTTGTTCACCGGTTAGTGGATGCCCGCACACCGGTGGAAGACCTGGTCAAAGATCCAGTCGATGAGCTGGAGAAGTACGACACTCTGGCGAATAGCCGTATCCCTGTGCCCCCGGATATTTATGGTGCCGGGCGACGTAACTCCCGGGGAATGAACCTCAACGTGCAGCGGGACAGGGAACCGCTGCTCAGCGCATTCTCCCGCTGGGAGTCGGCCACATGGTCCGCAGCACCGGTGATTGGCGGCAACGCTCGCGACGATGGTGTGACTACGGCAGTCACTGCGCCCCATAATGACAGCGACCAGGTAGGGCAGGTGGCTTGGACAACGGAGGCCCATGCCCGGGAAGCGCTGGAGGTGGCCAGTAAAGGCTTTCGCCACTGGAACGACCGTCCGGTAACCGAGCGGGCCGCTTGCCTGGAGCGTTATGCCAACCTGATGGAGCAGCATATGGAAGAGCTGATGGCCATCTGTTGCCGGGAGGCAGGCAAAACGCTGCAGGACGGTATCGACGAGGTTCGCGAAGCAGTCGACTTCTGTCGCTACTACGCCATTGAGGGACGGTCCCGTTTTGGCAGTGCCATTACGCTGCCGGGCCCTACCGGCGAGAGCAACGAGCTGTATCTTGAAGGGCGTGGTGTGTTCCTGTGCATCAGCCCCTGGAACTTCCCTCTTGCTATCTACACCGGCCAGATCATGGCGGCACTGGTGGCCGGCAACGCCGTAATTGCCAAGCCAGCGGAGCAGACCAGCCTGATTGCGGCCCGGGCCCATGAACTGATGCTGGAAGCAGGTTTTCCGGCCGATGTGGTGCAGTTCCTGCCGGGGGACGGCGCCACCATTGGCGGAACACTGGTGCCTGATGAACGGATCGCCGGCGTTGCTTTCACCGGCTCTACCGCCGTGGCCCACCTGCTTAACCGTCAGCTGGCGGACCGGCCCGGCGCCATTGTGCCGCTGATCGCCGAAACCGGCGGCCAGAACGCCATGATCGTCGATTCCAGTGCCCTGCCGGAGCAGGTAATCGGGGATGTCCTCCAGTCCGCCTACGCGAGTGCGGGCCAGCGCTGCTCCGCCTTGCGGGTCCTGTATGTGCAGCAGGAAGTAGCTGAGCGGATGGAAACCCTGCTGGCCGGCGCCATGGAGGAATTGTCCATTGGCGACCCCGCCCTGCACAGCACGGATGTTGGTCCGGTGATTGACGATGACGCCCGTGCCGGTCTTGAGGAACATCAGACAACCCTGCGTCAGTCCCGTGCACGAGTCATTGCTGAGACACGGTTACCGGAATTCTGCCGGAACGGATGCTTCGTCGCCCCCGCGGCGTACGGAATTGAGGGTATTGAACAACTGGACAAGGAAAACTTCGGCCCCATTCTCCATGTCGTTCGTTATGAAGCGGAAAAGCTGGATCAGGTGATCGACAGCATTAATGCGGCTGGCTATGGCCTGACCCTGGGCATACACAGCCGCAGTGAGGCCACCGCCGCCTATATCGAGCGCCGGGTGAAGGTGGGTAACACCTATATCAACCGTAACCAGATCGGGGCGGTGGTCGGGGTTCAGCCTTTCGGTGGCCGGGGCCTGTCGGGTACCGGACCCAAGGCCGGCGGGCCACACTATATTTTGCGCTTCGCGACTGAGCGGACCCGAACCATCAACACCACAGCGGTCGGCGGCAATGCCTCCCTCTTGTCGCTGGGGGTCGAGAAAGTGGAAATCTGAATAGCAAAGAGGACGGCGGGCCTGCTTGCTGCCACCTGCAGCAGGTCGGCAAGTGAGCCGACGGATAAAAACGGAGGAACACATGGCTACCGGTGTATGGATCAGTCTCTTTATCTATTTGGCATTGATGATTGCCATCGGCTTTTATGCAATGCGCAAATCCACCTCGTCATCCGAAGATTACATGCTCGGAGGGCGCTCACTGAGCCCGAAGGTCACCGCGTTGTCAGCGGGGGCATCGGATATGAGCGGCTGGCTGCTGCTCGGACTACCGGGAGCCCTGTACGTTTCAGGCCTCGCCGATGCGTGGATCGGCGTTGGCTTGTTTGTCGGCGCGTTCCTTAACTGGGTACTGGTCGCCCCCAGGCTGCGGGAGCAGACGGTCCATTACGGTAATGCCATCACCATTCCGGCCTTCCTGGCCAATCGTTTTCCCACTCAGGCCCTGTCGCTGCGAACGGTATCGGCTATCGTCATCGTGGTGTTTTTTGCGGTCTATACCGCATCGGGTCTGGTTGCCGGCGGCAAGCTTTTCGAGAGTGCGTTTGCGGAGATTCTGAATGTCCCCGGCATGAGTGATTATGCGGTCGGCATCCTGATCACCCTGGGGGTAGTGTTGGCCTATACCGTTGTCGGTGGCTTCCTTGCAGTGAGCATGACCGACTTTGTTCAGGGCTGCATCATGATGCTGGCGCTGGTTATCATGCCGGCGGTGGTGCTGTACGGGGAAGGGGGCGGCGGTTTTACCCAGGCCCGTGAGACGCTTAACAGTGTTGATCCGACGCTGCTGTCCTGGACCGACGGCCTGACGATTATCGGCTGGCTGTCTGCGGTTACCTGGGGTCTGGGGTATTTCGGCCAGCCTCACATTATCGTGCGATTTATGGCGATCCGGTCGATAAAAGAGGTTCCCACGGCTCGCAATATCGGTATGGCCTGGATGGGGATCTCGCTGATCGGCGCTGTTTCGGTCGGTCTGTTCGGGCGGGCTTATGCGGTACGCAATGGTCTGGACGTTGCTGATCCGGAAACCATCTTTATTATTCTGTCGGATTTGCTATTCCATCCTCTTATCACCGGTTTCCTGTATGCGGCACTGCTGGCAGCGGTGATGAGTACCATTTCCAGTCAGCTGCTGGTGTCGTCTTCGTCCCTGACGGAAGACTTCTACCGTCTGTTTCTTCGCAAGGAAGCCAGTGATCGGGAGTGCGTGAATGTTGGCCGGGTCTGTGTTGTTGCGGTGGGTCTGATCGCTGCGCTGATTGCTTCGGATCCGGATTCGCAGGTTCTGGGGCTGGTGAGTAACGCCTGGGCTGGTTTTGGCGCTGCCTTCGGGCCGTTGATCATTCTGTCCCTGATGTGGCCGCGTACTAATGGTGCGGGGGCTATTGCCGGGCTGGTGGTCGGGGCGGTAACGGTCATCATCTGGATTTCTCTGGGCTGGAACAGCAGCTTTATGGGTGGTCCTGGGGTGTATGAGATTATTCCCGGGTTTCTGGCGGCGTTTGTGGCTATCGTGGTGGTGAGTCTGGCTACCCGGGATGCTGATGAGTATCAGCATATTGTTCGGTGAGCTCTGATTGAATTGGTGGTGGGGCGCGGGGTGGGGGTTCCCTGATTTTGGGTTCTTGTGGATGCAGAAACAGAAACGCCAGCCCGGAGGCTGGCGTTTCTGATGGTGAGTTACCTTTTCAGCGCTTAGGCGACGGTTGCCTCGGCAGCTTTAGAGGTGTACTCCTCCATCTGATCGAAGTTGAGGTACTTGTAGATCTCGGCAGACATGCTGTCGAGGTCTTTTGCGTACTCCATGTACTCTTCCGGAGTGGGCAGTTTGCCCAGTACCGCACCGACTGCTGCCAGTTCGGCAGAGGTCAGGTACACGTTGGCACCATCACCGAGGCGGTTGGGGAAGTTCCGGGTAGAGGTCGACAACACTGTTGACTTCGGCGCCACGCGGGCCTGGTTACCCATGCACAGGGAGCAGCCGGGCATTTCGGTGCGAACACCGGCGGTGCCGTAGGTGTTGAAGTAGCCTTCTTCCATCAGTTGCTGCTGGTCCATCTTGGTGGGTGGAGACATCCACAGACGGGTCTTCAGCGGCTCTTTGTTCTGCTCCAGCAGCTTACCAGCTGCGCGGAAATGACCGATGTTGGTCATGCAGGAACCGATAAACACTTCGTCCACCTTGTCACCGGCCACTTCGGACAGGAACCTGGCATCATCCGGGTCGTTCGGGCAGCAAACGATAGGCTCTTTGATGTCCGCCAGATCGATCTCGATAACGTGCGAGTACTCTGCGTCCTTGTCGGCACGCATCAGTTTCGGATCCTTCAGCCATCCTTCCATTTGCTGGGCACGACGCTCAAGAGTACGGGCGTCGCCATAGCCTTCAGCGATCATCCAGCGCAGCATCACGATGTTTGAGCGCAGGTACTCAGCAACAGACTCTTCAGACAGGTTGATGGTACAACCGGCTGCAGAGCGCTCGGCAGAGGCGTCAGACAGCTCGAACGCCTGCTCGACAGTCAGGTGCTCCAGACCTTCGATTTCCAGAATGCGTCCGGAGAACTCGTTGATCTTGCCCTTCTTCTCAACGGTGAGCAGACCCTGCTTGATCCCATACAGCGGAATGGCGTGGACCAGGTCACGCAGCGTGATCCCCGGCTGCATTTTGCCCTTGAAGCGGACCAGGACGGATTCCGGCATATCCAGCGGCATGACTCCAGTGGCGGCGGCGAATGCAACCAGCCCGGAACCTGCCGGGAAGGAAATGCCCATCGGGAAGCGGGTATGGGAGTCACCGCCGGTGCCCACGGTATCTGGCAGCAGCATGCGGTTCAGCCAGGAGTGGATGATGCCGTCGCCCGGGCGCAGGGAAACACCGCCGCGGGTGCGGATGAAGTCGGGCAGGGTGTGCTGCATCTCCACG
>CAZHAY010000020.1:0-15274 GCA_964530545.1 uncultured Marinobacter sp.
AGGCGGGGATAACGCCTTCGGACTTCAGTCCGGCGTTAACGGTGACCCAGTCGTTGTCGATATCCACCACGGTTCCTTGGACGATGGAACCCGGTTGCATGTCAATTTCTTTCAGGCTTTCTTCGAATAGATCAGCAAAGCTCTCGCTCATTATGTGTCCTATGTGATCAACGCAAGTTTCATCCGTGCAGCCAGCGGCACGGTCTGTTAACAAAAAGCCGGTCATGGCAAGGGGCTGGCATTCGCGCCACTACCGGTTCCTGTACTTCAACTGTCTCCGAAGCCTGACTGCTTGAAAATGCAACAGAAACAGCAAAAAGGTGCAATCAGCCCTGACCCACAAGGGCCATAACTTCTGATAGCACCTCTTCTATACTCAATCCTGTAGAATCAATGACTTGCGCATCATCTGCAGGTTTGAGCGGGGCCGCCGAACGATTCATGTCACGCTCATCGCGGGCCCGGATTTCCTCTAAAAGGTTCTGGATATTAACATCGACGCCAGCCGCCTTCAACTGAAGGTGGCGCCTTGTTGCACGCTCTTCGGCGCTGGCGGTCAGAAATATTTTTACCGGGGCGTCCGGGAACACGACCGTTCCCATATCGCGACCGTCCGCGACCAGCCCCGGGGGCTGACGGAAGTCCCGCTGGCGCTGCAGAAGTGCATCGCGAACCGCCTGGATCACCGCCACCCGGGAAGCGCCATCGCCGGTCTCTTCCGTGCGGATGTCGCTGGTCACGTCTTCTCCGGCCAGAAAGACCCGCACGGGCTCCCCCGCTGGCGTGGGCTGGAACGACACGTCGAGACCTGCCGCTACCGCCACCAGTCCGGCCTCATCCGATAAAGCCACCCCCTGGCGACGGGCCGCCAGCGCTGTCAGACGATAGAGGGCGCCACTGTCCAGCAGGTGCCAGCCAAGACGACGGGCCAGCATCTGGGTCACCGTACCTTTGCCGGCCCCACCAGGACCGTCAACGGTTACGACCGGGACCTTATCGGCTTGCGCTTGCACCGCCATCCTCCTCGGACCGGATGCGAATACCCACCTGGGTCGCCAGCTCAACAAAGCCCGGGAACGACGTAGCGACGTTGGCGCAGTCGTTGATCACTATTTCACCCGTGGCACGCAGGGACGCCACCGCAAAGGACATGGCGATACGGTGGTCGCTGTGGCTGTCCAGTTCGCCGCCGGTCATGGTCTGACCGCCCTCAATAATGATGCCATCCGCCGTGACGGTGGTTTCGACGCCTACTGCCCTGAGCCCATCGGCCATGACCTGGATGCGGTCACTTTCCTTCACCCGCAACTCTTCCGCACCCCGAAGCACGGTACGGCCTTCGGCGCAGACGGCAGCAATAAACAGCACCGGAAACTCATCAATAGCCAGTGGCACCTGTTCTTCGGGGATCTCGATGCCCCGAAGCTGCGCGCTACGCACCCGCACATCGGCCACCGGCTCACCACCAATCTCCTGCTCATTGGAGATTTCAATGCTGGCACCCATCAGCTTCAGAATATTGATAATGCCGGTACGGGTCTCATTCATTCCCACATGGCGAAGGGTAAGGTCGGAACCTTCGGCAATGCTAGCGGCCACCATCAGGAAGGCCGCTGACGAGATATCGGCGGGGACATCGATATGGCAGGCGGTAAGTTCGCCCCCGCCAATTACGCTGGCAGTCGCCGCGTCCCGGTGAACGTGATAACCAAAACCCTCCAGCATGCGCTCGGTGTGATCACGGGTCGGCGCCGGCTCATGCACCGACGTCATTCCGTCCGCGTACAGTCCCGCCAACAACAGGCAGGACTTGACCTGGGCACTCGCTACCGGCATGTCATAGTGAATTCCGGAAAGCTTGTGACCGCCACGGATTTTCAGGGGTGGCCGTCCGCCCTCCTCGGTCTCGATAACCGCGCCCATGGCCCGCAGCGGGTCTGCCACCCGATTCATGGGCCGGCGGGAAAGGCTGTCGTCCCCGGTAAGCTCGGTATCAAATGCCTGGGCGGCGAGCAGGCCGCAGAACAGGCGCATGCCGGTGCCGGAGTTCCCCAGGTAGATGGGACCCCGGGGCGCCTGCAACCCATGCAAACCAACGCCGTGGATGCGAACCCGGCCATTCTCGGGGCCTTCGATGGTAACCCCCATATCGCGGAACGCCTGTACCGTGGCGAGGCTGTCCTCCCCCTCGAGGAAGCCTTCAACTTCCGTTATGCCCTGGGCCAGGGCCCCGAGCATAATGGACCGGTGGGAGATGGACTTGTCACCAGGCACCCGGACATCGCCGGTTACCTTGCCACCCGGCTGGAGCCGGAATCTCACGGGTTTCTGACTCATGTCTGTCACGTATGCCTGTCCTGATAGCATTCTGGAAAAGTGGTTGCGCGCCGCCTGAGCCCGGGTAAACACCCGCAGCAGTGCAGCACCGTCCTGATCCTCAATGGCCTGGCGCAGGTTGCCCAGGTCGTCGGTAAAGTGGTCAATCACCCGCAGCACGGCTTCCCGGTTCGACAGAAAGATATCGTGCCACATCACCGGATCACTCGCGGCGATACGGGTGAAATCGCGAAATCCCCCTGCAGCATAGCGGAAGATTTCCATATTCTGTTCTTCCCCCGCCAGAGTATCGACCAGGGAGAAGGCAATCAGATGAGGAAGATGGCTGGTGGCCGCCAGCACCTCATCATGGTCAGTTACCGGCATGGTCAGTACTCTGGCGCCAAATGCAGTCCATAGTGCTGTCAGCTGGCGGACTGCTCCGGCATCGGCCTGTTCCGGCGGCGTCAGAATAACCTTGTGATCCGCAAACAGGTCAGCCCGGGCGGCACGCACACCGCTTTTTTCGGAGCCGGCAATAGGATGTCCGGGAATGACCCGGGGTGACCAGGTGCCGAACACTTCCTGCACCGCCTGGACGAAGCTGCCCTTGGTACTGCCCACATCCGTCACTATTGCGTCGGGAGACAGATGGGGTTTGGCTTCCTGCAGCACCGCTACCGTGGCGCGAACCGGTACGGCGACAACAACCAGGTCCGCACCGGCGACAATCTCGGCGATGGAGCCGTAACCATCAATCAACCCCAGATCGGCACCCAGGGCCAGCTCTTCAGGGCGGTTGTCTGCTGCCAGCACTTCACCTGCCTGACCAAACTGCCGGGCAGCGGCAGCAAAGGACCCGCCAATCAGCCCCAGTCCAATCACCGCAATTCGGCTGAACAGGCGGCGGCTACCCGGCGGGGCCAAAGCCTCAGGCACCACGGCGGCCTATCACTCGCGCCAGCGCATCCAGGAAGCGCTCGTTCTCTTCCGGTAACCCTATCGAAACCCGCAAGTGCCTGGGCATGCCGTACCCCGCCACCGGACGCACGATAACGCCCTGCTCCAGCAGACCCTCGAAAACGGCGGACGCATTATCCCCCACTTCCACCGCAACAAAGTTGCCGGCCGACGGTATCCATTCGAGCTCCAGTTCGGCAAACCCCGCAGTGAGCTGTTCCATGCCCTGCAGGTTGACCGCCCGGGACCGCTCCAGATAGTCCTGGTCCTCTAGCACGGCGGCGGCCGCTGCCTGGGCGACAGTGTCGACGTTGAACGGCTGACGTACGCGGTTAAGCAGGTCTGCAATGGCAGGAGATGAAACGGCGTAACCCACCCGGAGCGCTGCCAGCCCCCAGGCCTTGGAGAAGGTACGCGCCACGATCAGGTTAGGATAATCCTCCAGCAGACTTACGCCGTCGACATTATCGTCGCTGTCAGTCATGTATTCCCGGTAGGCCTCATCGAGCACCACCAGAACACGCTCGGGCACCTGGTCCAGGAACGCACGCATGGCGCCTGTGCCTTCCACTGTGCCCGTGGGATTGTTGGGATTCGCCAGAAACACCAGCCGGGTCTTGTCAGTGATGGCTTCGGCCATGGCAGGCAGGTCGTGATCCCAGTTCCGCGCCGGCACCTCCACGCCACGGGCACCAATGGCGAGGGACACCAGGGGATAGACGGCAAACGCATACTGGGAGAAGATCACCTCATCCCCAGGGCCGGCGAAGCAGCGGGCAATAACCTCAAGAACGTCGTTGGAGCCGTTACCCAGGGTCAGCTGGCTGGCATCCACCTTGAGATAACGGGAAAGCGCGGCTTTGAGGGAAAATGCATTACCGTCCGGATAGCGGCACATGTCCTGCAGCGCTTTCTGCGCCGCCTGCATGGCAACAGGACTTGGCCCCAGCGGGTTTTCGTTACTGGCCAGTTTGACGATGTCGTCCGGGTCGAGGCCGTACTCCCGCGCCAGCTCTTCAATGGGCTTGCCGGGTTGATAGGGCGTCAGACTCTGAACACCCGCTACGGCCAATGACTGGTAATCGATAGACATAAACTCCTCCGGATTCATCGCCAGCCGGGACTCCGGGCTGGCCGAAAGATGATCAGAGCACACCCGTCGGATAGGAGCCCAGACGCTTCAGTTCAACAGCGTTTTCTTCGAGACCCTCAAGCAACCGGCTGATCGCGGGGTCATCCATATGACCTTCGAAGTCAATATAGAAGACATACGCCCAGGTGCCGCTGGGTGACGGACGGGTTTCAATCCGGGTCAGACTGATACCTGCGCGGTGAAACGGCTCCAGTAACTGATAAAGGGCACCGGGACGGTTTCGCATGGAGATCAGGATCGACGTTTTATCATGACCACTGGCACTGACCGCCTCGCGACCGATGATCAGGAAGCGGGTGGTGTTATCCGGCCGGTCCTCAATCTTTCCTGCCAAGATCTCAAGGTCGTAAAGCTGCGCTGCCATATCGCCGGCAATGGCGGCGCTTCCCGGCTCGCTCGCGGCACGGCGGGCGGCCTCGGCGTTACTGCTGACGGTGATGCGCTCGATCCCGTAATGATGAACGTCCAGCCACTGCCGGCACTGGGCGAAGGATTGCTGGTGAGAATAGATGCGGGCCAGTGGCTGATCCATCTCCCCTGCCCGGCGCATCAGGTGATGGTGAATGCGTATCTGGACCTCGCCGCAGATCCGGAGCGGGGACGAGATGAACATGTCCAGTGTATGGTTGACCATGCCCTCCGTGGAATTCTCCACCGGCACCACCCCGTACCGGGCTGCGCCGGATTCAACCTCCCGGAACACGGCGTCAATGGCGGGCATGGGTACCGATAGGACGGAGTGACCGAAATGCTTGAGCGCCGCGGCCTGGGTAAAGGTGCCTGCAGGCCCGAGGAAGGCAACGCGCATTGGCTGCTCAAGGGCCAGGCAGGCGGACATGATCTCCCGGAACAGTCGCGCCATTTCCTCATCCGGCAGTGGGCCGGGGTTGGCTTCCTTGATGCGACGCAAAACCTGGGCTTCCCGCTCGGGGCGGTAAAAGACCACGTCCTGCCCGGGGTTGGCGTCCATTTTGACATGGGCCACTTCCTGGGCGCATTGAGCGCGGGCACTGATCAGGTCCATGATCTGTGCGTCCAAACGGTCGATCTGCTCCCGCAGTTCGCCCAGCCGGGCCTCCTCGTCACTCATGGTCAGCCATGCTCCTTCGCGAATCCGGCCATATAGTCGATCAGTGCGTCGACACCGGCCTCAGGCATGGCGTTATAGATGCTCGCGCGCATCCCGCCAACACTGCGGTGCCCTTTCAGGTTCAGCAGTCCCCGCTCGTCGGCGCCCTTCAGGAAGGCGCTGTTCAGGCTATCATCCGCCAGCGTAAACGGGATGTTCATCCAGGAACGGAAGCGTGGCTCGATGGGGTTGGCGTAAAACCCGTTGTCATCAATAAACTCATAAAGCTTGGAGGCCTTGCGCCGGTTCATCTCCGCCATGGCGTTAACACCGCCCTGGGCCTTGAGCCATTTGAAGACCAGACCGGCCAGATACCAGGAGTAAGTCGCCGGCGTGTTATACATGGAGCCGTTTTCGGCCGCCACCTGATAATTCATCATGGTCGGGGTTTCCGGCCGGGCCTTGCCCAGCAGATCCTTGCGGATGATGACCACCACCAGCCCCGACGGCCCGATGTTCTTCTGGGCGCCCGCGTAAATCAGACCGTACTTTGAGACGTCCAGTGGGCGGGACAGGATGTTGGACGACATGTCCGCCACCAGAGGCACACCGTTGCTGTCCGGAATAAAGTCGTACTCAAGCCCGCCGATGGTCTCGTTGGGGGTGTAATGCAGATAGGCGGCGTTTGCCCGGGCGTTCCAGGTTTCCGGCAGGGGTATGGTGGTAAAACCACTGTCCTCGCTGGAGGCTGCCACGTGGATGTCCCCATACCGGCTGGCCTCGGCAATGGCCTTTTTCGACCAGATGCCGGTGTTTACATAATCGGCACAGCCATTGTTACCCAACAGGTTCAGGGGAATGGTCGCGAACTGGCTGGATGCCCCACCCTGCATAAAGAGAACGGCGTAATCGTCTGAAATGCCTGCAAGTTCACGCAGATCCTGCTCAGCGGTTTCGGCGATTTCCACAAACTCATCGCCGCGGTGGCTCATTTCCATCACGGACATGCCGGTGCCACGCCAGTCCAGCATTTCGTCTCTGGCCTGCTGCAGCACCGGTTCGGGCAATGTCGCCGGGCCGGCGCAGAAGTTGTACGCCCTACTCATTCGCTGATTCTCCGCTGCTGTCCTCAATATCGTCCTGTTGCGCGGAACCCTCGCCGGCTTCCGGCTCTTCACCCTCGTCTTCGTCACTCTCGGCGATACGCTCCACACCCACCAGGCGCTCATCTTCCTGGGTCAGGCGGATCAACCGCACACCCTGGGTGTTTCTGCTGAGAACAGAAACCTCATCGGAGCGGGTACGGACCAGCGTACCCTTGTCCGAAATCAGCATCATTTCATCGCCTTCGAACAACTGTAGCGCACTCACCAGGTTGCCGTTGCGCTCGGAACACTGCATGGCGATGACGCCCTGCGTGCCCCGGCTGTACGTGGGGAACTCCTCGATGGCGGTGCGTTTACCGTACCCATGCTCACTAGCGGTCAGAATGACGCCGCCCTCTTCCGGGATGATCAGCGAGACCACATGCTGGCCTTCCGGCATCCTGATGCCGCGAACGCCCCGGGCGGTACGGCTCAGGGGACGGATTTCGTCTTCATTGAAGCGTACGGCCTTACCTTCGCTGGAGAACAGCATGACTTCTGCGCTGCCGTCAGTAATAGCGGCGCCAATCAGCGTGTCGCCTTCATCCAGACTCAGGGCGATCAGGCCACTGGTACGTGGCCGGGAGAAGTTCGGCAGCGGCGTCTTCTTGACCACCCCGGCCGAGGTCGCCATCAACACGAACTGGTCTTCCGGATAGTCCGCCACTGGCAGGAAGGTGGTAATACGCTCACCATCGTCCAGCGGCAGAATATTCACCATAGGCCGGCCGCGGGAGCCGCGGCTGCCCCGGGGTATTTCAAACACGCGCAACCAGTAGACCTTGCCCCGGTTGGAGAAGCACAGGATGGTGTCGTGGGAGTTGGCGACCAGCAGCTTCTCAATGAAATCTTCGTCTTTCATGGCGGTGGCTGCCTTGCCCCGGCCACCACGGCGTTGAGCCTGATAATCTTCCACAGCCTGGGTCTTGGCGTAACCCGTGTGGGAAATGGTGACCACCAGGTCTTCTTCATCAATCAGGTCGGCTACGGTCAGATCGCGGCGGGAGCTGACGATCTCGGTGCGGCGTTCATCGCCATACTCTTCAACAACGGCCGCAAGTTCGTCGCGAATGACCTGCAGCAGACGCTCCGGGCTTCGGAGTATCTCCAGCAGTTCAGCGATCTTCTCGATGATTTCCCGGTATTCGTTCTGGAGCTTTTCAGTTTCCAGCCCGGTCAGGCGGTGCAGCCGCAGATCCAGAATGGCCTGGGCCTGCTCCGGTGACAGGTGATAGACCCCGTCCCGCAGCCCGTAGATCTCTGGCAGGTCGTCCGGACGGCAGGCGTCATCGCCGGCCCGCTCCAGCATGGCCAGAACGCCACCCGGCGCCCAGCCCCTGTCCATGAGCTTTTCCCTGGCTTCCGTCGCTGACGGGGACGCCTTGATAAGCTCGATAATCTCATCAATATTGGCCAGCGCAACGGTCAGGCCTTCCAGAATATGGCCCCGCTCCCTGGCCTTGCGCAGTTCATAAATAGTACGGCGAGTGACCACTTCCCGACGGTGCCGCACGAAAGCGTCCAGCATTTCCTTCAGGTTCAGGATCTTGGGTTCACCGTTGATCAGCGCAACCATGTTGATGCCGAAGACGGTTTCGAGCTGGGTCTGGGCAAACAGGTTGTTGACGATCACGTCCGGGTTTTCACCCCGACGCAGCTCGATCACCACCCGGATGCCTTCCTTGTTGGATTCGTCCCGCAGTTCGGTAATGCCTTCCAGCCGCTTTTCTTTCACCAGCTCGGCAATTTTCTCAATCAGCCGGGCTTTGTTCAGCTGATACGGAAGCTCGGTGATGATGACGGCGTCACGACCGGTCTTCTTGTCATGTTCAATCTCGTGGCGGGCGCGGATGTAGATGCGGCCCCGGCCTGTACGGTAGGCTTCAACAATACCGGCACGGCCGTTGATAATCCCCTGGGTGGGGAAGTCCGGCCCCGGAATCACATCCATCAGTTCGTCAATGGTGGTGTCCGGGTTGTCGATCAGGGCCAGACAGCCCTCGACCACTTCTTTCAGGTTGTGGGGCGGGATATTGGTGGCCATGCCCACGGCAATCCCTGAGGAACCATTCACCAGCAGGTTCGGCACCCGGGTGGGCAATACATCGGGAATGCGCTCGGTGCCGTCGTAGTTATCGACGAAATCGACTGTCTCCTTGTCCAGATCCGCCAGCAGCGAGTGGGCGATCTTTTCCATGCGGATTTCGGTATACCGCATGGCGGCCGCGTTATCGCCGTCGATGGAGCCAAAGTTACCCTGACCGTCTACCAGCGGATACCGCAGGGAAAAGGGCTGAGCCATCCTGACGATGGTATCGTAGACTGCAGAGTCGCCGTGGGGGTGGTACTTACCAATAACGTCGCCCACCACACGGGCGGACTTCTTGTACCCTTTATTCCAATCGTTACCCAGCTCAGACATGGCGAAGAGCACACGCCGATGCACGGGCTTGAGGCCATCACGTACATCGGGCAGTGCCCGGCCAACGATGACGCTCATGGCGTAGTCCAGGTAGGACTGCTTGAGTTCGTCTTCGATATTGACCGGCAGGATCTCTTTGGCTAACTCACCCATCGAGAATGGTTCCTTTGAATTTTCTGGAAGTCGTTTTGATCGTTATAAACAAGCGCTCAATGTTACCACATTCGCGGGATCGGCTCAGTCAAAAACCACGGTCTTGTTTTCGTGAGTGATCACCCGGTCCTCCACATGAGCCCGCAAGCCCCGGGCCAGGACGTTCTTTTCGACGTCCTTGCCCAACCGAACCATATCCCCGATTGCGTCACTGTGGCTGATGCGAATCACGTCCTGTTCGATGATGGGACCTTCGTCCAGATCCTGGGTGACATAGTGGCAGGTAGCGCCAATCAGCTTGACGCCGCGACTGTAGGCCTGATGGTAAGGCCGGGCACCGGCGAAGGACGGCAGAAAGGAGTGGTGGATGTTGATTACCTTGCCCGCATACTTCTCACACAGGGAGGGCGGCAGGATCTGCATGTATCTGGCCAGTACAATGACATCGGCCTGGTAACTCTGGAACAGACCGTCGATCTCATCGAAGGCTTCGGCCTTGTTTTCCCGGCTGACGGGGATGCAGTGGTAGGGAATCTCATGCCACTCCACCATGCGGCGCAGATCGTCGTGGTTCGAGATCACCGCCGCAATGTCCACATTGAGCTCCCCGCTGTGCCAGCGGTGGAGCAGATCGGCGACGCAATGGGACTCCTTGCTGCCCATCAGCACCACTTTTTTGGGACGGGCCGAATCCGCAACGTGCCAGTTCATGTCGAATTCCCGGGCGATGGGCTCGAACGCTGCGCGGAACTGATCCAGGCCAAACGGAATGGAACTGGCCTTGATCTCATGGCGCATAAAGAACCACCCGGCCTGGCTGTCAGAGTGGTGACTGGCCTCGGTGATCCAGCCATTATAGGTGGACAAGAAATTACTGACTTTTGCGACAATACCTACCCGGTCCGGGCAGGAAATCACCAGACGGTATGTGTGCTCCATGAACCTGTCCTGTAGTACAACGGGAAGATGCGGCGCCGGGCTTTACGCCACCGGGCAGCGCAACAGAAAATGACCAGCTATCATAGCGTAAACCGTAACCGGAGCGAAGTTGCTGGCCTCAGTTTCGCTGCAAACCCGACGCGCAAGGAGTTTACATGACCAGGATTCGCTGGTACGGGCGAGCCATCTCGCTGTTTCTGCTCAGTCTCATCACCGGAATCGTCAGTGCCCAGGCCATCCTGGAAGGCGAGCGCCATCACCCTGCCCCCGGCGAGCATGGCATGGTCGCTACCAGTCACCCCCACGCCACTGCGGTTGCACTGGACGTTTTGAAGGCCGGAGGCAATGCCGTCGACGCCGCCGTTACCGCAGGGTTCGCGCTGGCTGTGACCCAGCCTCGTTCGGGCAATATCGGCGGCGGCGGCTTCCTGCTTTATGCGCCTGGGGACGGCGGCCCGGTCAGGGCCATTGATTATCGGGAGACCGCCCCGGCAGCCGCCACTGAGACCATGTTCCAGAATGACCAGGGCGGAGTGGTACCGGAACTCAGCCGCTTCAGCCATCAGGCCGCCGGCGTACCGGGGACCGTCGCCGGGCTGGCACTGGCGCTGGAGCAGTACGGTACCATCACGCTCGCGGAAGCGCTGGCCCCGGCCATCCGTCTCGCCCGGGACGGGTTTGAGGTTCCCCACCGGTTTACCGAAGGCCTGGAGCAGGCCCGGGATCGGTTGATCCGCTGGCCCGCCACCCGCGACACCTTCTACGACGATGACGGGCAACCGCCCCGCCCTGGCGACCTTTTCCGGCAGCCGGAACTGGCCGCCACCCTGCAGCGCATCGCCGACCATGGCATCACGGATTTCTACGAAGGAGAAACCGCCCGGTTGATTGTGGAGGAAATGGCCCGGGGCGACGGCCTGATCACCCTGGCGGACCTTGCCGGGTACCAGCCGGTGATCCGGGAGCCGGTTCGCGGCACTTACCGGGGTTTCGAGGTTTTCTCCATGTCACCACCCAGCTCCGGCGGCGCCCATATTGTGCAGATTCTCAATATCCTGGAAGCCTATCCCATCGGAGATTATGGTCATAACTCGGCCCGGACCATTCACCTGATGGCAGAAGCCATGAAACTGGCTTACGCCGACCGCGGCAAATACCTGGGAGATACGGATTATGTCGAGGTGCCGCTGACTGGCCTTATTGACAAGGATTACGCTGCTGAGCTACGCCAGCAGATCCGTCCCGATCAGGCCACACCGTCTGACCAGATAGACCCTGGCAATCCCCTGCCTTTTGAAAGCAACGAAACCACACACTTCTCCATTGTCGACCGGTGGGGCAATGCAGTTTCAAACACTTACACCATCAACTTCAGCTACGGCTCAGGTATTACGGTGACCGGAGCGGGTTTCCTGCTGAACAACGAGATGGACGATTTCAGCGCACGGCCGGGGGAACCCAATGCCTACGGTCTGATGGGCGGCGAAGCGAACCGTATTGAACCCGGCAAACGCATGCTCAGCTCCATGTCGCCTACCATCGTCCGCCAGGACGGCCGGAATTATCTGGTCACCGGCAGCCCGGGCGGTTCACGAATTATCACAACCACGCTGCAGGTGATCATGAATGTGATTGACCATGGCATGAACATCCAGACCGCGGTTGAGGCGCCCCGGGTGCACCATCAATGGCTGCCGGATGAGATCCGCGTCGAACAGGGCATCAGCCCGGACACGATTGATCTGCTCGAAGCCATGGGCCACAAGGTGGAAACCCGTGCGGCCATGGGAGCCATCCAGAGTATTGTTATCGACGACGAGGGACGCCTGTGGGGCGCGGCTGACCCACGCCGCAGCACCTCCAGCGCCCGGGGTTACTGAACCAGTTGCTCCAGAGCCCTGCGAACTCCGGCCGGGATGGGCACCGGCCGGTCCGTTTCGCGATTGACAAACACATGTACAAAACGCCCCAGGGCGCACGCCTGGTCTTCCCCCTGACGAAAAATGCCGATGTTGTAGGTCACCGAGCTGTTACCCAGCTTTTCGACCCGTATACCTGCCTCGATCTTTTCCGGATAGGCCACCGGACTGAAGTAGTCGCAGGATGAACTCACCACATACGCGATTTCCTGGCCCTGATGGATATCCAGCCCGCCCTGCTCGATCAGGTAACGGTTTACGCAGGTGTCAAACCACGCGTAATAGGTGACGTTATTGACGTGGCCATACAGGTCATTGTCGGCCCAGCGGGTGGTAATGGCGTCAAACACCTGAAACTGATTCCGGTGCCGGTGGGGCTGTTCTTTGGTCATGAACGAGTTCCGTTGCTTTGTCGGTCTTATGCAAGAGGCGTCACGCTATGAAGGGAAGCCTGGAGCGTGGCTTTACAGGTAAACGTATTCGCGCCATTCTAACCTTTAACAGTTCCGGGCAAAAATGGCGGGTATGAGAAGAGTCAGGGTAACATTTCATCTGGCGTTACTATTAGTAGGTGCACTATTGACGGGGGTGGCCCTGGCCGATGCCGACCGGGGGGTTATCCGCGCGGCGTTTATTGAGTTCCCGCCCCTGGCCTACACTAACGAACAGGGCCAGGCTGAGGGCACCTTTATCGATCTGACGGAAAAGATTGCCCGGAGGGCCGGTTACCAGGTGAACTGGCAGGAGCTCCCCATTGGCCGGGTCTATCTTTACCTTGAGCAAGGCATCATCGACCTCTGGCCAGGCTCTGCAAGCGTTCCTGAGTTGGCACCCTATACCCGTGAAACCAGCTTCCTGCCCGGCACGATCCGCCTTAATGCCTATCACCTGGAGGATACACCACCGGCTTACGAGCTGGAGGACCTACAGGGTAGCCGGCTAATTCTGATCCGTGGCTATACCTACTTCGGTCTTCTGGAGCTCCTGAAGGCAGACCCCGAAACCTTCATAACCGTGGCTCCCGATCATCGTTCTGCCATCCGCATGCTGAACTACCGTCGCGGTGACTATCTGGTCAACTTCCAGGCACCGATGGATGCCCTGCTGGCGCGATCGCCCATGGACACGCTCACCTATAACAACCTGCTGAGCTGGCCGCTGAACTTTGTTTTTTCGGCCTCCGCCCCGGGTACTGAAACCATGGTCCTGGATTTCAACCGGGCCTGGGCCAAGTTACAGGCCGAAGGGGTTAAGCCTCTGACCGGTCTCGATCAACCATAGGTTCTGCAAGCGTAAAAAAAACCCCGGCCCAGGGCCGGGGTTCTACATCAGGCTGGTCGTTTAACGACTGGCCACGTTACGGACGCCACTGCCTGGAGGCGTACAGGTGAAGGTCACAGACGAATCCTGAGTGCTGACCTGATCCAGCAACTGGCTGCGGGTCAGCGACGGAGTCGCCCGGTCGCCCGGTACGAACTTCTGGTTGGCGTTGAATACCCAGCGACGGCTCTGGCCATCCAGCACGGCGGTTGCGATCAGATCACATTCCGGCCGTGGATTGGTTACCAGAGCCCGCTCGATGAGCAGATCCAGACGTCCCTGAATATCCGACCGGTTACGGTTATCCGGGTTCAGGGTGACCTGCTGGCCGACGATGGGGTTCATTTCCGACGGGAACGCCAGCGCCAGGTCCTGAACGAGCAGACGACGACGCTCACCCAGCAGCAGGAACACCGGTGCACTCAGGAAGTCGTTCACCGAGCCGGAAGCGCCCTGGTTGTCATAGCCGAAGCCACGAATCTGGGGGCCGGTTCTGGGCCGGTCAAGACCGTTCTTGGTGAACATGCCCACCTTCTGGTACATGTTACGCAGGTGAGGGATTTTCATATCCTCGTCTACGTCGCCGCCTTCTACAGACATGGTGCCATCGGTACCGAACATGCCACGGTCCGGATCCAGCACGTGACAGCCATTACAGTTGGTCACGAAGTCAGAAGTGACGGTGTTGTAGATTTCCAGTGCTTCCCGCAGTCTTGGGCTGAGGCTGTTATCCAGCGCAGCAATGGGGTTCGGCGGATAGGTCAGCTCCAGGGCAAATTCCGCGAACTGGGTCATTTCCGCATCCGTTAACTCACGGTCACGGCGCAGCAGGCCGGTAATCGCTTCGTTAAACTCCTTGAAGGCTGCCAGTTCCAGACTCTCACCACGCTGGCGGTTCTCACCTGTACGGTCACCCCGCCAGTGCAACGGTCCGTTACCTTTCAGGCCACGCAGGCTCTGGGTGGCCATAGGACCTTTGAGCGCATGGAATGACAGGTTCCGACCGATCGCAGCAACGTTGTCGTTGTAGGTATTGGGATTGTCCTCGGCGGCAATATCGGGGTTACCCAGATCCCAGGAGATATGGTCGAAGTCGCCGAACATATGACAACCGGCACAGGAGGAATCACCACGACTGGACGTGTAGGAGGCGTCATACAGGAAACGACGGCCTTTAACGACTTTCTCCGGCTCCGGGTTTTTCATGGTGACATGAGCCAGCTCGTTCATGCTGCCGTCGATGTCGACCACGGAAACACCATTATCGAAGCGGGTGGTGACAAACGCCCGGTTGCGGGCTTCATCCAGAACAACGCCGGTAGCACCGCCGCCGCTGACTACCAGCTGATCGCTGGTATTGGGCTGGAAGCTGTCGTTTTCCAGAGCCCGGGTGTCGTAACGCACCAGCTTGCTGGAACCCATGGCGGCCAGGAACAACTGATTGCCGTCTGAGCTCACTGCCATCTCAAGTGGGGTGGAAACTGCCCTTTCCTTTTCAGAGGCGGTGCCCAGCTCGGTGGTGTAGTCAATGTGTTTGTTCAGGTGACGGGGCTGAGCGTTACTGCCATCGACCACCGTGATACGGGTCTGGACAAAGTTGCCGTTAACCGTGGTGGCGTTCGACCCTGGCCCTTCAAAACGGGTCAGGTTATTCGCTTCCTGGTTGGAGACGTAGACCTTGCCGTTGCGTGGGTTAACCGCAAGATTGAACAGCGTGGTGCCGACCCCTGAGGTGCGGGAGGCTACCCGGGGCAGAGAGCCAGAGGTGTCGATTTCGAACACATCATAGTCTGGCAGCTCCAGCTTGATGTACTGGTTCCACGCACGGGGCGCTACGCCACGCAGAGGATCACCAGGCCCCATCCAGTTCTGGCCGTC
>CAZHAY010000020.1:15374-33045 GCA_964530545.1 uncultured Marinobacter sp.
GCGCGGCCAATACTGGGGGTGGTCAGCTGCGGGTCAAAGGGTACGTTCTGGCCACGGTGTGCAGCCGTGATAAAGGCCCACTTGTCGTTTTCGCCAGCAAACACGATATCCCTGGGCTCGTCACCTACCAGCAGCGTGTTATGCAGGCGCGCGGGCGATGCGGATACGTCAACGATGCTGACGCTGTCTGACAGGTGATTGACCACCCACAGTTCATTGTCATTACGCAGCGCCACTGCGACAGGCTCCATACCCACCGGGATGGTCTCGACGGCTACCGGGGTCTGGCCAGACACATCGAAAACCTGCACGGTATTGTCGGGAGTGTTGACCACATAAAGACGCTGGCCATCCGACGACAGCGCCATGGGCCGCACGTGACCTGATTCGAAGGTTACGAAGTCGCCTGCGGCCGGCATGGGCTCGTTGTCGCCGCCTGGGTCACCGGGATCGCCTGGGTCACCGGGATCACCTGGGCCGCCTGGATCACCAGGGTCGCCCGGATCACCCGGGTTGCCGCCGCTCGCTGAGCCCTCGAGCAATATGCTGCCCACGGAGGCCCGCTCCAGGAAGCTGGACGCATTGATGGCGAACTGAAGGTAGATCTGGTCCTGACCGCTCACAACATCACTGAGATCCACCGTCACCACGCCGGAACCACTGTTCACGGTCTGAACCGCACGGAAAGTGCTGCCGTCCGTCGAGACCAGTGCCGTCAGAGCTTCGCCCCGGTCAAAGCCGGTAATATCGCGATAGAACGAAAGGGTCAGGTCGTCGGCACCGTTAACATTGATGGGGCCGGAGCGGACCAGGGTCTCGGTGGAGCCACCACCGCGCATGGAGACCTCTCCGGCGGACATGGTGTACACCCGACCCTGATCGGAAAAGGCGCCAAGACCATTGGCAAAGTTTTCCTCGAACAGGACGGCTGCCTGCGAACTGACTGAGGCCACTGCAAAGGCAAGCCCCGATATCAGATACCGGCCTTTCGGAACGCGCGCCCTGCCGGGCGGTCGCATGGTTTTCTTATTCATTCGAACTCTCCATTGAACTCTCCCTGAGAGCGACCCGCTACTCCATGGACCGCCTTGTTGCTCGTTGCATCCATACTGCCCAGGGTGACTTCACCCCAACTGGAGCGTGCAGGATACCTGCGCCGCTGTTCGGCAGATTTGTGTGGAATGATAATTCCGCGACATCTGAGCGGTCGGTCACGGCGGTGTGACCTCACTTCCAGCCATTAATGGGTAGGATAGGAAGATGCCGAAACAGGATTTCGGTACGGCCTTTCAGACATAGACAGGCTTTGGCTCATGGAGGGAAAAAAAGTGCCAGCAGCACCGGCCAGTGATCAGACTGCCCACCTGTATATCTGGGACAACCGGGTACTTTACGTCGGCCCCGGTACCGACCCACGGTATCGCTGTTACGGCAGCACCGCGCTGGTTATCAGCGTGGAAGGGAACCTGCAGGTACATCGTCAGGGCCATCCGCAGGATGCCGTGACCGCCCGGTGCTGCGTGATCAGCCCCGGGCTTCCGGTTCAGCTGGGTAATGACGGTCACCATCTGCTGGTGCTCTTTCTCGACCCCTTCCTGCACGATCTGAAAGCGCTTGAGGGACATGCCGCCCGGCATACCCATGGCATTGCCTGGGCGCTGGATATCGAAGAGCAACTGGTGGCGGTGGGACGCCAGGTGATCTCGTCCAGCCCTACGCCCGCGTCGGTTCTGTCACTGTTCGCCAGACTCGGGCTGGACCCGGGTTCTCGCCTTGACCCGGCAGGCGTCGACGCCAGGGTCGCCCGCGCAGTAGGAATGCTGCGTAGCGGGCGCACCCAGAACATCACCACAGAAAGTCTGGCTACGGCCGTCAACCTCTCCGTTCCCCGGGTCATTCAGCTGTTCCGCCAGTACCTGGGCATTTCCGCAGGCAAGTACCGTCAATGGCACCGGTTACACGCCACCACGCTGGCTATCGCCCAGGGGCAGAGCTTTACCCAGGCGGCAGTCGGTTCGGGCTTTTCCGATCTGGCTCACTTCTCCAATACGTTTCACAGCATGCTGGGCATCATGCCCTCCCGGATGCTGCGGGCACGGGGCGGCGTTCAGTTCCACGTCGACCCTCAGCTCGCTGCTGAAGGGTTCAGTACCCTGGCTGAGATCCATAGCGCCGACAGCACTTTGTGCTAGTTTTAAGAGAAAGCCATGGGACAGGACTCCGGGAGAGCGTGACTATGCTGAGCCATATGATTCTGAGTGTGGATTACTCCGACAGCTGGGAGCAGGCCATCAGCCAGATCCCACCCCTGCTGAAGCGCCTCGGCATCCGCCGACTTACCCTGACCTACGTTATTGAACCTCACACCCGAAAACATATTGAAGACAGCGAGGGCGCCGTCGAAGGCAAACTCAAGGCGCTGGCGGGAAGGTTCGCCGAAGAATGGGCCATCACCACCGATATTGCGGTGCGCCATGGGTTTGTGGCGTCCTGCATTATTGAGCTGGCGCGCTACCTGAAGGCTGACGGTATTATCTGCTGCAGCACCCATCACTCCGCTGGCCGTGAGCTCTTTATGGGCAATATCACCATGAATCTGGCCCGGATGACCCGTCTGCCCTTACTGGTTCTGCCGACGGAAGGTCAGCCATCCGCGGATCACGTCCCAGTGTTTCTGGCCACCGACGGCTCAGCCAACGCCGGGCGGGCGCAGGAACTGTTCCGCCAGCTGGTCAGTGATAACCAGGAAGGCCGCGTCATCTGGGTTCGGCCAGACGACGCTCCGGACGAAGCCGAACAGGTGGACCGGCTGGTCCATGATCTGGCTGAGAGCCTGCCCTCGGTGGAAGCCCGGATGCTCAAGGGTCAGCCGGCAAAGGAACTGCTCAACCTGATCAATGACAGCAAGCCGGCCCTCACCCTGATTGGCAAACGGGGGACGACGCCGGTGGAGCTGCTCCCCCTGGGGCACACGTCAGAGTCCGTGGTCCGGGAGAGCCTCAGCCCCGTGCTACTGGTGCCCTGAACCGACGCCTGTTGTCGTTCAGTCTTCGTAGAGGGCATCCGTCCGGGCCGCCATAATAAAGTCGTTCCGGTGCAGCCCGCGAATCTTGTGGGTCCACCAGCGTACCGTCACCTTGCCGAATTCCAGCAGGATGGCAGGGTGATGGCCCTCGGCTTCCGCCAGTTCGGCAACCTCATTGGTAAACGCCTGCCCCTGCACAAAGTTCCGGAATGCATACACCCTTATCAGTTGGGGCACACCGTCCTGATAGACGACCTGCCAGTCCGGTAACTCCATTAACAGGGCATCCTGTTCTTCCGCTGAAACCTGAGGGGCGTCAGATCGACACGCCTCGCAGTGTTGCTCACCCAATTTCATGGCGTCATCTCCATCGGATTAATATTTTCTGATGTTAAACCTATGTTAAGGGATTGATCCGGCGACACCTGTAACGTATGTCCACAGACATACCCGGTCTGGATGAATTCATGCATGGCGGCCTGATTCCCCGGCGTACCTACATGATCGATGGTGGTGCGGGCAGTGGCAAGACCACCCTGAGCCTACACTTCCTGACCCGGGTGCCGAAGCCCCGGACCGGTAACAGTTCCGGCGCCAGTCCAAGCCCTGTTTCACTACCTGACCGAAGCCTAAGAGGTAACCGATGGCGCGTTTATTTGTCTCACTGAGCCAGCCTGGTAATACCCGCATATTCGGAGAGCTCCTGTCACAGCACGAGATTCTGCAGGCAGCGCCGGGTGGACTTCCGGACGTCCTGTTTGACCTTGCCATACTGGATCTGGCCACGTTTGTGCGGCTGCGGGAAAATCTGCAAAAACGGCGGCAGGCGCTCAGTCCGGCACTGATGCCGGTAATGGTGCTACTGCAGCAGTCCCAGACCCACCGGGTCCAGGAACTGCTGGGCAGTGAGATTCACGACATTATGGTCAAGCCATCCTCCCGCGTGGAACTGGCGGCCCGGGTCGACAGTCTGCTCAAGCTTCACGATAGGTCCCGCCAGCAGCAGGTGCTGCTCAATAATGCGGAACGAAACCAGGCGCGCACCGAACGGGCCTACCGGGTGCTGGCGGCAGGTAATGAAGTGGTATTGCGCGGTGAGGACGAGGCCCAGCTGTTCCGTTCAGTGCTGGAAACCCTGATACGGCTGAGTGACTACGCCCTGACATGGATCGGACGGGCAGAAGCTGGTAATAACCGGGCGGTCGATGTGATGGCCTGGTCCGGAGATGCAGCTGACTATATCCGGGATCTGCAACTGCGGTGGCAAGAGGACCGGTTCAGCGAGGGGCCGGCAGGGCTGGCCATTAAAACCGGCATGCCGCAGATCTGCGAAGATGTGGAAACCGATGCCCGCTTCCGGCCCTGGCGTGACCTGGCCCGGAAACATGGCTTCCGGTCGTCGGTTGCCCTGCCGCTGGCTTTTTCCGACACCGAGCTTGGCGTGCTTGCCATTTACAGCACCAGGCCCCGTACCTTTACCGATGATGAAGTGAGCCTGCTGGAACGCCTCGCCGCCAACATCTCGTTTGGGGTGGAAACCCTCCGCATGCGGGACCATCTGCAGGAGCAGCGGGCCCTGGCCTGGAACAGCGCCTATCGTGATGCCCTCACCGGCCTGCCCAACCGCCAATGGGTCATGGAAGAGCTGAGTCAGCTGGATGCTGAATTCAACCGGCACCGCCGGGTTGCTGCCGTGCTCTTCGTGGATCTGGACGGGTTCAAGCGCATCAATGACAGTCTGGGTCACGAGGTCGGGGATCAACTGCTGCACAATGTGGCCAGACGACTGACCCAGATTGCACGGGCTGAAGACTTTGTCGCCCGCCTGGGTGGCGACGAATTCCTGGTGCTGATGCGTTTTGACGAATCCGACGACGTTATCAGCCAGGCCGAAGACCCCCATGCGGCCATCGCAGACGCCGCAGCCCAGCTGGCAGACCGGCTGACCCGCGCCATGAAGCAGCCGTTCCACCACGGAGCGCTGCAACATCACCTCGGCGCCAGTGTCGGCATCAGCCTGTACCCGGCCGACACCACCCGGGCCAGCGATCTGATCAACTACGCCGATATCGCCATGTACGAGGCCAAATCTGCAGGCAGTGGCCATTTTCGTTTTTACTACACGGAATTATCGGTGCGAAACCGCCATAAACTGACCCTGAAAAACAATCTCCACCGAGCCGTGGATGCGCGGGCTTTTGATGCCTGGTATCAGCCCATTATTGATCTGCGTACCGGTGAGGTGGCCTATATTGAGGCCCTGATGCGCCTGGTTCATCCCGATGGCACCGTAGCGACACCAGGGCATTTTCTGCAGGCGCTGGAGGAAACCGGACTGATCTCCCGCTCAGGCCAGTTAATGATTGAACAGGCCTGTCGTGATCTGGCAACCTGGCGTACCCGGTTTCCAGACTTGCGCCTGTCACTGAACCTGTCGGTCCACCAACTCTGGCAGGCCGATCTGGTGGACCAGCTTGAGCAGGGGCTTTCCGAGCATGATTTGCCGGCCAGTGCGCTGATGCTGGAAGTTACGGAAGGCTCCATGATGACCGACATTGTTAAAACCGAGCAGTTCCTGGAGGGGCTCCACGGCCAGGGCTTCGAGATTGCCATCGACGACTTTGGCACAGGCTATTCTTCCCTGAGCCGGCTGCGTTCATTACCCGTCAACAAGCTCAAGGTGGACAAATCCTTTATGTACGGTGTGCCGAAGGAGCATAAAAGCATGGAAATGGTTCGCGCTATCCTGCAGATGGCCACCAGCCTGGACCTGGAGGTGGTGGCGGAAGGCGTCGAAACCGAAAGCCAGTTGCAGTTTCTGTCTGAAGCGGGATGCGAGTTCGGGCAGGGTTTTCTGTTTGCACGCCCGATGTCGTCCGTCGATATGTTCAATTATCTGGAGCAGGCCGGCAGCAGCTTTGCCCAAGCCAGTGGCCCGGCCGTCCAGGCAGGACAGTAAGACTTTTTTACAGAAGCACTGTACAGACATGCTGATTGAGGGTTGATATTTCGCCCCACCCGGAATACTGTATATTTAAACAGTATTACCGGAATACCAGCATGAGTGATCTCCTGAATACCCTGCTCCACGATGCCCGCCTCTGGCGGGGACACCGCCAGACGGCTGTCACCCTGACCCCGGAGCTTACCGGTTTTGCGCCACTGGACCGGGAACTCGGCGGAGCCGGCTGGCCCCGGGGAGCGCTCAGCGAGTGCCTGCTGGACAGACCCGGCATCGGTGAGCTGCAACTGGCACTACCTCTTCTGCAGAGGCTGACCGCACAGCAAAAGTATGTGTTCTGGATCAACCCGCCGTTTATTCCCTATGCGCCCGCACTTGCCAGGTCGGATGTTGACCTGGACCAGATCGTTCAGATCGATACAGACACCCGGTCCGACCTGCTCTGGACTCTGGAGAATTGCCTGCGCTCCCCGGCCACGGGCCTGGTCATGGCGTGGCCGGAAAACCTGGCGGCCCGGGATATCCGCCGGCTCCAGCTGGCAGCCGAAGCCGGTCAGAGCATCTGTATTCTGTTCCGCAACCGGCAACAGGCCAGCCAGAGCTCACCGGCAGCCCTTCGGCTCGAGCTGGCTCCCGACAGCCAGCTGGGCCTTCAGGTAAACATACTCAAGCGCCGCGGAGGCTGGCCCGGGCAGACATGCCGGCTTGCGCTGGCAGCCCGGGCCGGTCAGGACACAGCCGCCACCGTTATCCAGGGCCCCTGGCCCCGCCCTGCAGGGGACTAGAGCATGCCCTGGCTGTATCTTCACTTCCGGCACCTGTTGCTGGACCATATTGCCCGTGCCCGCACAACGACGGCTCCCCTGGCGGTGCTCGGCCAGGGGTCCCGGCAAGTGCTACAGGCCTGCTCCCGCGCCCGGCAGCTGGGCGTTCGACCTGGCACGGCCTTTAAAACCGCACTGAACCTGGCGCCGGACCTGGTCATGATGCATGGGGATGATGACCGCCAGAGACGCATTCTGGAGCAACAGGCCCACTGGCTGTATCACTATCTGGACCGCATTACCCTGTATCCGCCGGATGGCCTGCTGGCAGATGCGGGCAGCGTGCGGCGCCTGTACGGTGGCCTGCAACCACTGCGGGAACGTCTGCAAAAAGCGCTGGATGAGCGCCAGCTGACCGCCACCCTGACCACGGGCCCGACGCCCCTGGCGGCCCGCCTGCTGGCCCGGGCCGGAAGAAACTGCTTTACAGAAAACCCGGAAGAAATGAACGCCCGGATGGGCGCTCTGCCTCTGACCGCCGTTGAACTGGAAGAGCCCGTCCTGCGCCGGCTGAATCGTCTCGGGCTGGGCACACTGGCAGAGGTGCAGCAGCTGCCGGCAGCGGAACTGGCCCGCCGTCTGGCTCCGGAAACCCTGAGCCATATCCAGCGGATTTATGGCCAGCGACCGGACCCGCAAACCTGCTGGCAACCGCCTTCGGATTTTCGGCAGAGGGCGGACTTCGGGCTGCCGGTCGAGAAAGCTGAAGGCCTGCTGTTTGCGCTGCAGCGCAACCTGACAGAACTGGAAAGCGAACTTCGGTGGCGCCAGCAGGATACCGACAGCCTGTTGCTGATACTGCATCATTACCGCCAGCCACCCAGCCGCCTGCAGATACGCACAACCGGACCCGAACACCGGGCCGACGCGTTTCTTGACCTGCTGCGGATACGTCTGGAACAGCACCCCCTGGTGGCACCTGTCGAAGCCCTGGAGCTCCGGGTCACCCGCTTCCTTGACCGTCACACGACCATCACAACAGACCTGCTCAATGACCAGCCAGATACCGGAGAAGCCTGGCACACACTGATCAGCCGGTTGCAGGCCAGGCTGGGAGAGCAGGCCCTTAAGCACCTGGCGCCGGCAGCCGACCATCGCCCGGAACGCGCCTGGCACAGCTACCGGCTGACCAGCCGCCGTCAGGCCGAAACCTCCAGCCACCTGCCTCTGCGCCCGCTCTGGCTGCTGCCCCACCCGGCCCCCCTGACGGTCACCCCGCAGGAGTGGCTGAAGGGACCTGAGCGCATCAGCGGAGGCTGGTGGGACGGACAGCAAATATTGCGGGATTACTACATCGCCCGGCTACCCGGCGATCAACTGGCCTGGGTGTACCGGGATACCCATCAGGGCTGGTTCGTCCATGGCTGGTTTGGCTGAGACCATGAGCTACGCTGAGCTGCACTGTTTCAGCAACTTCACTTTTCTGACCGGCGCGTCTCACCCCCATGAGCTGGCCGAGCGGGCGCTGGCTCATGGGTATCGGGCACTGGCCATTACCGACGCCTGCTCCGTCGCCGGCATCCCCCGCGCCTGGCAGGCGCTGAAAACCAGTGATGTGGCCCTGATTACCGGCAGTTATTTCGAACTGGAGCCCACGGGTTCCCAGGCCCCCGGTCTGCGGCTGATACTGCTGGCCTGTACCCGCCGGGGTTATGGGCAGCTGTGCCAGTTGATCACCCTCGGACGCCGCCGGGCCCCCAAGGGCCAGTATCAGCTGTTTGCCGATGATCTGGACCGGTCTTCGCTGGACGACTGCCTGTGCCTGTGGCTGCCACCCACCAGCGGAGAAGCCGGTTTCACCGAGGCCCTGCAGACAGGACAATGGCTCAGCAGCCAGTTTCCTGATCGCTTCTGGCTGGCGGCCAGCCGGACTCTGGAGTCCGGTGAGGAACAGCAGCTGCAGCGCATCCGGGCCCTGTCCCGGCAACTGAAACGCCCGGTGGTTGCAAGCGGCCAGGTGCATATGCATGACCGTCAGCGGCAGCCTCTTCAGGACGTGCTTACGGCCATCCGCCACAACATCAGCCTGGAGCAGGCTGGCCATCATCTGTTCCAGAATGGCGAGCGCTATCTTCGACCCCTGCCGGTCCTTCAGCGGCTGTTTCCAACAGAATGGATCGAAGAAACCCTGGCCATCGCGGAACGGTGTACCTTCCGGCCCGGCGAGCTGCGTTATGAATACCCAGAAGACCTGGTGCCTCCCGGCCAGACTCCTGCCCGCTGGCTGGAAACCCTGACCCGGCAGGGTGCCCGACGGCGTTTTCCAATGGGAATTCCGGATCACATCCAGGTGCAGATCCGGAAGGAACTGGACCTGATCCGTGAGATGCAATACGAGCATTATTTTCTCACCATTTATGACATCGTCAGCTTTGCCAACCGCCAGGGCATTCTCTGCCAGGGCCGCGGCTCTGCTGCCAACTCTGTGGTCTGCTACTGCCTGGGCATTACCGAAGTCGACCCTCGCCAGATTGAACTGCTGTTCGAGCGATTCATTTCAAAGGATCGTGACGAGCCCCCGGATATTGACGTGGATTTCGAGCATGAGCGCCGGGAAGAAGTCATCCAGTACATTTACCGGCGCTATGGCCGGGAACGGGCTGCGCTGGCCGCTACGGTGATCCGCTATCGTCCCCGCAGCGCCGTTCGGGATGTGGGCAAGGCGCTGGGGTTTGATCCGGTTCAGGTGGAGCAGTTGCTCAATGGCATCGACTGGCGGGACCGTGAAACAGACTGGCGCGGGCAGATTCTCGCCAAGGGGCTGACCCGACACAAAGCCATCGCCAACCAGTTCTTTACGCTGGTGAATACCCTGCTGGGCTTTCCCCGTCATCTGTCCCAGCACGTGGGCGGTTTTGTCATCAGCTCGGGCCCGCTGGCACAACTGGTACCCGTGGAAAATGCCGCCATGGCGGAGCGTACCGTTATCCAGTGGGACAAGGACGACCTGGAAAGCCTGGGCCTGATGAAGGTGGATATCCTGGCCCTGGGCATGCTGACGGCCATTCGCAAATCACTGGAACTGATCAGCGAAGAGAAAGGCAAACCTTTTACACTGCAGGACGTGTGGCGGGAAGACAGGGCCACCTACGACATGCTGTGTGCCGGAGATAGTATTGGGGTGTTCCAGGTGGAGTCCCGGGCCCAGATCAATATGCTGCCCCGGCTCCGTCCCAGGAAGTTTTATGATCTGGTCATCGAAGTCGCCATTGTGCGCCCGGGGCCCATACAGGGCGACATGGTACACCCGTACCTGAAGCGCAAGCACGGGCTGGAAGCGGTAACCTATCCCAATGAAGCCATCCGGGGTGTGCTGGAGCGAACCCTGGGCGTGCCCATTTTTCAGGAGCAGGTGATCAAGCTGGCCATGGTCGCCGCCGGTTTTACCGGTGGGGAAGCCGACCAGTTACGCCGCGCCATGGCCGCCTGGAAGTCCCGGGGTGACATGACCGTATTCCGGGACAAGCTGATCAGAGGCATGCAGGAGCGGGGACACAGCGAAGAGTTTGCCGAACGCCTTTATCAACAGATCTGCGGTTTTGGCGGCTATGGCTTCCCGGAATCCCATTCCGCCAGTTTTGCCCTGCTGGTTTATATTTCCGCCTGGCTCAAGCGCCACCACCCGGCTGCCTTTTATTGCGGGCTACTGAACAGCCAGCCCATGGGGTTTTATTCTCCCTCCCAGCTTATCCAGGACGCTCGCCGTCACCATGTGGTGGTACTGCCGGTGGACGTCAATCACAGCCATTGGGATTACACTCTGGAAGGCCCGGCCCGGCACCTCAGAGTCGGTTTATGCCAGGTTCAGGGCCTGAGCCGTGAGAGCGCTGACATTCTGTGCCGGCAACGCCCTCAAGGGGGCTATACCAGTGTGCAGCACCTGCGCCACCTTACCGCCCTACCCCAGCGGGATCTGGAACTGTTGGCCGGTGCCGATGCCCTGCAGGCCATCAGTGGACACCGGCACCAGAGTTACTGGGAGCTGCTGGGGCACGAAACCGCCGCACCGCTTTGGGTTTCGGAAAGCCAGCAGGTACAGGAATATCGGCCCAGCGGCCGCCGGGTTCATCTTCCGGCTCCTTCCGAAGGCCAGAATGTACTGGCGGATTACGCCAGCCAGGGCTTCACCCTGCAACGTCATCCCATGGCCCTGTTAAGGGAACAGGGGCACCTGCGCCACTGCCTGGATTCCCAGCAGTTAAAAACCGCCGAACCCAACCGCCCCGTTCAGGTGGCTGGCCTGGTGACCGGACGGCAGCGGCCTGGCTCAGCGTCTGGCGTCACGTTTGTCACTCTGGAAGATGAATCCGGCAATATCAATGTCATCGTCTGGCTCAACACAGCCCGACAGCAACGCAAGCCGCTGCTGACGGCCCGGCTGCTACATGTAAAAGGCATTGTGGAACGGCAAGGCGATATTGTTCATATCATGGCGGGAAAACTGACCGACCTGAGTCACCTGATTCACACCTTGCCGGTGCCATCACGGGACTTCCAGTAACAAAAAAGCCCCGGGAGACCTGAAGTCTCCGGGGCTTTCAGCGATCAGTGTAATAATCAGGCCAGCAGCTTGATCATTACACCGGCGGCCACCGCAGAGCCAATAACACCGGCCACGTTGGGGCCCATAGCGTGCATCAGCAGGAAGTTCTGCGGATTGGCCTCAAGGCCAACCTTATTGGACACCCGCGCTGCCATCGGCACCGCAGATACACCAGCAGAACCGATAAGCGGGTTGATCTGATCCTTGGAGAACTTGTTCATCACCTTCGCCATCAGAACACCGCCCGCCGTACCCATACAGAAGGCCACCATACCGAGCACCAGAATACCCAGAGTCTGCACGTCCAGGAACTTATCAGCGCCCAGTTTGGAACCAACAGAAAGACCCAGGAAGATGGTCACAATGTTGATCAGCGCATTTTGCGACGTGTCACTCAAACGCTCAACGACGCCACACTCACGCATCAGGTTACCAAAGCAGAACATACCCAGCAGCGGCGCTGCATCTGGCAGGAACAATGCCGTCACAACCAGCACCACAATCGGGAAAATGATTTTTTCCTTCCTGCTCACGGGCCGCAACTGGGACATTTTGATCTTGCGCTCGTTTTCTGTTGTTAAAGCCCTCATGATTGGTGGCTGAATCAACGGAACCAGCGCCATGTACGAATAGGCAGCAACTGCGATCGCACCCAGAAGATGCGGTGCAAGCATGCTTGCCACGTAGATAGACGTCGGGCCATCAGCGCCGCCAATGATACCAATGGCAGCCGCTTCAAAAATGGTGAAATCCATCAACCCGGTCCAGTTGAGCATCACCGCGCCAATAACGGTACCGAAAATACCCAACTGCGCCGCCGCGCCCAGCAACAGTGTTTTCGGGTTAGCCAGTAGCGGTCCGAAATCTGTCATGGCACCCACACCCATAAAGATCAGCAGGGGGGCAGCACCACTCGCGATAGAAACCTCATAGAAGTTGTGAAGCATACCGTTGGCATAACCCAGAGTCTGGGCAACAACATTGGCCTGTTGGACCGTTGCGTAGCTCCCTTCCTTATAGGCTTCCTTGAACGCGTCTACAACCTCTGGCGTTACCGCCTGGCCCGCCTGGTAGCCCACATCAAGAACACTGGCAAGTGCCAGCAGCACATCCGGCTTCGCGAAGTAAATCGCATTTTCAGCAGCCGACAATGCCATCCCTGCCTCGGGAATATTTGCCAAAATGCCGCCAAACCCGATCGGAACCAACAGCAATGGCTCAAAACCCTTACGAATCGCAAGGAACAACAGAAGCAATCCAACACAGATCATGAAGAACTGGCCGATTGACAGATTGAACAGGCCACTGCCTGTCCACAACGCTAGTAATGTATCCATCGAATGCTGGCCCTTATGCGATTGTCAGCATTTCATCATCAGGAGAGACGGCATCACCGACCTTGACGAAGACTTCACCGACGACGCCGGCTTTAGCGGCGCGTATCTCGGTTTCCATTTTCATGGCTTCGAGGATGATGACGACGTCACCTTCTTCCACATGGTCACCCGGTGATACTTCAACCCTGAAAATGTTACCGCCCAATGGCGCCAGCAGAGGCTCACCCTCACCCGCAGCCGGGGCAGGTGCTGCCGCCACAGCAGAACCGGCCGTGCTGCCTTTTGCTTCCATCTGGCTGATCTCGCCGCCTTCGCTCACCGCAACCACATAGTCCTTGCCATTCACATTGACGGTGTAGGTTTCAGGGCCCGTGGCTTTTTTCGCTGCGGACGGGGCCACGTCATCGGCGCTGGGTACCGGCTCAAACGCATCCGGATTATTGCGATTTTCGAGGAACTTCAGACCAATCTGCGGGAACAGCGCGTAGGTCAGAACGTCGTCGACTTCCTGATCCGCCAGCTTGATGTTTTTCTCGCCTGCGAGCTTACGCAGCTCATCGGTCAGCCTGTCCATTTCCGGCTCAATCAGCTCCCCTGGACGACAGGTCACAGGCTCCTTGCCATCCAGAACCCGCGCTTGCAGCTCCTTGTTGAAAGGCGCAGGCGCTGCGCCGTACTCACCCTTGAGGATGGCAGCGGTTTCCTTGGAGATGGACTTGTAACGCTCACCGGTCAGTACGTTAAGTACCGCCTGGGTGCCCACGATCTGTGATGTCGGAGTTACCAGCGGGATAAAGCCAAGGTCTTCACGAACCTTGGGAATCTCAGCGAGCACCTCGTCAAACTTGTCGGACGCGTTCTGCTCACGGAGCTGATTTTCCATATTGGTCAGCATGCCACCGGGTACCTGGGCGATCAGGATACGGGAATCGGTGCCGCGCAGGCTGCCTTCGAACTTCGCATACTTCTTGCGGACCTGACGGAAGTAACTGGCGATTTCCTCAAGCAGTTCAAGATCAAGACCCGTATCCCGGTCTGTACCTTCCAGGATTGCCACAACAGCCTCAGTGGGGCTGTGACCGTAAGTCATGGACATGGAAGAGATTGCAGTATCCACGTTATCGATACCCGCCTCGGCCGCCTTGATGGCGGTAGCGGTCGACATGCCGGTCGTCGCATGGCACTGCATGTGGATGGGAATATCCAGTTCTTTCTTCAGACGACTGACCAGATCAAAGGCCACGTAGGGCTTCAGGATACCGGCCATGTCCTTGATCGCGATGGAGTCTGCACCCATTGCTGCCACTTCTTTCGCCAGCTCTACCCACATATCGACGGTGTGCACCGGACTGGTGGTGTACGCGATGGTGCCCTGGGCGTGCTTGCCGGTCTTGCGGACCGCCTTGATGGCCCGATCCATATTGCGCGGATCGTTCATGGCATCAAAAATCCGGAACACATCAATACCGCTCTCCGCGGCCCGCTCACAGAAACGGTCTACCACATCGTCAGCGTAATGACGGTAACCGAGCAGGTTCTGGCCGCGCAGTAACATCTGCTGCGGGGTATTGGGCATGGCCTTTTTCAGCTCACGGATCCGCTCCCACGGATCTTCACCCAGGTAGCGGATACAGGAATCAAACGTGGCTCCTCCCCAGGATTCCAATGACCAGAAGCCGACCTTATCGAGCTTCTCGGCGATTGGCAGCATGTCGTCCAGGCGCATGCGGGTGGCCAGCAGGGACTGGTGTGCATCCCGTAGGATAACATCCGTAATCCCCAGTGGTTTTTTGGTGTCAGTCATCGTGTCAGCCTTCTATAAAGGTTCTAGTGTTCTGCGTCGGTCACTTCTTGTGGCGGGACCGATATTGTGCAATCGCTTTTTTTATTGCTTCCGCCGTGCCGGGATCAACCGTAGCGGGTGCAGCAGACGCTTTGGCACGTGGCGTCCTGGCCGGTGTTGCCGGCTCGGGCGGCGCAAATCGATCGATGATCGTAGACATGAGGCGTATTGCGAAAACCAGGAAAATCAGGAAAACGAATACGAACCCCATGCCCGCGACCATCAGCTCGATCGCTTGTGACATCAGCTCACTCATAACATGTGCTACCTGTGTTGTGGTAAGTGATCTTTCCCCTGGCAGTAGCTTTCGGGCACCTGACTGGCCACAAAGAAAACCTTTCCCATAGGCAAAATCCTGCGTAATCTACCGGTTTCCTGGCAGTGGGGCAACCAACTAACCCTGCATTTTTAAAAGAGTCCTCAAAGTGCAATGGGCAAAACCACCTATCACTCATTTCCCCAGCTCACAGAGACCGCCTGACAACAGTCTCACCCGAAAACGCCGTCCCTTGATCTTCCCTTTTTCCAGCCCCTTGAGAGCCTGCTGAGCCACCGCTGCGTCCACCGCCACGAAACTCTGGAATTCCGTGATGGTGATTTTGCCCACCTGAGCCGCCGCAAGCCCGGTCTCTCCGGTAAGAGCGCCCAGGATGTCCCCCGGACGAACCTTTTCCTTGCGGCCGCCGGCAATACACAGGGACACTCGTGTCGGTGGGCGGGGTGTGGGTTCCGCCTTTAACAGGGCCGATACATCAAGCGGTTCGATCCGGCGATTCGACGCCTGCTCCAGCTGTACGATCCTGTGAGCGCTGGCCGGACTGAAGAAGGTGACGGCCAGGCCGTTGTTACCCGCCCGCCCGGTCCGGCCGATACGGTGAGTGTGGGTTTCCGGCGACCGTGCCGGCTCCATATTCACCACCAGCGGCAAATCATCAATGTCCAGTCCCCTGGCGGCCACGTCTGTGGCCACCAGTATCGGACAGCTCTGATTGGCAAACAGGATCAGTACCTGATCCCGTTCCCTCTGATCCATATCGCCATGAAGGGACGACGCTGCGAAGCCTTGCCGGGTCAGCGCCTGGGTCACCTCGTCACACTGCTGCTTGGTCGCGCAAAAGATGAGGCAGGCCGCCGGCTGTCGTAAAGAAAGCAGTCCCGTGAGGGCCTTTTGCCGTTGATCACCTGGCACCTCATAGAACACCTCCTCTATCGCCGCCGTAGCGGAAGCCGGTGGGTCTTCCACAGTGACTGACACCGGATCCTGCTGGAAGCGGCTACTCAGCCGTCTGACGTGATCCGGCCACGTAGCGGAGAACAATAAGGTCTGCCGGCGCTCCGGACACCGGGCGAGAATGGCGGCCATCGCATCCTCAAACCCCATATCCAGCATTCGGTCCGCCTCATCCAGCACCAGGGTACGTAACTGATCGAGAACCAGGGTGCCCTTGTCCAGATGGTCTTTCACCCGCCCGGGCGTGCCCACCACAATGTGGGCGCCATGGCTCAGGGAACCGATCTGGGGACCGATCGGCGTGCCACCGCAAAGGGTGAGCACCTTGATGTTATGCTGGCTGCGGGCCAGTTCGCGAATGGCGCGGGCCACCTGATCCGCAAGTTCCCGGGTCGGACACAGGACCATTCCCTGCACCGCAAACCGACGAACCTTCAGTTGCTCCACCAGACCAATTCCAAAGGCCGCGGTTTTCCCCGAGCCTGTACGCGCCATGGCGATGACATCATGACCGGCCAGCACCGCCGGTAGCGCCTGCTGCTGTATTGGAGTCGGTGAGGTAAAGCCGAGGCTCGCGAGATTCTGGAGCATGGCCTGGGACAGGCCTGGCATCTGAAATGACATAATGGGAGGATCCGGAAAGGCAGGAAGTTACGGCGAACGCCAGGAGGCCGGTATAATACCGCAGTTCACCCCGGATTCAGAGGGATTAGCGAGACTTATCATGGCTTCATTACAGGAACAATTGCTCAAGGCCGGCCTGGCCGATGAGAAAAAACTCAAGGCTCTTCAGAAAGAGAAAAAAAAGCAGCGCAAGCAGCAGCCCAAGGGCGCCGCGGCAACGGACGAAGGCAAGTTGCGGGCGCAACAGGCACGACAGGAAAAGGCCGAACGGGACCGGCAGCTGAACCAGCAACGGGATGAGGAAGCCCGTCGTCGGGCGATTGTCGCCCAGATCCGCCAACTGGTGGAAAGTAACCGGCTCGATCGCAGCCGCTGTGAAGTCGATTACCAGTTTGTGCATGAGAAGAAGATCAAGAAAATTCTGGTGGACGACCTGATGGTTGACCAGCTGGCCCGCGGACGTCTGGCCGTGGTGTTTGTGAACGACGCCTATGAGGTGGTGCCCGAAGCCGTCGCACGGAAGATTATGGAGCGGGACGAAGCCGCCGTCGTGGTACTGCACGACCGCAATGCCCAGACGGATTCTGACGAAGAAGATCCTTACGCGGGGTATGAGATTCCCGATGACCTGATGTGGTAAGTCAGGTTCGGGAGGGCGCCAGAGCTGCGCCCTCCCATCTCTCAATCAGCAGCTCGGTAAGGCAGTGCGTTCCTGGTACTCGTCATTCATCGTGTGGTCACAGCCGTACCGGAGATCTTTGACCACTGCCGGGTCGAGAACCTCATCGCCGTCAGGCTTGGTACCGCCATTTACCCAGGAAAGCCAGTTGATCAGCCCGGTAGTGATCTCACTTGGGCTAAAGTCGCAGTGACCTGGCGCCCGGATTGCCCGCTGCACCAGCAGATCTTCCGCCCCATGCTCAATCGCGCCCTGGCGGTACAGTTGCTGATGCCGGAAGGGAACATAGAAGTCGCCGAGGGTGTGCAGGGTCAGGACCGGCACATTGAAGTCGCCCTTAACCTGGGGCAGCCAGCGGACGCCGTCATTTCTCAGGGGATTAGCATCCTCGTCCGCGGAAAACCGGTCTATCGCTTCGTTGAAGAGCTGCTCTTCCACAGTCATCGTTTCACCATCGGTCCAGCGATAAACCCGGTCACTGTTATCGTAGGCGTTACGGGCAAGTATGCCGTCGATATCTCCACCCCGGCCACCGGTGCCTAACACCGCAAACTGCAGATCCGTGTTGGGAAAGCCGAAGTCGTAGAAAATCGGTCGCTCGCC
>CAZHAY010000021.1:0-31929 GCA_964530545.1 uncultured Marinobacter sp.
AAAAAGATCGCATCGCTGTGTATCTGAACTTCGATATGATCGGCTCGCCCAACTACCCCTCCTACAACCCCCGCATCCACTCCGGACGCAACCGGGCCTGTTCTGGTGTATGAATCGCGGTGCGCACCTGTTCCAGTAACCGGGCCTTGTCACGTCCGAGGGTTCCCTTCAGCACCAGGTAGTTAGAGGCGTGGTCGCTGCGGAACACCGTCTGCTTCAGTTCCAGGTTCGCCAGCAGTTTCTCCGCTTCCAGGAATAGCTCCTGCTGGTTCAGGGGTTCAAAGTCGGGGAACTGCTGCTGATACCGCTCCATGCCCTGGGGGAAGGTGACCACCAGGGTCGACAGAAACTCCGGCTGGGTGTCATTCATCAGGCGGGCCGAGTTGATGGCGTGCTGATCGCTCAGGCTACGCCCCCCCAGGCCGTTCAGAATCATGACCGACCGCTTGATACCGGCATCGCCCATCTTGACCAGGGCATCCCGGGTGGATTCGTAGGTCTCGCCCTTATTCACCCGCCGCAGTACTTCATCGTCACCGGATTCGGCGCCCACGTAGAGCATATGCAGTCCTGCGTCGTGCAGCTCCTTCAGCTCCGCTACGGATTTGCGCTTGAGGTTGCGGGGCAGGCAATAGGAGGTTACCCGGTGCACATCCGGCAAATGCTCGCGAATGGCTTCGAGAATGGTCAGCAGACGATGGGTGGGAAGGATCATGGCGTCGCCGTCCGCCAGGAACACCCGTTGCACGATCATGCGTTCGCCGCACTTGCGGATTTCCTCCAGCACCTCTCTTTCATCCCGGGCGCGGAACTTTTTCTGCGGCGCCGTGTACATCTCACAGAACGTGCACTGGTTCCATGAGCAGCCATTGGTGACCGGCAGAATCAGCGAGTGGGCTTCGCTGGGCGGACGAAACACCGGTTCGATGTACTGGATGGGAAATTCAGACATGGTGATGCAACTCCTGGGGTGAAACAAAACGGTCAAGTTGTGGATCTGGTATTGAAGCCTAACCAATAAGGAAGGCCCAGGGAACCGGCGACGGTAAGGGTTGAAATACGGCTAAATGCCCCCATATACACAAGTAAGACTAATCAATACGGCGTTCTGCCAGCAGCACGGTTTCCAGCAGCACTAGGCACTATGCACCAGACACCTCAATAGCCTTAGGCTATAGTTAGCTTAAGGTTAATCAATTTGAGAGATTGCGACAGAGCGTCTATCTTGGACCCTGCAACCAACCGGAGGAGACTGAATTTATGTCAACACTGATCAACACCGAGATCAAACCCTTTAACGCTACCGCTTACCGTCAGGGCGAGTTCGTAGAAATTTCCGACGCTGACGTGAAAGGCAAGTGGGCCATTTTCTTCTTCTACCCGGCTGACTTTACGTTTGTATGCCCCACCGAGCTGGGCGACGTAGCCGACAAGTACGACGAGCTGCAGAAGCTGGGCGTGGAAGTGTTCTCTGTCTCTACTGACACCCACTTCACCCACAAGGCGTGGCACGACAGCTCCGACACCATCGGCAAGATCCAGTACTACATGGTTGGCGACCAGACTGGCACGATCACCAACAACTTTGGTGTGATGCGTGAAGGCCAGGGTCTGGCAGACCGCGCTACTTTCCTGGTCGATCCGGATGGCATCATCCAGGCCATGGAAATTACTGCCGAAGGTATTGGCCGTAACGCCGAAGACCTGCTGCGCAAGGTGAAGGCTGCCCAGTACGTTCGTAACAACCCGGGTGAAGTATGTCCTGCCAAGTGGCAGGAAGGTGATGAGACTCTGTCTCCGTCACTGGACCTGGTAGGCAAGATCTGACCCACTCCGGTGGCTGACCAGGAGCCTGCATGTCAGGCTCCCAGTAACGTCAGAAAGTTACTTCAGACCCCGGCTCCGCCGGGGTTTGTCGTCTCTGGAGGCCGCACTACAAGGCCATAGCTGAATACTATTGATCGCTTAAGGCCAATTAATTTGAGCTTTCATCACCCGGGCCTTATCTTGGTTCATATAAAGCTATTCAGCCAGTCCATCGGCTAGGGTATCAGTTCACGTATTTGAGGGAGAATCGTTTATGTTGGAAGCCAACATCAAGCAACAGCTTCAGGCGTACATGGAAAAACTGCAGCAGCCGATTGAGCTGGTCGCAGCCTATGACGACGGCAAGAAATCCCAGGAGCTTCGCGAGCTGCTGGAAGAGATTGCGTCCATGTCGGACAAGATCACCCTGCGGGAAGATACTAACCCTGAGCTGCGTCGGCCGTCATTCGCCATTAACCGCGTGGGCACCGATATCGGCGTAAGCTTTGCCGGTATTCCGATGGGCCATGAGTTTACGTCCCTGGTCCTGGCTCTGCTGCAGGTGGGTGGCCACCCGTCGAAGGCGTCGCAGGAGCTCATCGAGCAGATTCAGATGCTGGATGGCGAGTACGAGTTTGAGACCTTCTTCTCCCTGTCCTGTCAGAACTGCCCGGACGTGGTGCAGGCGCTGAACCTGATGAGCATCCTGAACCCGAAGATCCGTCATACCTCTATTGACGGTGCGCTGTTCCAGGACGAAGTCGAAAAGAAAGAAGTCATGGCGGTGCCGTCCGTGTTCCTGAACGGCCAGTCCTGGGGTCAGGGACGCATGACGATGGAAGAGATTGTCGCGAAGCTGGACGATAAGGCTGACGCCCGCGTCGCTGAGAAGCTCAACGAGAAAGAGCCGTACGAAGTGCTGGTGATCGGTGGTGGCCCGGCCGGATCTGCGGCTGCGATCTACGCCGCCCGTAAGGGTATCCGCACCGGCATCGCGGCCGAGCGGTTTGGCGGTCAGGTGGCGGACACCATGGCCATTGAAAACCTGATCTCGGTGCCTTACACCGAAGGCCCCAAGCTGGTGGCAGCCATGGAACAGCACGTCAAGGAATACGACGTCGATATCATGAACATGCAGCAGGCGGAGAAGCTGATCCCGGCCGCCAAAACCGGTGGCTACCATGAAGTCCGCCTGGCCAATGGTGCATCACTGAAGGCCCGCAGCGTGATCCTGTCGACGGGTGCCCGCTGGCGTCAGCTGGGTGTGCCCGGTGAGGATGAGTACCGCAACAAGGGCGTGGCTTACTGTCCGCACTGTGACGGGCCGCTGTTTAAAGGCAAGCCGGTGGCGGTGATCGGCGGCGGTAACTCCGGTGTTGAAGCCGCGATCGACCTGGCCGGCCTGGTAGGGCATGTCACCCTAATCGAGTTCGGTGACGAGATGCGTGCTGACCAGGTGCTGCAGAACAAGCTGCGCAGCCTGAAGAACGTGGACATCATCGTGTCTGCCCAGACCACAGAAGTTGTGGGTGAGAACGGCAAGGTGTCCGGTCTGAACTACACGGACCGCAAGACTGGCGAGAGCCACCATGTGGCCCTCGAGGGCGTGTTCGTCCAGATTGGTCTGGTGCCGAACACTGAGTGGCTGAAAGGGGATATCGAACTGAGCCAGCACGGTGAAATCATTATCAATGAGCGTGGCGAAACGTCCATTCCGGGTGTGTTTGCCGCTGGTGATGCCACCACGGTTCCTTACAAACAGATCGTGATCTCCATGGGTGAAGGCTCCAAGGCGGCCCTGAGCGCGTTTGATTTCCTGATTCGTAATGAAATTCCGGAAAGCGAAGCGACCGCAGCGGCCTGAGTCTTACAGCCGGTCTAAAAAAGGCCCCGCAGCCGAAGGTTGCGGGGCCTTTTTGTTGCCAGGCTGATCAGCGAGAGCCGATATTGCCGTCCCGGTCAGAGATAACAATCTCGACCCGGCGGTTTTCCTGACGACCCGCTGACGTGGTGTTCGTCGCCTTCGGGTATTCTTCACCCAGGCCCTGGACTTCCACCCGGTCCGAAGAAATACCGTCTTCCAGAAGCTGGTTCTGTACCGATTGCGCGCGGCGCAGGGACAGTTCCTGGTTGTAGGACGCCTCACCGGTACTGTCGGTGTAGCCTTCTACCCGTACCCGGTAGCCGGGATACTCCCGCAGGAAATCGCTCAGCTTGCGAACGGTACGCTCACCGCCAGGCTTGAGGTCCGACTTGTCGATATCGAACAGGACGTCACCCAGGGTCATTACCATGCCGCGATCGGTCTGCTCGGCTTCCAGGCGGTCCATCTGCTCCCGGAGCATGCGGGCCTGAAGCTCGGCTTCCTGCGCGCGACGGTCGCCGATGCGAATGCGCAGGTCATCCCGGCGCCGTTCGGCTTCCCGGAGCTCTTCCTGAAGCCCTGAGCGCAGGCTTTGCTCCCGGGCGAGTTCCAGATGGCGGTCGGCCAGATAGATCTGATGACCCATTGCTTCCTCCTTGCCGCCTTCTACCCGCAGGGCTTCAGCACGGTCAAGCGCGGCATTGGCATCCCGCAGATGGGAGAGGCCGTTGCGGGCAATTTCCGGGTCATCCACCGCGGCGTCGTAGGCGGCTCTTGTCTCGTTCAGGGCAGGGCTTTCCGGTGGTGTGCTGGCGCACGCTGTGAGCAGGGCCGCCAGGGTAATGACCGGAACTGTGCCAAAGTAATGCCGTTTCATATCGCCTCCTTGTGGTCAGTTCTGGTTTTCCAGGTTCCGGCGCAGGGAATCGATACTGGTCCTGACGTCGCCGAGCTCTTCACGTACTTTTTGCGTTTCCGCCCGGGCTTCCGCCAGCCGCGCGTCGACCTCCGCCTGTTCCAGCAGCCCTCTGGCTTCTGCATAGCGTTCGTCGGCGATCAGTTTTTCGGCGGTGTTCAGTTTTTCGCGAGCGCCGATGATCATGCTGGGTTCGGTATCCTCTCCGCCAGCATTGGTGGCCGACAGCAGTGCTGCTTCTGTGGCGGCGAGCTGGTCATCGGGCTTCGGCCCAGGGTCGGTGGCACAACCGGTGACTAGCGCACCGGCGACCAGTAACGGAAATATACGGGAAAACATGCGCAGGTCTCCTTGTGGCGGTTTTCTCGTTCAGGTGACATGCCATTAGCTATGGCAGTTCTGGAAAGCGTAGCAGCGGCCCCCCGGCAAAAGGATGAATGTTATGCAATGAAATAGTTAGCCGCCGACAACCTCAATAATCTTATCGGAGAACGCCTTCAGGTCATCCGGCTTGCGGCTGGTGATCAGGGGCGCGTCGTAGCAGACCTCCTTGTCGACCCATTTGCCGCCGGCGTTAGTGATGTCGGTTTTGATGCTGGGGAACGAAGTGAGGGTACGGTCACGTACCACGTCGGCTTCGACCAGCAGCCAGGGGCCGTGGCAGATGGCTGCGACCGGCTTGTCGGCTTCGATAAAGCTGCGGGCGAAAGCGACCGCTGACTCGTCCTGACGCAGTTCATCCGGATTGGCGACGCCGCCGGGAAGAACCAGAGCGTCGTAGTCATTAGAACTGACCTCGCTCACCTGATGATCCACCTTGAATGAATCGGCTTTCTCCAGATGGTTATAGCCGTCGATGCTGCCTTCCTTGATAGAGATCAGTTCGACTTTCGCGCCGGCTTTTTCCAGCGCTTCCCTGGGCTCGGTAAGTTCAACCTGTTCCACACCGTCGGTGGCAAGGAATGCGATCTTCTTTCCGTTCAGTGATGCACTCATGGTGATGGCTCCTTGTGCTTGCGGGTCTGGTGATCCTGAAGAATAGATCACCTGAAGCCGGTTCTGCGGTCACTTCCGGTGGAATAAACCTTTTGACGGTTACGCCTTGTTAATGCGCACTGACCAGGCCGCGGAAAATCGTGGCGATACTTGCAGATAGCAGGGTCAGGGGCCACATTGTGAGAATCAGCCTTCACTTATCACGGAGGAAGCTTCATGTTGCTGGCGGAGAAAAACACGGGTCACCTGGTGGAAATCAGCGATATCAGGGCCCTCTTCGATCCCAATCGCGCCGAGGTGACTGGTAGTGTCCATTATGGCGAAGAAGCTCAGGACCCGGAGCCCATTGATAAGTCCCGGCTAGCGTTCCCGTCAGGGGAAGCATTGCCGGTGTGCTGGACAGATCCCGACTACCGGCAAAAACCCGGTGGTGGTTCCGCCTCGCCCTGGTCATCGTTTGCATGATTTGGTGATAGTATGTTCTGGCTCGCTGGTCGGGCACTCATGACAGGGAACAGGATGTGATGAAACATGGTGTTTGAGATTCAGAAGTCTGAACGATGGCTGTTTTTACGACTGACGGTGCTGGTTGCGCTGGCGGCATTGCTCAGTGGTTGCGGCATCAACAACATTCCTACCTACGATGAGCAGGTGAAAGCGTCCTGGTCCCAGGTTGAGAATCAGTATCAGCGTCGTGCGGACCTGGTGCCGAATCTGGTGGAAACGGTGAAAGGCTTCGCCGCTCAGGAGCAGGAGACGCTGACGGCCGTCATTGAGGCCCGCTCCCGCGCCACGTCCATTCAGGTGGACGAAAGCATTCTTGATGATCCCACGAAGCTGCAGCAGTTCGAGCAGGCCCAGGGCCAGCTGACCAGTGCCTTGAGCCGGTTGATGGCGGTGTCCGAGCGGTATCCGGAGTTGCGGTCGAACCAGAACTTCCTGGCCCTGCAGTCGCAGCTGGAAGGGACTGAGAACCGCATTGCGGTCGCACGGCGGGACTTTATCCAGTCAGTGGAGCGTTACAACACCGAGATCCGCACCTTCCCGGGCCGCATATGGCACAGCGTGCTGTACAGCGATCTGGAAATCCGGGAGAACTTCACAGCCACCGCTGAAAACGCAGACCAGGCGCCACGGGTCCAGTTCTGATGATCCGCTTGCCTTCGTTCCTCATTCTGCTGGCACTGGTGTTACTGCCCGGGCTGGTTCTGGCCCAGGGAGCACCGGATTTTCCTGAGCTGACCGGTCGTGTAGTGGATCAGGCCGATATGCTGCCGACGGAAGAAGAAGCGTCCCTGACGCAAATGCTGGCAGCTCATGAAGAGGCTACGACCAATCAGGTAGTCGTTGTTACGCTGCCGGACCTGCAGGGCTACAGCATCGAAGACTTCGGCTATCAGCTCGGCCGCCACTGGGGTATCGGCCAGGAAGGCAAGGATAACGGCGCGTTGCTGATCGTGGCGGAAGCTGAGCGGCAGGTGCGCATCGAAGTTGGCTACGGTCTGGAAGGAGAGCTGACCGATGCTGCAGCTGCGACGATTATTAACCAGATCATCACACCGGCGTTCCGGCAGGGGGATTTTGCTGGGGGCATCACTCAGGGTGCAACCGCTATGGTTCAGGTGCTTGGCGGCGAGCTGGTGTTAGCGCCTGAACGCCGGCCTGCGGCCGAGGAAAAACCCAATCTCTTTGCCGTCATTTTCTTCTTTCTTTTTATTCTCTCGTTTATCTCACTGATCGGCGGCAGCGGCCGTGGTGGCCATCGCGGCGTGCTGGCGGCGGCAGTGCTGAGCGGTGCCATGGGTGGTCGTGGCGGCGGCTTTGGTGGTGGGGGCGGATTCAGCGGTGGCGGTGGGGGTTTTGGTGGTGGCGGAGCATCCGGAGGATGGTAGTTAAATGGACGTACAACATTCAGAGAGCTGTTAACCCATGACCCTTCTGACCAAGGCTGAACAGGACGAAGTTACTGCCGCGATCAGGGCGGTCGAGCGTGAGACGGATGCGGAGCTGGTGACGGTACTGGCCGCCAGGGCGGATAATTATTCCTATATTCCGTTGCTGTGGGCCGGCCTGCTGGCCCTGCTGCTGCCCGGACTGGTGAATTATTTCACCGGCTGGTTCGGCGTCCATGCCCTGGTGCTGGTGCAATGGGGCGTGTTTGTGGTGTTGGGGATTCTGTTCCGGATACCCCGCATCAACACCCTGCTGATTCCCCGCCATGTCCGCTTCTGGCGGGCTTCCAACCTGGCTCGGCGGCAGTTTCTGGAGCAGAACCTGCACCATACCGCAGACAGCACCGGCATGCTGATCTTCGTGTCAGAGGCTGAGCGCTATGTGGAAATCCTGGTGGACCGGGGCATCTCCGCAAGGATCGATAACCAGGTATGGCAGGACATTGTGGCAAGATTTACGCAACAGGTTCGCGACGGCAAGACCTGCCAGGGATTTGTCGACTGCATCCAGGCCTGCGGTGAGCATCTGAAAACCCATATTCCGGCTACCCATGAGCGCAACGAGTTGCCAGATCATCTTGTTATTCTGACCTGAGCATTCTGGCAGGCATCGGTCTGCCAGGGAGCGAATCCATCCCCTCAGGCATTCAAAAGGCCGCTATCGAAGCATGCCGTTCTCTCTCCTACGCCCCGCCCGGCTTTATCGCATTACCGAATTCTAATCTGACCGCTGAACCTCTTTCCGGTGACTACACTTAACCTGACTTTGTGAACCGCGTAGGTCGTGGCGGTTTGTAGTGGACAGCGAAGGAGGTTGTACAGTTTGAAGGGACTCCTGGTCTTGCATATCTCGGCGCTGCTGGTGTGGGTGGGCTGTCTGTTTTACTTGCCATCACTGGTGGCCAGCCATAAGGGCAGCGCCCATTCCCTGGAAGAGCGACCCAGTCCCTACGACTCCCTGACCCGGGTGGTGTTCACCAGGATCGCGACCCCCGCCGCGTTAATTGCCATTTTTGCCGGCACAGCGGTGTTTGTTATCGATATCAACTTCAAGCCCTGGCTGATCGCCAAGCTGACGGCAGTCAGCCTGCTGGTAGTTCTGCACACCCTGGTTGGGGTGCTGATCGTGCGTGGTGAAACCAACCCCGAAGTTTCGTCCACCTTCTGGAGCGCACTGCTGATTACCGGTTTGGCCATTCTGGTGCTGATCATTCTCTGGCTGGTGCTGGCGAAACCGCCGCTGGAGGACTGGCTGTGAGACGATCAGTCCACCAGTCGTTTCTTCTCGATCTGACGGATCTGCTCGTCCCGCCGGGCGCGCTCGACACTTTCGTCCGCCGCGACGCCTACGGCGTGGTGATACACCATCTGGCCCCCCAGGAAACTGGTGATGCTGATCATCACACCGCTGAGCAGGCTCACGTAAAGCCCCCAGGGAATGATCAGGGCCTGAGCGTCTCCCAGCCGGAGCAACCAGTTGAGTGTCGCCAGAGACAGCAGCATGACCGCCATGATGCCGTGGCACCAGGCGATCACGAGCCGGCGGATGGCTTTCACCAGCACCAGATCCAGCACGCCGATAAGGCCGGAGAACCAGCCGCCAAACACGCCGATGGCAGCCAGCCAGGTACCGGCCCGGGCCCAGAAGCTATCGCCGGTCAGGGCGTAGCCGATGTCGGTACAGATCAGCCCGAGCAGGGCCGCGACCGGAAAGTGGATCAGCATGGGGTGAATGGGGTGGCCAAAAATGGCCATGCGGCTTCGGATCGGTGCAACACCCATGAGAGCTCCCGCTTCTTCCGTGATCGTGGTTGGTGTTATCAAACGGTAGCAAAAACAGGCCCGATTGCCACTGCGGTGTGGCTGGCCGGCTGTACCGGCCCTTACTCGGCACTGGATCCTGCAGGCGAAAGTGCCCGCTCAGCGGCCTGGCTGTGGTGGGGTATGTTCGGCCTGCTGGGCACCATCATGCTGCTGGTGTATCTGCTCTGGTTCATCGCCATGCGCAAGGGCCCGGCCCGTACTGAGGCGGATGCGGGGCGAATCGGCAAACGGTGGATCATCGGCGGCGGCCTGGTGTTGCCTATGGTGTCGGTGGTACTGATTCTCGCCTTTGGGATTCCGTTGGGGCAGCGCATGCTGCCCCTGCCGGTACCCGGGGGCGAACCGCTGCGTATTGATGTGACTGCCCGTCAATGGCAGTGGCAGGTGAGCTATCCGGGTACCGATATCGCCCTCACCGATGAAATTCACATTCCGGCCAATACTCCTGTGGACCTCCATCTGACCAGTGAAGACGTGGTGCACTCCTTCTGGGTGCCCAGACTGGGGGGCAAGCTGGATATGCTGCCGGGGCGCACTAACGTGTTGCGGCTGCATGCGGACGAGCCGGGAACCTATCGCGGGCATTGTGCAGAATTCTGCGGGGTGGGCCATGCCCATATGCAGTTCCGCATTGTGGCCCATGAGCCGGAGGCGTTTAAGCAGTGGCAGCAGGAGGCCAGATGACGGAGCAGACACCTTCAGCAGATCGGCGGGCGAGCCACGAAGAGCTTGAACGGGTATGGGGCAACCTGCCCGGATGGGGGGCGCTGTCGGCGGTCAACCACACCACCGTTGGCCTTCGCTTTGTGGTCACGGGGCTGATCTTCTTCCTGATCGGCGGCCTGTTGGCGATGCTGATCCGCACGCAGCTTGCGTTGCCGGAACAGGACATCATCGGCGCCGAGATGTATAACCAGTTCTTCACCATGCACGGCACGGTGATGATGTTCCTGTTCGCCATTCCGGTGCTGGAAGGGGCGGCCATGTATCTGATTCCCAAGATGATCGGGGCGCGGGATCTGCTGTACCCCCGACTCAGTGCGCTGGGCTATTTCTGTTACCTGTTTGGCGGCCTGATCATTCTGTCCAGCCTGTTTCTGCAGATCGCCCCGAATGCCGGCTGGTTCATGTATACGCCGTTGAGCAGCAGTGAATTCTCGCCGGGGCCGGGGTCGGACTTCTGGTTGCTGGGCGTTACCTTCGTAGAGATCTCTGCCATTTCGGCCGGGGTCGAGCTGGTGGTGTCCATTCTCCGGTCCCGGGCTCCGGGCATGAGCCTGCAGCGGATGCCCCTGTTTGCCTGGTACATCCTCGCCATGGCCCTGATGATCATCTTCGGTTTTCCGCCGCTGATTCTTGGCAGCATTCTGCTGGAGCTGGAACGGGCTGCCGGCTGGGTGTTCTTCGCCGTAGAAGGGGGTGGCGACCCGCTGCTCTGGCAGCACCTGTTCTGGCTGTTTGGCCACCCCGAGGTGTACATCATCTTCCTGCCGGCCGCCGGCATCGTCTCCACACTGATTCCGGTCTTCGCCGGCCGCCCCATCGTCGGCTACCGGTGGGTGGTGCTGGCTATTATAATGATGGGCTTTGTCAGCTTCGGTCTGTGGGTGCACCACATGTTTACCGTGGGTATTCCACAGATGGCGCAGGCGTTCTTCTCGGTCGCCAGTATGCTGGTGGCCATTCCCACGGCGATCCAGATTTTCGTCTGGCTGGCGACCCTGTGGGCCGGCAAGGTCCGCTTTCACCTGCCGATGCTGTGGATTGTGGGGTTTCTGATCGTTTTCGTCTGTGGCGGGCTGACCGGTGTGATGCTCGCGCTGGTGCCCTTTAACTGGCAGGTCCACGATACCCACTTCGTGGTCGCGCATATGCACTACGTGCTGGTGGGCGGGATGCTGTTCCCTCTGGTGGCCGGGCTCTACTACTGGCTGCCCCATGTGTCCGGACGCATGCCGTCGGACAAGATGGGCCGGTGGGGATTCTGGCTGTTCTTTATCGGCTTCAATATGACTTTCCTGCTGATGCACCTGACCGGCCTGCTGGGCATGCCGCGACGGGTCTATACCTACGAGGCGGGTCTGGGCTGGGACTGGCTGAATCTGCTGTCGTCCATTGGCGGGTTTGTGATGGCCATTGGTGTGGCTGTGGTGATTCTGGACCTCGCCCTGCACTTCCGCTTCGGACGCAAGGCGGTGCCCAATCCCTGGCGGGCCGACACTCTGGAGTGGGCCATTCCGATGCCGGTGAACGCCTACAACTTCGCCAGTGTTCCGGAAATCCGCTCCCGCCATCCCCTCTGGGATCAGCCGGAGCTGATGGACAGCATCGCCGCTGGTGAACATTATCTGAGCCGGATCCAGGACGGGCGGCGGGACACCGTCGGTACCGACGCCGTCTCCGGCGAGCCCAGGGACGTTATCCATCTGCCGACCAACTCATGGGAGCCGTTAATCACTGCGGTATTGCTGGCGGGCCTGTGCCTTTCATTACTGGTAAAGACTTATTCGCTGGCCATCGTCTTCGCGGTGCTTGTGCTGATGGCCTGCCTGTGGTGGGGCTGGGCGAACGGACTGCATCCGCGCATGGCGCCCCGAGACCGGGAGGGCAGGCTGCCTCTACACTCGCGCACCGAAGATGGTCCCGGACGCTGGGGCATGATCGTGACGCTGATGGCGGATGGCACCCTGTTCGCGGCGCTGATGTTCGGCTGGCTCTATCTGTGGCCCGTGGCAACCGAGTGGCATATGCCCGAGGAATCGCCGTTGAGCACTTTGGGCCTGGTCGGCAGCGGTGTGCTGATCACCCTGGCGCTGGGCCTTTGGTGGCGTCAGACAAAAGCGGTGACCGCTGGCGGGCTGATGCTGGTAACCGCCGTCGGCCTGATCCACTGTGTGGCGCTGATCGTCACCGCCTTTGGGGCAGGATTACAGCCGGGCGGTTCCGCCCACGATTCCATCCTGGCGGTGGTGCTGGGCTATCTGATCTTCCACAGTGCACTGACGGTGCTGCTAACCGGTATGCAGATTCTGCGGGTGCACCGGGGCTACACCAGTCAGGCTCTGCCCTATGAGTTGCGGGTACTGCAACCACTGTGGACCTATACCGTGGTGGTGTACTGGATCAGCGTGCTGGTGTTCCTGGCCCTGCCCGCGGCGTTCGGAGGTGGTGCATGACCGGGCGCAGCTTTTGGTACCACCCGGCCAGCCTGGTGCTCGGGCCGGTGGTCTGGTCGATCTGGTTCGTGGCGATCTACGCGACACTGTCATTGGCCTGCCTGCAGGGCTGGCTGGTCAATGGTGGTGATCAGCCGTCAGCCATTAATGTTTTACTGGCCGGGGCAGGGTTGGTGATAGCGGCGCTGCTGGCGACCGCAGCCTGGGCCGCGTGGCGGTCCGCTTCAGGAAAAAGCTTTATTCCCCGGACATCGGCCATGGTTTCTGCCTGCTCCGCGGTGTCGTCACTGTTGCTCGCCGTGCCGGGGCTGGTGATGGCACCCTGTGTGTGAGTGAGGGCTCTCAAGGCGCTCCGCCCCGGGCCTGCCGGTCAGAAACCGCGGCGGTTCTTCAGGGTGATCTGTTCGTTCAGGGTCCAGAAATCGTACAGCACACCAATAAAGAAGAGGCCCCCGGTACACAGGTAGATAATCCCGGTGATCCACTTCCCCATGTACATGCGGTGCACCCCGAACACGCCCAGAAACGTCAGCAGGATCCAGCCGATGTTGTAGCTGATGGGGCCCTGCTGATAGCGCAGATCGGCTTCCCGGTCCATGCCGGGAATCAGGATCAGGTCGATAATCCAGCCGATAAACAGTAAGCCGAGGGTAAAGAACCAGATGGTGCCGGTGACCGGCTTGCCGTAATAGAAGCGGTGGGAACCCAGGAATCCGAAGATCCACAGGAGATAACCCATAACCACACTGTGGGTGTTGTTCGTTTGCTGAATCGGCATCGCGACTCCTTTGCATGGCAGTTGTGGAGTGGACCGGGCCTTCTTTCAGCATAAAGCATTTTCCAGAATCTGCTGTGGCCGCTATGCTTTTGTCAGTCCGTGAATGTTGGCAGGGAGTCTGTGTTGTTCATCCGTCGGAGCCTGACTGTGTTGTTTTACGGTGTGCTGCTGCTGGCTATCCTGCTGGTCGCCGGTTGGTGGCTGGCCCGGGTGCAGTTGAAAGCCTGGGGCGTAGAGCAACTCGAGGTATCCGGCGTTTCCATCGCCTGGAACCGGGTGGCATTTGACTCCCTTGCGCTGGTCTGGACCGACGACGACCGGATGGTGACGGTGAAAACCCTCGGCCCGGCGCTGACGCTTGACTGGAGCGACTGGCAACTGGACCAGCTGGTGGCCCGTTCGGCGTGGATCGAGCAAATGGCGGCGGCAGGGGTGGGTGCTTCACGGCCAGCGACGTCGGCAGGTCCTTCAGAATCGGATAATGCCTTCCGCTTAACCCTGCCCGATTCCATGCCGTTCTGGTTACCTCGCCACCTGTCCGTCAACCAGTTACAGGCCTCGTTTCCGTGCCCGGGCACCGATGTGCCCCGGGGCACCCAATGCCGGTTCCAGGGTGCGGTGACCTTTGATCGCAACGACAGTTCCGCCACGGCAAAAGTCGACGCCACGCTGGCCCGGGGCGAGCACACCCTGTCCATACTCGGCGATATCCAGCTGGGGGACAACCAGGCCATTGCGCCTGGTGGTGAGCTGGTCGTGGAAGGCCTCGGGCCGTGGCTGGCTCCGCTGGCTGGACCGCAGTGGCAGCCCCTGGTACCCCACGCCGCGACGCTTCAGTTTGCGCCGCTGGACGATCCCGCCTCCGACGGACGGTGGCCCATGGCGGTGAGCCTCAAGACCCGGGGCGGCGCGGCGGCGGCCTTTGACGGGGAACTGGTACTGCATACCGGTGATGACTGGCACCTGGAAGTTCGCCAGGGCCGGCTCGGGGCATCGCTGGCGCGATGGCAGCAAGCCGGCTGGGTACTGGACGATATCCGGGCGGAGCTGCCGTTTACGGGTGAGTTTACCGGCTCGGACAGCCAATTGCGGCTGGCCCCCGGCGCTCTGGTCAGCGTGCGCCATGCAGATCCGTTATCCACCCGCCATCTGGTGTGGCTGGATGATCTCGCCGTTGTCGCCGGTGGGCTGACGGTGGCTCACCGCAGCAATCAATGGCAGGTTGAAGGCCCGGTCGAAGTCCGTGCCGGTGCCATCCGCCACGACAGCCTGGTGACTCAGGGCTGGCAACTGAAAACCGACGTCCGCTGGACGGACGAACTGATCCTCGACGGACAGCTGGAAAACGATGCCGGCGCCCAGCTGACGGTACAGGCCCGGCACCGGCCAGTCTCGGGCCTGGAAGGGCAGGCGGGCATGACGTTGAGCAGTGAAAACGACGCCAGTCATCTGGCGGACACGCTGACGGCCTGGCCGGGGTCGCTGACCATCGAAGAAGGCGAAGCTGACCTGACGGCCCGGTTCCGGTGGCAGCCAGAAACGCCGCTGATCGCCATGGCCTCGCTGGAGTTCACCGGGGCGTCCGGGCTCTTTGACCGGATGGCGTGGCAGGGCCTGTCCGGACAGGTACAGGCGAGTCTCGAGGACGAGGTGCTGACTGTCGAAACCACCAGTCTGGCCCTGCGGAGTCTTAATCCCGGCATGCCTCTGGGCCCGATAACTCTGGTTGGCCGCTATCGCAGCACCCTGGCCGATCCCACCGGGGGTGAGCTGGCAATCTCCGTCGCTGACGTGGGTTTTGCCGGAGGTGCTTTCAGTGTCGCGCCCCAACGCTGGCAACTGGATGTCAGGCCGATCAAGATACCGGTTTCTGTGCAGGGGCTGCAGTTGTCGAGTCTGATGGAACTTTACCCCACCGAAGGGTTATCCGGGGAAGGGGTTCTCGAGGGCTGGCTGCCCGTGATTATCAGCGAGCAGGGCATCCGCGTCGAAGGCGGCGAACTGGCCGCGCTCCCGCCCGGCGGGGAGCTGCGGTTACCGGCACAACGGCTGCAGGCCATGGCAGCGGCGAACGAGACCATGGCGCTGGTGGCACGGGCAATGGAAGAATTCCATTACGACCAGCTGACGGCCGGCATCGACTATTCCGAGGACGGCATCCTGCTGCTGGACCTGAAACTGAAAGGCACCAGCCCAAGGGTAGACAGCGACCGCCCGGTAGTGCTCAATATCACTCTGGAAGAAGATATACCGGCGTTGCTGACCAGCCTGCAACTGAGCGGCCGGGTCAGCGATGCGGTGACCGAGCGGGTACAGGAATGGTTGCGGCGGGAAGAAGGTGATAACCCATAGCAGGCCTGTGCACGAAAGCAGGCAGGAAGGCGAGGAGAGACCATGAAGTCACACATCCGGGCGTGCATGGCAGCAGTGGTTCTGCTGGGCAGTGCGCTGGCGGCGTGCACGCCAACGGTGCAGGTTGCCGCACCCAAGGAGCCGATCACCGTGAATCTGAACGTCAAGATCCAGCATGAGATCTACGTGAAGGTGGACCGGGAAGTGGATGACCTGTTTACCGACCAGGGTCTTTTCTAGATTGGTCAGCAGCACCTCAAGGAGCACTCTATGATTTTTTTCAGATACGCGACGGCCTTACTGATGGCTCTGGTTCTGGCCGCGCCGGCGGCGGCGCTTTCGCTGGACGACGCAAAAAACCGGCTGGACAGCGCCAAAAGTGAAGGTCTGGTGGGGGAAATGCCCTCGGGTTACCTGGGCGTGGTTACCGGCAGCGGCGATGCAGCGGCGATCGCTGATGCCATCAACCAGGCCCGGCGGAACGAATACGCGCGCATTGCCGAGAAGCACAGCATTCCCGTCAGTCAGGTAGAGGTTGTGGCCGGCAAGAAGGCCCTCGAAAAAACGCCCTCAGGCCAATACATACAGGTGGACGGGCGCTGGGTTCGCAAGTAATCCGGTGCCGGAAAACTCCACGAGCTGACCGTGCCAGGAGGACTGGCACGCAGCTCTGGTAATTGCTCCTGTAGGCAGCTATCTTCTCAGATGCGCCAGCTTCCCATGGGCGAGCGGGTCGCTTGCTGAACAGGAGAATCTTAATGAAAACAATAACAGACCAACTGGCCAACTATGCCAGTTACCACCGCGACCGCCGCAATATCATCACGCATTTTATCGGCATTCCCATGATTGTGGTCGCCATCGCTATCCTGCTTGCCCGCCCCGGCCTTGAGGTGGCGGGTATCACCATGGCCCCCATATGGCTTATCGCTCTGGCCGCGTCACTCTATTATCTGATACTTGATGTCCGCTTCGGACTCGTCATGGCCCTGCTGATGGCACTGGCTGTATGGGTCGGGATGGAGGTTGCGGCCCTTTCTACCACCGCTTGGCTGGCCTGGGGCATCGGCCTGTTTGTGGTCGGCTGGGCGGCACAGTTTGTCGGTCACTACTATGAAGGACGCAAACCGGCCTTCGTGGACGATATTGTCGGCCTCTTGATTGGTCCGCTGTTTGTGGTGGCAGAAGCTGCGTTCGGATTCGGCCTCTGCAAATCTCTGCAACAAGAAATCGACCGGCGTGCGGGTCCGGTACGACACGGGCCAGGCGATACCGCGGCCAGTCATTGACCGCATTTGCGGCGCCTGTGTTATCACGGGCGCCGTCTTCATTTCCGACATCCCATTTGCCGGCTGATCCCGGCCGGGCGGACCCATCCCCATTGTTAACTGGAAGCTGCGATGTCTCCGAGCTCTGAACGTCCGAATATGCTGATCATGGTCACCTGTGGTCTGTTGACCAGTCTGGTGGTGATTGCCTTCGCCCGAATGGCCTATGGCGTAATACTACCGTCCATGCGGGCAGACCTGGATCTGAGTTATCAGCAGGCGGGCGTCCTCGGCACCATCACGGCCTTTGGTTATCTGCTGTTTGTACTCGCCGGTGGCGTCGCTGCGGCCCGCTTTGGTGCCCGTCTTACCATTGTATTTGGGCTGGTCTCCGTGGCGCTGGGTTTCATGGGGCTGACCGTGGCCTCCGAGTACCCCCTGCTGCTGGGCCTGATGGCGCTGTTGGGTTTCGGGACCGCATTCAGCTTCGCCCCCATGGTTTCCCTGTTGGCCACCTGGTATCCGGAGAAACGCGGCCTTGTTATCGGCCTGATGACCAGTGGGGTCGGGCTGGGCATGCTGGTTGTTGGTGGGCTGGTGCCCTGGATGGCGGAGCTGTTTGGGAATAATGGCTGGCGGGTAAGCTGGGGCGTTTTCGGTGGAGTCGCCATTACTGTGGCGATACTGATCACCCTTTTTGCAAAGGACCCGCCGGCGCTGGCCGGCAGTGCCACTGAGTCGCCCCCGTCCGCAGAAAAGTGGCGCATCTACCGCCATCCCCGGGTGATCACCGTGGCGCTGGTGTACGGCATTATCGGAGTGACTTACATTGTCCAGGCCATTTTCATGATCAGCTTTATGGTGGAAGAAGGCCATGCGGAGTCCACGGCCGGGATGTTCATGGCGATGATGGGGCTGATGTCGATTGCTGCAGGCCCCCTGTGGGGCTGGCTCTCGGACTTCTGGGGCCGGGGCAACGCCTTGACCACGTCACTGGCACTGGTAACCCTGGGCATGGGACTGCCACTGCTGGATCAGTCGCTGATCACTTTCTTCCTGCACTTCCTTATCCTGGGGCTGTCGGTAAACGGTATGTTCGCGCTGATCCAGGTGAGTGCCACGGACCAGGTGGCACCCCGGTATATCCCCATCGCGTTCAGCTTTGTAACGGTATTCTTCGCCTCCGGCCAGCTGGTGGGCCCGGCGGTGGCGGGCTGGCTGATTGAAAGCGGCGGCGGCTTCAAGGTCGCCTTTGGCTTTACCTTTGTGGTTCTCGCGGTTGGTGTTTACCTGACGCTGCGCATCCGGCACTTCCCGGATGAGGTGGCGGTGGGTGGCCCGGTGGCGGCAGAGCGAGGACTATCTGGGCAGCGCTGACCTGATCCTCAGGGTGTCGACACCGGCGATGGCTGGCCAACGACGCGGTTACGTCCGGTCTCCTTGGCTTCATACAACGCCTGGTCTGCCTGCCGAATCAGATCCTCGGGCTCGGTTTCACCATAACTGCAGGCCACGCCTGCGGACAGTGTGACCGGGATGTTGCTCTCGCCGGGCTCCAGCGGAGCGTTCTCTAACGTGAGGCGGTACTCCTCTGCCCGGGTGGTCGCAGCGTCAAGGTCCGTGCCCGGCAGTACGACCAGAAACTCCTCACCGCCGATCCGGCAGACAATATCACTGGCCCGGCAGAGGCTTAACAGCACGTTCGCCGTTTTGATCAATATACGGTCGCCAGCGGCGTGGCCGTGGATATCGTTCACCGCCTTGAAGTGGTCCAGGTCGATCATCACCAGGCTCAGGGGCTCGTTCTCCCGCAGGCAGCGGCTCATTTCCCGGCTCAGGCTGTCTTCCAGATAGCGGCGATTGTACAGACCGGTCAATGGATCCCGGTTGGCCTGCTCTACCAGCTTTTCCTGGAGCGCATGATTTTCCCCGATCTGGCGCTTGAGCTCCATTTCGGTGATCCGCTGACGTTCCCGCGTGCGTCGCAGTGAAGCGCTGCGATGGTATGAAAGATGCCCGATCCTCAGCAGATAAACGGAGATAAAAGCCACGGCAAAGGTCGTCGTCAGCCAGTGAATGTCCGGATACAGATAGAATCCGCCCATCATGCCGCCCAACAGAATCCCGGCTCCCAGTCCTGTAAAAGCCTGCAACAGCCCGATCGCTCCCCGGAACACGACCAGGTTCATGGCAGTGCCGACACCGAGAATAAACGTAATCCATAACGAAAAGCCCAGGGTGGAAATCCACCAGCCGAAAATCACCGAATCGACGATAAGATTATTCAATTCCGAATGAACCGGGCGCGATGCCCGTTGCGCACGGACATAGGCCAGGGGCGGCCACCCAAGAAAGCTGGCCGCCAGGGGTAGAAAAAGCCACAGACTATGGCCTTGCAGCCAGATATGGCTGGCCAGGGTAATAAACAGCGCCAGAAAAGACAGGCTGCGATGGCGCCAGATGAGCGGAATAATCCAGTGGACCTGAGCACCGGATGAACGACGAGTCACGGACATAAGCAATATGGCCTGCCACTACCATCGAGGAACCTGCCCGCAAGACCGCGGATCAAGTGTCTCAGTATAAGACAGGTCTTGTGGGGTTGGGGACATTTTTGCAGCCAACTGTGAGTATATGTTGCCTGGTTCCGCACGATGGCGTCAAAACCCATCCCAATTGACTTTCGGAACGCTGCACATGTTGAGGGGTACGGCGCCAGTGTGTCCCATTGGTAATTCGACGGTGCTTTAAATCCGGCTCACGCGGTGCAATATTCAAGGTATCCCAACCCCATCAGGGAGGCCTTATGAACAAGTCCATCTCCGCTGCCATCGCGTCCATGCTTTTGCTGACCGCTTCTGCCTGGGCCACGACCCCGGAAGGTCAGGCCGTCCTGCCTACCGGCGATAACCGGCCCGATGCATCCCCCACCGAGCGCGCGAATCAACAGCAGTCCAAGGGCGGTGACCAGAGTGTTGGTAATCGCAACAGTGAGCGTAACGGTGACAACGAGCGTGCGGGTGACAGCGCCGTTGACGATGCCGGGGAGAGTGCCGGTACGGCGCGGGGTGACAGTGAGGACGCGTCGGACCGGCGACAGAACCCGGAAAATGACGAGTGAACCGTCACTGACCGCGACAACCCGCGCCGCCGGTCTGTTGGTTCCGGCCCCGATACTGCCGGGGTCCGGTCTTGCTGCCAGTTTCGGCTATTTGATCGCCACCGGGTTCACCGGTGAACCTGTGCCCTGTTCCACTTTCAGCGGTGCAGCGACCAGCATGAAGGTGTACTGACCATCTTCGGCGCTGTCTGCCGCCAGGTCATCCAGCCACCAGATTTCCGATAACACCACGCCCATGTCCCGCATCAGTGCGCCATGGAGCGGGATGATGTAGGTCTGGCCGTCAATTTCCTGAACCACTTTCTCAACGGCGATGTTATCGGTGGCGATCATCGGGGTCTCCATGTTGTCCAGCCAGTTCAACAGTTCCACGCTGTGACACAGGCCCGGCTCGTTCATGGCGTTCCATTCCTCATCCGGCTGCTCCTCCCAGAATCGGGCAATGGAGCCGGTGCGAATCACCAGAATGTCACGCTTGTTGACCGTGGTACCCTGCGCTTCCGCCGTAGCCTTCAGGTCGTCCAGGGTGACGCAGGTGTCGGTGGGCAGCCGGTGCAGGTCGTCACTGCCCAGGTGGCGGCCCACGTCCAGCAGAACGGCCCGCCCGACGATGCCCTTTTTGCCGATTTCGCCCACATCCGCGTGGGTATGGCCATGAACCGAGGTTTCTTCGCCCTTGCCGCCGTAGATCTGGTTGCCATACCAGGCGTGAGCCAGGGCATCCACGTGGGTCGTGCCCTGCAGGTACATAAAGGCGACGTCGTCCGAATACTTCATGCCTCCGGGAGCCGGTTCGGCCTTTCCGGCCATGTAAACGCCGGCGTCTGTAGCCATGAAATGCTGCCCCGGAACCCGGCCGGGAAAGACCGGTCCGGTGCCGGACGTCATGGGAATTTGGAGGGTAAAGGTCTTACCGCTTGTGATGGCCCCGGCGCCGGTTTTGACTTCGTTTTCGCCAAGGTAGTTAAGGGCACCGATCTGATCGTCGTCGCCCCATTTACCCCAGTTATTGGGTGACTCGGACTGCAGCGCTTCCATGGGTATCTGTTGGGCCAGTGCCAGTGACGACAGGGCGACAGCCAGAACGCCTGCCCCCAGGACCCGGAAAGACGGTTTCAACGGCATGTCTGTTCTCCTTGCTCTGCATTGTTGTTGGAGCCACCGGTGACGGAACCGGCACCGGCGGGTGGTACAAGGAAACTTTGCGATACAGCCTGGAGCCCCCTGAACGGTGTCAGTCGAACAGAATGACCTGACGGACGGCCTTGCCGGCGGCCAGCCTCTCAAAACCTTCGTTGATCTGATCGAGGGTGAGGGTGTCGCTGAGCAGCTTGTCCACCGGCAGCTTGCCCTGGCGGAACAGGCTGACGTAGCGGGCCACGTCACGCACCGGGACACAACTGCCCACGTAGCTGCCCTTGAGGGTGCGCTCTTCAGCCACCAGGCTGACCTGTTGCAGGGCCACTTTTTTCTCCGGGTGGGCGAGGCCGCCGGTCACCGTGGTGCCGCCGCGGCGGGTGATCTGATAGGCGAATTCCAGCGCTTTCTCAGAGCCGGCCATTTCAATGGCACAGTTGACGCCGCCGTGGGTCAGTTGTCTGATCTGGTCCACCACGCCTTCCGCGCCCGAATTGAACGTATGGGTCGCCCCCAGCTCTCTGGCCAGAGCGAGTTTGCTATCGTCCAGGTCAATGGCAATCACTTCGCTGGCACCGGCAACGAGGGCACCCAGAACGCTGTTCAGACCAACGCCGCCAAGACCCACAACAGCCACCGTCTGGCCTGCGCGGATATCGGCGGAATTGATGGCAGCGCCGACGCCGGTGAGTACCGCGCAGCCAAACAGCGCAGCGTGATGCAGAGGCAGCTCCGGATCAACCTTCACCAGCGAATCCCGGGATACCACGGCGTGGTCTGCAAAGGCGGAAACCCCGAGATGGTGGTTCACCGGGGTGCCGTCGGCGCGGCGCAGCCGGTGCCCGCCGCTGACCAGAGTGCCGGCGTTATTGGTTTTCGCGGCGGGCTCGCATAAGGCCGGACGACCCTCGGCACAGGGCTCGCAATGGCCGCAGCTGGGTACAAAGACCGCAACCACATGATCGCCGGGCTTCAGGTCCCGTACGCCATTGCCGACTTCCTTAACGATGCCGGCCGCTTCGTGGCCCAGGGCCATGGGTACCGGGCGGGGCCGGTTACCGTCGATCACCGACAGGTCTGAGTGACACAGGCCCGCTGCCTTGATCTGTACCAGCACTTCGTTGTCCCCGGGCGAGTCCAGTTCCAGCTCTTCAATCACCAGTGGCCGTGTTTCGTTGTAGGGGCGGGCGGTGCCGATGGCCTGCAGTACGGCGGCGCGGATTTTCATGGTTATTCTCCTTGTTCGGATCGGGCAGTCGTTGGTCAATCCGCTGATTCTGACGCATCCCTGCGACCATGTGAAACAGCACCGCGCTCAATCCGCCAGGTGGCATCCACCAGGTCGGCGGAGTGGGTATCGTCGGATTCGGCAATGAGCACTGTCAGCCCTTCACCCCGAAGATCGCCGATGACCGAAGACAGCCGCCGGGCCAGCACCGGTGCCACTCCTTCGAAGGGTTCATCCAGCAGAATCATCTGCCGGCCCGGAATCAGGGCACGGCCCAGGGCCACCAGTTTCTGCTGGCCACCGGACAGTTGCAGGGCTTTGCGATCACCGAAATCGGCGATTTCCGGCATCAGCGAGTAGATCCATTTGAGGCGGTCTTCGCCATCGCGAATCTTATTGGCCCAGGCTGGCATCAGCATGTTCTCGGTCACCGTCAGGTCCGGAATCAGGCGACGGTCTTCCGGCATGTAACTGATGCCCATGGCGGCGCGGCGATGGGCTGGCGACCGGGTGATGTCCTCGCCCTTGAACAGGAGTGTTCCCTGGTCCGGCGGCAGCAGGCCCATGATGGCGCGGATCAGCGTGGTCTTGCCCGCCCCGTTGTGGCCGATCAGGCCGGCCATTTTGCCCGTCGGTATGGACAGGTTGATGTTCCGCAGAATGCCGATGCCTTCAATGGAAACGTCGAGACTGGATATTTCAAGGCTCATATCAGGCGGCTCCCCCATCCTGGCTGGCAGACTGTTGTTTACCGGTCACCAGCTCCTGCACCCGGGTGTCGGCCAGAACGTCGGCCACCGGGCCGTCCTTGATCACCACGCCGCTGGCGAAGGCCAGTACGCGGGTGACGTAGCGCCGCACGATTTCCATATCATGCTCCACGAAGAGCACGGTCAGGCCCCGGGCCCGTACCGCTTCCATCACGGTATCCATCAGCGGGTATTTTTCATCCATGCTGACGCCGCTGGTGGGTTCGTCCAGCAGCAGCATGCGCGGGTTGCCCAGCATGGCAATGGCGATATCCAGCAGCTTGCGGGCGCCCTGGGGCATGGCGGTGACCATCTCGTCCCGGTACTGGCTGATGTTCATCTGTTCGAGGATCTCTTCGGCGGCCTGCATCCGCTCCGGGGTGTGCACCGGCCGCAGCATCTGGAACTGTTTCTGTTCCGCGGCTGCCAGTGCAATGGCGAGGTTGTCGATCACCGGGAGTTCCAGGAACAGTTGCGGTATCTGGAAGGAACGGGTCAGGCCCTTGCGCATCAGCTTGCGGGGTCCCAGACCCTTGATGGGTTGACTGTCGAACCAGATGGTACCGCTGGAAGGCGGCAGGTAGCCGGTCACCATATTGATAAACGTGGTTTTGCCCGCGCCATTGGAGCCGATAACGCCGACAACCTCGCCGTCAGTGATGGTTATATTAATGTCCTCGGCCGCGGTCACCGCACCGAAATAACGGGACAGGCCCTCGGTTTTCAGAATTTCGGTCATGACGCAGCCCTTTTCTTGCGGGTGAACAGGCTCCAGATGCCCTTGGGCAGGAACAGGATGATCAACAGCAGCACAATGCCGAGAATCATCTGCCAGGCGTTGGGCGCCAGCTCAATGGCGTAGGTACGGACCAGGGTGAAGATCAGCGCCGCAATAAACGGTGCCGCCACATGGCCGGTGCCGCCAAGGATGGCGATAAACACGAATTCGCCGGAAACGGTCCAGTACGCCATGGTGGGATCCACATGCCCGGCTGCCAGCGCGGTCATGGAGCCCCCGACGGAGCCTACAGCTGCCGCAATCACATAGTTGATATAGAGCGTCTGCTGACGGGAGATACCCATGTATTCCACCCGCACCTCATTCTCCCGGATCGCTTCGCAGGCAAGTCCAACGCTGGATCTGAAGTAACGGTTCAGGAACAGGGCAATCGCCAGCGCCAGGGCAAGGGCAAGCATCAGTGCCATCATGGCGCCGTCGTTTTCAGAGCTCAGCCCGAACAGGGTCCAGTCCACTACCCCGAAGCCGTCGGTACTGCCCAGGCCGTGGCTTTTGACCAGAATGCCGTACAGGATCATGGAGAACGCCAGCGACAGCATGGCGAAGAAAATCTCACGGTACCGGGTCACCAGCAGCCCGAGAATCATGGCGACCACCACGGTAGTGACCACCCCCAGGCCAATCAACGCCAGCGCATCGGTGATGCCCAGAAAGCGTCCCCCCAGGCCGACGGCGTAACCGCCGAGGCAATAGAACAGCCCCTGCCCGAAGGACACCAGACCGGCGCGCATGAGCATCACCACACCCATCACCACCATGCCGGTAGACAGGGCGAGGGTCAGGGTGAACACCAGCCAGTTGGGGCTGAACTGAGCGGCTACCGCCACCGCAATGGCGACGGCAATCAGGGCCAGTTCGGTTCTGTCTGTTGTCATTATATTTTCCTCGCAACCGCGCGCCCGAAAAGCCCGTGTGGCCGGAACACCAGCACCGCGGCCATGACCGCATAAATGATGAACAGCTCCAGCTCGGGCATGGTATGAATCGACGTCGCCCGGGCCAGGCCAACAATAATGGCGCCCACGGCCGCGCCGGTGATGCTGCCCAGCCCGCCGGTGACCACCACGGCAAAGGCCAGGACGATGACCTCAATGCCGATACCGGGCACCACCGAAATGATCGGGGCGGTCAGGCCGCCGGCGATGGCGCCCAGGGTGGCACCGATCATAAAGGTAATGGTGAACATGCGGCCCACGTTCACGCCCATGGCGGTAGAGACTTCCCGGTCGTGAATGATGGAGCGGAGAATCTTGCCGATGCGGGTGCGCTCCAGCCAGAACCAGAGGCCGACACCGATCACCACCGATACCGCCAGCACCATCAGGTCATAACGGGAAACGGTCAGCACATCGATACTGATTCGCCCCATAGCGGCATAGGGCTGATAGGCGAAGTAGGGGGTGGTGCCCCATACCAGCTTCATCACATCTTCAAGAATCAGCAGCACGGCGAAGGTGATGATCAGCATCAGGATCTCGTCACGGCCGTACATCAGACGCAGCAGGCCACGCTCAATGGCAAGCCCGGCGACGGCACCGATGGCGATGGCGCTCACGGCAATAATGGCAAAGGCCATCCACAGCTGATCGCCGCCACCGGCGTAGTACCAGCCCAGGGCCGAAGCGGCAGCATAGGCGCCCAATGCGTACAGGCTGCCGTGGGCCATGTTGAGAATGCGCATGACCCCGTAAATAACAGTCAGCCCGGCGGCCACCAGAAACAGCCAGGAGGCATAGATAAACCCGTCAATCAGTATTGCCCAGACGGTCAACATCAAGGTTACTCCGGTCAGGTGGGGTTCACCGGCGGTGCTCACCGCCGGTGCGGGTTCAACGGGCGGCTTTAGTCACAGCTGGAGCCGGGGAAGCCTTCCTTGATCCATTGCTGAGCGTTGTAACCGTCGGGCGCTGATACACAGTCGCCAGGGTAGGATTTCACATTACGGAGTTCACCCTTGCCGTCGGCGAAATGATATTCCCCGTACAGCATGGGCTGAAGGGCCTGGTGTCCACCGGCGAGGCTCATACTGACCGTGCCGCTGACGGACTCAAAGCTGGCGCCCTTGAGGGCCGCAGCCAGTTGGTCGGCACTGGGAACACCGTCGGCGCCGGCGTTATCCGCGGCATACTTTAGCGCCAGGATGGCCTGAGCGGCCTTGGCGGCGGGGTAGCTGGGAGGTGTGCCGTGCTTCTCTTCATAGGCCTTGTTGAACCACTGGCTCAGATCGTTGTCCGGCATGAATCCGCCAAACGGCCCGCGGCCGCCGACAATGGTGCCGTTGGGTGCCTGACCGTCGAACCGGTGCAGGCCGGATTCACCGGTGGTCAGCAGGGCAGTAGCCTGGCCGAGCAGACCACGGGCGTTGGCCTGAGCGACAAAGGATTCCATATCACCACCCCACATGGAGGAGTGGACAATTTCCGGCCGGCGGGTCTGCAGGGCAGAGATCTCGGTGCTGTAGCTGCCCTGGAAGATCTGTGGCATCTGGTTATTGACGGTCTCCGCGTCTGGCATCAGCTGTTCCAGTGCCAGCGTGAAGTCCTGCCAGGAGTCCTGGCCCCAGGCGTAGTTCTGCTGGATGCCCGCGATGCGCACGGCGTCCGGGCGGGTGTCGGCCAGATAGCGGGCGGCACCCACGTTATCCGCCACCGCATCCAGACCGGTGCGGAACACGTACCTGGGGTTCTTCAATTCCTCAAACATGCGGGAGGTACCGCAGTCGAAGGCGATGGTGAAGGTTTTCATCTCTTCCGCGACCGGACCCACCGCCAGGCAGTCGCCGGAGGAGATATAGCCGATAACGGCGTTCACCTTCTGCCGCTCCACCAGGTTACGGTACTCCTCCACCTGCTTGGTGGGGCCGCCCGCTTCGTCCACTTCCACCATTTCCAGGTTCAGCCCGTTGACCCCTTTCGAATCATAGGGCGCTGGCAGATTACCGCTGTTGATGGCGTCGACCACGACCCTGGCGCCCTGGGACGCCGGGACACCGAAGGGGCCAGACGCGCCACCCGACAGGAAGGTGACAAAGCCCACCTTGAAACTGTCCTGAGCGTGGGCCGTTGTCGCCAGCCCCACCATGCCGGCCGAGGCGAGGGCGATGGAAGTGGCAGTGCTGAGTAGGGTTTTCTGCCAGCGATTGGATGATTGGGCAGGTTTCATTGCGTGCTCCTTGGTTGTTGTTGTGCACTTTGAGGATGCTGCAGCTTGCTTGAGACTGGTGGCTGCAGGTGCTGCTGTAGCAACGGCCTGGCCGCCAGGTATTTCACGTCGCTTTGCGATAGAGCGAGCGAAAATCCGAGAGGGTTGGTACCGGAATGCCCGGGTGAGATGGTAGCGGTGTCCATTGTTGTTATTGGTGTTGTCAGCTAATTATAAGTTTTATAATGATTCGCTGGCATCGTGTATCATCGATGCGATCATTTAATAGTAGCTCACCCGTATCAAAAGTGACCACAAATGACTCGCCCCGGACATTCCGTCACAACTACGCTGCGCTCCGGACTGGCTTATATCGCCCTGCTGTGTGGTGTGCTTTCCTTTCTGCCGGGGGCGATGACCGCAGGCGCTGTCTGCGTAGTGCTGGCGGTGTTTCTGGCGTGGCGTGAGCTGCGCCTGGTCGCTCGTATGTTATTCACGCTGGTGGTGGCGGGTGCCGTCGTCGCGGGCCTGGTCCAGCCAGCCGCGCTGGTGACAGCCAGTGAAAATATGACCCGGCTGTCGGCGCTGATCCTGACCGTCATGCTGCTGTCATCGGTGCTTGGCAATTCCCGTGATCTGTTGCGCCTGTCCGGCAGCCTGTTCAGCGGTCGACCGCTCGCCCGCTATTACAGTCTGGCGTTTGGCACCGGGCTATTATCCGTGCCGCTGAATTTCGGCTCGGTGGGCATTGTCGGGTCGCTGATCGGCCATCGTATGCGGGAAAAAGGAGATTCCGCCACCAGTCGCAATGCGGTACGGGCGGTGGTGCGGGGTTTTGCCGCGTCGCCCATGTGTTCGCCCCTGTCGATCTCGATTGTTATGACGGTCACGTTTTTGCCCGGGCTGCAGAGCTGGGAACTGATCGCCCTGAGCCTGCCGCTGGCGGTGGTGGTTCTGCTCGTCAGCGCCTGGCAGCGGGAACCAGAGGACGTGTCGCCACCGGAAGGAGATGTACGGGCTGGGCTGGGCCCCTGGCTGCGATTTGCCGGGATTATCGGACTGATCTGCGCCGGGGTGTTCCTGCTCAGTGGCTATGCTGATCTGAGTTACTCCCGGGCTGTGACCCTGAGCTGTCTGGTGGCCGCGATAACGGGCTTTATCTTTCGCGGCGTGCAGGGTCAGCGGCTGGGATTGCCTTCCATGGCGCCGGTCAGCAATGAGCTGATTATTGTCGGGGGCTCGGCCTTTATCGGCGCACTGATCAGCCTGCTGGCCCTGGGCCTGATGGGCGACAGCTTCATGCCGCCAGCCTGGGCCTTTCCCCTACTGGCCCTGCTGGTGCCCTGGGTATTTTTCATCGGCGGTATCGGCGGGTTTAACCCGATCGTGATCGGCACGCTGGTGGGCGGAGTACTGGGACCCCTGTGGCCGGCCGATGCGATGCTGGGTCTGGGCATGGCCATGGTCAGCGGCTGGGGCATTACCTCGGCGGGGTCGCCCCACGCCGCCAACTCGCTTTTGATGGAGCGCCTGACCGGCTACCCGGCGCGGCAGATTGCCCTGCAGTGGAACTTCCGGTTATCGATGGTTCTGCTGGTGGCAACGGGTATTCTGGCGGCGTCACTGACCATGGGGCTCGCAGCGTAGAAGGACGCGCCGTCGCAGATGAACCAAGGGCAGCAATATAGGTGAATCTGCGATGGCTATCGCCGGTTCAACCTGTTACTGTGCCCGCATCCTGCCTCTAAGGATCCGCAGTTTCTGGCAATTTGCCTTCTTTGCGACACTTCATACGACCCGTCAGAGGACGTCCTCCCGATACCGGTGAGCGACCGTAGTCGTCTTTTTTCCATGCACGATGCATGGCATCTGCCCGCAATGTTCCGTTTGACCGGCGTTGGTGGAGGCAGAACAATCAAGAGTTAATCCAATATGAGTTTTACTTCCCTCGGCCTTTCCGAGCAGCTGGTCCGTGCCACCACCGATCAGGGTTACGAAACCCCATCACCCATTCAGGCTAAAGCCATCCCCGCCGTCTTATCCGGCAAGGATGTAATGGCTGCGGCGCAGACCGGTACTGGCAAGACCGCCGGTTTTACCCTGCCGTTGTTACAGCGGCTCAGTGAAAATCCCCGTCAGGGCAAGGGCCCCCGGGCGCTGATTCTGACCCCGACCCGGGAACTGGCCGCTCAGGTGCACGACAGCGTGAACCTGTACAGCAAATACGTACCCACCCAGTCCGCAGTGGTGTTCGGCGGCGTCAAGATCAACCCCCAGATGATGAAGCTGCGCAAGGGGCTGGATGTGCTGGTAGCTACACCAGGACGTCTGATGGACCTGTATCAGCAGAACGCCGTGCGCTTTAACGAAGTGGAGATCCTGGTACTGGACGAAGCCGACCGCATGCTGGATATGGGCTTTATCCGGGACATCCGCAAGATACTCGCGCTGCTACCGGCCAAGCGCCAGAACCTGCTGTTCTCTGCGACTTTCTCCAGTGAGATCCGGACCCTGGCCCAGGGCCTGCTGAACAATCCGGTTCAGGTGGAAGTGGCCGTCCGCAACACCACAGCGGAGTCCATAAAGCAGTCCGTCTACCCGGTGGATCAGAGCCGCAAGAGCGCGCTGCTGAGCAAGCTGGTTCGCGATAACGACTGGGATCAGGTTCTGGTCTTCACCCGTACCAAGCATGGTGCCAACCGCCTGACCAAGAAGCTGGAAAGCGACGGTATCACTGCGGCGGCGATCCACGGTAACAAATCACAGGGTGCCCGCACCCGTGCCCTGGCGGAGTTCAAGCAGGGGGATATCCGCGTGCTGGTGGCGACCGACATCGCGGCCCGTGGGCTGGATATCAAGCAGTTGCCCCAGGTGGTCAACTTCGAGTTGCCAAACGTACCGGAAGACTACGTGCATCGCATCGGCCGTACTGGCCGTGCCGGTGAAAGCGGCCATGCCCTGTCGCTGGTGAGCGCGGATGAAGGCAAGCTGTTGGCAGGCATTGAAAAGCTGATCAAAAAGCAGTTGCCCCGTAAGGAAGTGGAAGGCTTCGAGCCCCAGAACAACCTGCCCCTGAGGCCCAAAGCCAAGGCAGACCCCAGCCGCGCCCGTAACGGTGGCGGTGGTGGTAATGCACGCAGTGGCACTGGCCGTCCCGATGGTCAGCGTCCGGCGCGTTCCGGCGCGGGTGGTCGTGGCCGCGGTCCGGCGCAAGGGCAGGGCAGGAGTCAGAGCCGTTCCGGTCAGCGACAGTCTGCCTGATAGCACCTGGTTAGCGTGGCGGCGTCCTTGCTGACGGGCCGGCGTTGATCACAGAAGAGCCACTGCCGATCCCGGCAGTGGCTTTTTTATGACCAAAAAAAGCGGGGTCACCGTTACCGGGCCCCGCTAAGGGAGAACGCGACCGACACCCCAGTCCAAGGCGCCGACACGGACTTCGTTAGACTAGAAACTGTAGGTAAAGCCCACCATGTAAACCATGGGGTCGATGTCGACATCCACTTTGGCCGTACCCAGTTTGTTGCCGGCTGCATCGAAAGCGTCAATCCTGGCGGTTGTCTCGATATCGGCCCACCAGATGCCGGCGTTAATGCCGAACTGATCGTTCAGACGAATATCCACGCCGATTTCTGCGGCCACGCCAAAGCTGTCGTCCAGGTCCATGCGGGTCGAGCTGACCACGCCGCCGCCAAGGTAGTTATCCACCGCCGCCGTCAGCGTGTCGCTGGTTTCTTCCTCAAAGAAGACCGTGTAGTTCACCCCGACGCCGACATAGGGCTGAATCCGGTGACTGCTGTGCAGCGGATAATACTGCAGGGTCAGGGTTGGCGGCAGATGTTTGGTGCTGCCAAGATCCACCGACCGGGGCAGGCTGCCGGCACCGTAAAGATTGTGCTGAAATGGGGTGGCGGCCAGCAGGCTGAGACCGAAAGAGTCGGTCATCATCCAGGTGCCGGAAAGCCCCAGCTGGGTATCCGAATCAACGCCGACCTTCCAGCCTTGGTCCGCAAGCCCGGTCCCTGCCAGACCAACGCGACTGCTGGATTCGTTGGGATCCACCGTCACGGCACCGGCGCGGATGATAACGTCCCCGGCCTGATAGGCCTGTGCGGAACCGGCGACAAGCAGACCGGCGGCGAGAATACCCAGGGTGAGTTTACGAGGCATGAGAAGCTCCTTGACCATAAGTTGTAACGGGGCCAAGGCTACACCGGCAGAGACAGAGAAAATTGATTTAACGCAAGTGAGAGCGGTGGAGGCGGGGAAGGCAGCCGCAACATTGACCCACCTCAAAAGTCCGCCTTAAAGCGGCGAGCGTCAGGCGGGGTTTTTCTGGTCGTTCAGGGACTCTTCGGAGACGAACACGTCGCGGACCGTCAGGGCGGTGCCTTCCGCGTCCTGAACTTCCAGCTGGCGGACCGGCTGTCCCGTGCGGCGGTCCCGAAGGTCCAGCGGCGGCCCATCCGGGCAGGGATTGTATCGGTCACCCCACTGGCGCAGGGCAATCACCACCGGGAACAGATCCCGGCCCTTGTCGGTCAGCCGGTATTCAAACCGGGAGCCATGCTCGCCCACATCCACCTTGCGCAGCACCTGGTTATCCACCAGGCGGCACAGGCGGTCCACCAGAATATTCCGGGCGATGCCCAGTTCCTGCTGAAAGTCCACAAAGCGACGGGTGCCGTACATGGCCTGCAGCACAATCAGCAGTGACCACCAGTCACCCACCTCATTGAGTGCCCGCGCAACGGAACAGCTTGAGTCATCAAAACGTTTTCTTGCCATGGTCAAAGTGTACTCAAAAAGAGTTGCAAATTGAAAC